>NZ_CP102772.1:2709000-3010000 GCF_026020075.1 Bosea sp. NBC_00550
ACCTGCCGCTGCAGATCCCCTTCGTTGTCACGGGCGTGGTCTTCCTGCAGTTCTACAATATCTTGGCGGAGGCGATGGGATTAGATCTCGTCGGCCGCTTCTGGGGCCTCGTGATCGCCCATCTCTTCTTCTGCGTCCCCTACGCGGTCGGCGCGATCGGCTCCGTCATCACGGCCGATCTCGACCGTAACGAGAATGCTGCGCGCATCGCGGGCGCCACCGAGTGGCGGGTGCTCCGGCGCATCACCGTCCCGGCACTGAAGCCCGGATTGTTCTCCGGCTTCTTCTTCGCCTTCATCGTCTCCTTCGGCGACGTGCCGGTCAGTGTATTCCTGGTCAGCGGCGGCACGGCGCCCCTGCCGGTCGAGATCTTCCAGACCCTGCAGTTCGACTACGATCCGACGGTGCTGGCGATCTCCACGATCGTGCTTCTGCTGTCGGCCGGCTTTGTCGTCGCGATGCGCAAACTGACTGGGCTCGACATCGTCATGCCCGGCTCAAGCTCGCGGCGTTAGCCGAATAGCGCTGACTAGCGCTCTGGCTAGCAGTCTGTCGGGGAGTCCAGTTCCGGAACCCAATTGATGCCAACCATCATTTCGGACGGGCAATTGGCGCCCCAACCGGACATTAGCTCCCGGCCCAAAAGCGGACGTCGGCGCAAAGATCAAGTTTGGGATGAAGCGCTCGATCATTGTGCCGTCACCAGCTACGCTTCGGCTGCAAAAGCATAGATCAGATCGACATCGCCCTCGACCACCAAGAACTCATCGCTGGTCGCCAAGCGCGCGCCATGGCCCGGAGAGCCGCCCTGCAGTGAGGGGATGCCGAGGACCTTGGCGAAATGCGCCCAAGGGCCGCCGAAACCCTGCACCGGATCGTGCGGGGGCAGTCATAGGCATCGAGCGTCGCCAGCGTGGCGCGGATCAGGCTGGATTCGACAGAGGTCTCATACCAGTCATAGGCCGCCATCACCCTGATCGCAATGTCCAGGACACCGGCCAAATCGAGATGGCGGCGGATGATCGCGATGATGTCCTGCGCGCCAACCTCGCTGATCACGCGCAGATCGCAAGTCGCGGTCGCCGTGTCGGGCAGCAGGAAGGACTTGGTGCCAGGCCCGGTATAGCCGCTGCGCAATCCGCTGATGTTGAAGGAGGCGCCATACATGTAGCGTTGCAGCAGATCGGCTGGCGCCATCTCCTCTTTGAAAGCCTCGAACGGGAATTGCGGCGCCAGCCCGGGGATGAAGCCGTTGGGATCCTTGCCGGCAACGCCCGAGCGCATCGCGTCGAACAGCGGGCGTTCCCAGTCGGCGATCGGCTTCTCCTGCGCCATCAGGGCGGCGAGTTCGGGGATGGCTAATCCGGCCGCTGTCGTCGGTCACGTCTTCGGCGGTGAAGTCGGAGCCGTCATGGAACTTGACGCCCTTGCGCAGCTTGAACTCCCAGGTCGTGGCATCGATGGCCTTCCACGACTCGGCCAGATTGGGCTCGACCTGCAGTTTCTCGTTCGAGCGCACCAGCGTGTCGAAGATGTGCTTGAGCGCCTCGACATGGACGCCCAGCGCGCTCCCAACCGTGCAAGACCGATCGCACCAAGCAAGCGGCCGTTCCCCACGATCATCCCCGGATTGCTGGCAAAGGGCGGAAAGCCGGTCAGGGCGGTGGGCGTCATGGGTGGCCAATACCAGGCGACCGGACATTTGCAGATTCTGACCGGGCTGCTCGATCGCGGCCTCGATAACCAGCAGGCGTCGGACGCGCCGCGCTGCTTCGTCTTCGATGGCAATCTGTCGCTGGAGCCGACGATTTCAGCTACCGTCGCCGATGATCTGGCGGCACGCGGTCATCGTACCGTCTGGGCAGACGAGCCGCTCGGCGGTTGCCAGATCGTTTATGTCGACCACGACCGGGGCGTCATGTACGGCGCCTCCGATCATCGCAAGGACGGAATTGCGCTCGCCGCCTGAGACCGCACGCTGCCGGAGCTGGATCCCATGCTGGAGATCAATATTCCCGAGGTCGTCGCGGAGGTTCGCGCCGTGTTCGATCGCTATGAGCGCGCCCTGAAGGAAAATGACATCCCCGTGATGGAGGAACTGTTCTGGAACAGCGCCCTGACCACGCGCTACGGCGTCGGCGAGAACCTGCGCGGCTGGCGGGCGATCTCGCATTTCCGTCGTAGCGGCAAGCTCGGACGGTTCCGGCGCGTGCTGGTCGACACCATCATCACGACCTATGGCCGCGATGTCGCGACCGCCAACACCGAATACCAACGCGAGGGCGAGGCGCTTCCGGGGCGCGAGACCAAGACACTGATCCGCACTCCTGATGGCTGGCGCATCGCCTCGGCACATGCCAGCCTTCTTGGCCTCACCGTCTAAGCGGGCTCAGCCGCTGCGAGCGACCCAGCCAAGTAGGTTCAGCCACATCGTCCGGAACATCGGTGCCTGCAGGAAGTCGTTCGGCAGCCAATGCGGTCCGATATCCGTCGTCCAAGCCGCGCTGCGCCCCTTGCCGGCCGTGCCGCAGACGAGCAGCGGATGGCCGCCCTCCTCCTCCGGCATGCTCAGCAAGACGTCGGCCCCCGGCCTGGCCATGACCTCGTTGATGCCGAGGATGTAGGGGAGCGATCCGCCAAGGCCAGCCATGACTGGGTGACTCTGCGCCGACGCTGTCGCGACGGGTTCGATGCCCTCGGGCATCTCGATGCGGTCGTCATAGGGGTGCATCGTCACGGGCAGCACCGCCTCCACCGGCGTCTTGCAGTAGCGCGCCGCGCCGTTGATGCCCTGGAAGCTGTAGTAGCCGCCGACCATGATAAGGCCGCCCCCGCCGAGCACATAGTCGCGGATCGCCTTCAGCCGGTTGGGGAAGCGCTTCGACTGGATCCAGACTGCAGGCGGCAGCAACAGTGTGTTGGCGCCGATGTCGCTGAGGATTATCGCGTCGTATTGCGCCAGTTCCTCGGCGCTTGTTGGGAAGCTCTCGGCCGCCTCATGGCAGAGCATATAGGTGAAATCGAAGTTCGGGCCGGCCAGCACCTTCAGGAAATCGTCGGCGCCGCGATGATGCGTCACCGAGGGGAACTGGTCCCAGCCCTTGATATGGGTCGCGGTCGAGGTCCAGCTCTCGCCGGCCAGCAGGATTTTCTTGGTCATGTCACTCATGCCTCGTCGTGCCGGATAAGCCGCCGGCACAGGGCCGGCAGCGACCAAGCCGGTGCCGCGCTCAGGAAAGCTTGGCGAACTGGAGCTGGAAATTGCCGTCCGGGTACTGCACCCAGTCGAGCGCCTTGACGGAGGCCTGCAGCGTCGCCGGGAACGCGAGGAACAGCATCGGCGCATCCTGCGCGATGAGGTTCTGCGCCTCGCGGTAGATCTTGGCGCGCTCCGCTTCGACCGTCAGTGCGCGGGCCTGTTCGAGAAGCTGCGTAACCTTGTCGCTGTGGTAGCCCGCGAAATTGTTCGGGCCGGTCTTTGTGAAGTAGTTAAACATGTTGCCGTCCGGATCGGTCCGGCCCGACCATGGCGACATGCACAGGTCGAAATCCTTCTGCCTGAGCACCGTGATGAGGCTGGTGGAATCGATCTGCTTGATCTCAACCTTGAAGCCGGCCTGATTGGCCTGCGCCTGCAGGATCTCCGCGGTGCGGACCTGCGCCGGGGAGTTCGTCACGGTGATCGAGACCGGCACGGGTCCGCTGATGTTAGCCTCGGCCAGCAGCTTCTTCGCCGCATCGCTGCCGGGCTTATAGGGTGCGAAGGCAGGATCATAGGCCCAGCCGATCGAGGGAGGGATCGCGCCATAAGCGACGTTGCCGGTGCCGAAATAGACCGCGCGCAGTACAGTCTGCGGATCGATCGCGGTCACGAAGGCGCGCCGCACGGCCGGATTGTCGAAGGGTGCGCGCGTGCAGTTGAGCGAGAACGCGTTGAAGCCCAGGCCCGGCGACTGTTTCAGCGTGACACTGGCCTCGCGCGACAATTGAGCAACCGCCTGCGCCGGCACGCCATCGACGAGCTGGATCGTGCCCGAGCGCAAATTGGCAAGCCGCACCGTCTCGTCGGGGATCGGGCGGAAAACCAGCCGCTCGATCGAGGCCGGGCCGCGCCAGTAGCCGGCGAAGCGCTCCAGCACCAGCTCGGAATTCTTAGTCCAGGACACGAATTTGTAGGGGCCGGCACCGACCGCCTTTGCGGAGAAATCAGCGCCGAGCGCCTTCACCGCCGTCGGCGAGACCATCATGCCCGCGCGGACCGCGACAACCTGCAGGAACGGCGCATAGGGCACCTTGAGCTTGATCGTGAAGCTCTGCGGCCCGGCTATTTCGATCGTGTCGATCGGCCCGAGTTCGGTCCGGCGCGGCGAGGCGGTCGCCGGGTCGAGCATGCGCTCGAAATTCGCCTTCACCGCCGCGGCGTCGAGCGCCGTGCCGTCATGGAAGGTCAAGCCCGGCTTCAGAGTGAAGCGGTAGGCCACGGGGTCGACCTGCTCGGCGCTGGCGAGGCCGGGCTCGATCTTCATGTCCGGCGTCATGTGCAGCAGCGGCTCGTGCAGGTTGAACGCCACGGCTAGTTCGAAGAACGAGGCCATCAGCGCCGGGTCGAGCGTCACCGGGTCGGAGACCACGCCGATCGTCAGCGTGCGCGGGCTCTGGGCAAAACCAAGCCCCGACGAGAGCGCGGCGGGCGTGGCCGCAAGCGAAGCGATCAGGGCGCGGCGGGAAAGTGTGGTCGTCATGATGGTGGTCCTCTGGTTAGTGCCCTGTTGGCAAGTTCTACGGCCGGCTTTTTTGGCTAGGTCGGCCCTGCGTCGCGCGGGTCGAGTTTGTCCCTCAGCCCGTCGCCCAGCAGGTTGAAGCCGAGCACGATCAGGAAGATCGCCAGACCCGGGAAACAGGCCAGCCACGGCGCCAGATCGAGGAAGCCGATGGCATTGCGTAACATGTTTCCCCAGGTCGGCGTCGGCGGCTGAACGCCGAGCCCCAGGAACGAGAGATAGGCTTCGGTGATGATCGCTGAGGCGAAGAGCAGCGAGCCCTGCACGATGACCGGCGTCATGATGTTGGGCAGGATGGTGCGGAACAGAATTCGCGCCGTGCCCGCGCCGAGCGCCCGGCTGGCCTCGACGAAATCGAGCCGGGCGACGATCAGCGTCTGCGCCCGCGCGATCCGGGCGAAGACGGGCAGATTGACCACCGCGATCGCAAGCACGGCATTGGTCAGGCTCGGGCCGAGCACGGCGGTGATGGCCAGGGCGAGCAGAATGCTCGGAAACGCGAAGATCACGTCCATCACGCGCATCATCAGCGCATCGATCCATCCGCCGAAGAAGCCGGCGACGAGCCCTGTTGCCGTCCCCAGGATGAACGCCGCGGCGACGCTGAGCACGCCGACGAGGATCGACGCGCGCGCGCCATAGATGACGCGCGAGAAGGTATCGCGTCCGAGATCGTCGGTGCCGAAGAGATGCTCGGCCGAGGGCGGCGAGAGCGTCGCGATGAAGTCGGGAATGTTGGGGTCATGCGTCGCGATCAGCGGCGCAGCGAGCGCCATCACCAAGGCGAGCCCGACGAGCACGACCCCCGTGGCAGAACGCGGATCGGCGACAAGCTTTCTCGCCAGCCCGCGCGGCGTGGACGTAAGCACCAGGGTGGGCGCCTGGCTCAACTGACCCTCACGCGCGGATCGACCAGCGTGTAGATCAGGTCGGTGATGAAGTTGATCAGCACGAACAGCACGGCGGTCAGCAGCACGGCGCCCTGCACCACGGGATAGTCGCGGGCGAAGATAGCATCGACGGTCAGCTTGCCGATGCCGGGCCAGGAGAAAACCGTCTCGGTGATCACGACGCCGCCGAGCAGTTGGCCGATCTGGATGCCGATCAGAGTGATGATCGGGATCTGCGCGTTCGGCAGGGCATGGCCCAGCACAACGGCGGATTCGGCCAGTCCCTTGGCCTTTGCGGTGCGGACATAGTCGCTGCGCAGCACCTCGAGCATCGTCGCCCGCGTCATGCGCATCGTGGCGGCGGCGAGCGCCGCACCCAGCGTCAGCGCCGGCAGCACAAGATGTCGCAGGAAGTCGCCTGGCGCTGCCAGCGGCGAGGCGTAGCCCGATGACGGCAGGATCGGCAGCCAGATCGACAGGCAAAGGATCAGCAGGATACCCAGCCAAAAACTCGGCATCGAGAGCCCGCAAAGCGCCAATAGGGAGGCCAGATAATCGCTGGCGCTGTTGCGCCTCGTGGCGGCAATGATGCCTGCCGGCAGCGCGATCGCCAGCGAGATCAGCACCGCGGCAAAGGCAAGAAGCGCGGTCGGGCCAAGCGCTCCGATCATCAGGGGGAACACCTCGCGCCCGCCCTGGATCGAGCGCCCGAAATCGCCGGTGACGACGTTGCCGAGCCAAGAGAGGTACTGAACCACGAGCGGCTGGTCGAGCGCGAGCTTCTGCCTGAGCGCGGCGATAGCCGCCGCGTCCGCCTCGAGTCCGAGCAGCGCCAGCGCCGGGTCGCCGGGCACGAGCCTGATTAGGAAAAACGACACCAGCGACGTCCCGAACAGGACTGGCAACAGGCTGAGCAGACGCGTCAGGACAACGAACATGGCTTCTCAGTGTTGGTATTGAACCGGTTCAATCGGCGTGATACTTCCCGCCGACCATGCATCTGTCAATGATTGCGTCCATGCAGGTTTCGCGCCGCCCCATGCATCGGGGCGGGTTGCCCATGGCTGACGGTGGCTGGGCCACATGAGCAACGAGAGCGCTTCGGGACGCCAGCGCAATGCCACGATCGACCACGTCGCGCAGAGTGCCGGTGTGTCGAAGGGAACGGTCTCGAACGTGATCAACGGTCGGGTCCCGGTTGCTCCGGAGACGCGGCGCAAGGTCGAGCGTGCGATCGCCGATCTCGGCTTCCATCCGGCGGAATCGGCGCGCGCCCTGACCTCTCGCAAACGCATGACCGATCCCGATGCCAGGCTCGATGCCGGCGTTCCGCGCCTGACCACGGTCGGCTATGTCAGCGTCGATTATTTCGCCTGCCTCGACCGGCTGCCGCAGCGGGAGGAACGGCGCCTGTCGCGTGCGATCATTAAGTCGATCGGCGGACCGGCGGCCAATGTCGCCGCCATCGCCGCTAATCTCGCCGCGCCCTTCCCCATAGCGGCCTCGCTGATCACCGCGATCGGCGTCGACCAGGAGAGCGACTGGGCGGCGGCCGAGCTGGCCGACCGCCGCGTCGATTTGATCGTCCCGCCCGATCGCCGGGCCGGCCGTCTGGTCCGCGCCATCGTGATGGTCGAGGCCGACGGCAGACGCACCATCATCAACGAGCCGTCGCGCCTGGCCGAGGTCGATGTCCAGCGCTTCATCGAGGCGACCGACCCCGCCGGCATGCGCTGGTGCCTGCATCTCGAAGGCTATCAGGTGCCGCGCCAGATCGGCATGATGGCCGCTGCCCGCGCGCGCGGCTTCCGAACCAGCATGCAGGCGACGGGGCTTGCCACGGATTGGCTTGCGCAACATGCCGTGACGATCTTCGCAGCCTTCGACGTCGTCGTCCTGCATCGCGAATCCCTCGCATTCATTCCCGGCTGCCCGATAGAGCCGGAGGCGGGGCTAAGCCATCTCGCCGACCGCGCGACAAAAGCCGATCTCTGGCCGGAGATCGTCGTCATCACGCTCGGTTCCGACGGTGCGGCGATCCTGACGCGCGACGGGCGGATCGATCGCGTGACGGCCATCACCGTTCCCGTCGTCGATACGACCGGCGCCGGCGACGCCTTCGTCGGCGTATTCCTGGCCGCCTGGCTGAATGGCGTTTCGCCACGCGAGGCCGGCAGCCTCGCCTGCGTCGCCGGCAGTCTCGCCGTGACGCGCTTCGGCGCCCAGGAGATACGACCCACGGCCGGCGATCTGATCAGCCGCGCCGGCGATCCCGCCCTTTTGCCATTACATCTGCAAGAAATCGGAGCATAGGCTGTGTCGCGGTCGATCTATCGTGAGAAGCAGAACGCGATCCAGCGCCTGTTCGGGCGGCGAAAAGCTGTCATCGGCGTGATTCATTCGCTTCCACTTCCGGGCTCGCCGCATTACGACGGCGATCCGATCGAGCGCATCTACGCCCACGCGGAGGCCGAGGCGCTGCGTTATCGCGATGGCGGCGTCGATGGGCTGATCGTCGAGAACCATGGCGACATCCCCTTCGCCAAGCCCGACGAACTCGGCCCCGAAACGGCTGCGACCATGGCTGTGATGAGCCATCGCGTCGTGCAAGTGAGCCGATTGCCGATCGGCATCAACGTGTTGGCCAATGGCGCCATCCAGGCGTTGGCCGTGGCCAAGGCGTCGGGCGCTGCCTTCGTCCGCGTCAACCAATGGGCCAACGCCTATGTGGCCAATGAGGGCTTCATGGAGGGCAAGGCCGGGGAGGCGAGCCGCTACCGCGCCTGGCTGCGGGCAAGGGATGTCGCGATCTTCAGCGACGTACAGGTCAAGCACGGCGCCCACGCCATCACGGCCGACAGGACGCTCGAAGAGCTGACCCGCGACAGCGAGTTCTTCGACGCCGACGCCGTCATCGTCACCGGCCAGCGCACCGGCGACAGCGCGAAACTCGATCAACTCGAGACCGTCCGCAACGCTACGAAGCTGCCGGTCCTGGTCGGCAGCGGCGTGACGACCGAGAATGTCGAGGCGATCTTCGGTTTCGCCGACGCGGTCATCGTCGCCAGCTCGCTGAAGCATGAAGGCGGGTGGTGGAACGAGGTCGATCCCGAGCGCGTCACTCATTTCATGGCGGTGGTCGGTAAGATTCGCGCGAAAGGTGGCGCGTGAACCGCGTCCTCGTCATCGGCAACGCGACCGTCGATCTGATCCTGTCGGTCGCAGAGCTACCAGCGCCGGGCGAGACGGTGCTTGCCGATCAAGCCTTTCGCTGCCCGGGCGGCAAGGGCTTGAACCAAGCTCTTGCGGCGAGCCGCCTGGGCGTCTCGACAACGCTCGTCGCCTCCATCGGAGACGACCAGGACGGGCGGTTCCTCGATGCCGCATTGGCCGGCGAGTTGCTCGCGGTCGAGTGGGTGGCGTCTACGCACCCGACGGACCTGTCAATCGTCTCGATTGCGGCGAGCGGCGAGAACGCCATCGTCAGCACGGCCGCGAGTGCGCGATCCTTGGCGCCGGAATCGGCCGAAGCCGCGGCCTCTACCCTGGGCCCCGGCGATGTGCTTCTCCTGCAAGGCAATCTCGGGGAGGCCACGACCCATGCCGCGCATCGGGCTGCACGGGCGGCAGGTGCGCGAACCATCTTCAACACCGCGCCGATCGCCTGGGATCAGCGGGAACTCGCGAGCCAGGTCGACATCGTCGTGGCCAATGCCGGCGAAGTGGAACGACTGACATCCCTGAGAAACGAGGCGGCGGCACTGCGGCTTATCGAGGCAGGCGCGGGAACCGTTATCGTGACGCGAGGAGCCTATCACGCCATTCTTGCCGATCGATCGGGCGTAAGACTGTTTCCGATCGGACCAGTCGGGGTGGTCGATACCTCAGGTGCCGGCGACGTCACGGTCGGAATCCTGGCTGCAGGACTGGTCTGCGGCCTGGCGATCGACAAGGCTTTAGATGTCGCCCTCACCGCTGCCTCGCTCTCGGTAACGCGGCACGGAACCAGCGCATCTTTCCCGACAGCAGCGGAGCTCTCGCAGCTTCTCCTCGGCACAGGCTGACCGGTTCGCCCTTCCGAACGATCTTCCTTCCGCCAGCCGGTGCGACTGGCCAAGCCGCTCCGGCACCAACAGCTTATGAGGGATCGATGGACGACTACATGTAGCCCTCGATTTGCATTTCGTGCATGGCCTAATGTTTTCCACGGGGTCGCGGTGAGATCCACAGGGATTTGTGGCTGAACGCAAGGCGATTGGCGGGAAATTCGGAAGGTGTCGCGACGCTTGAACGACAGGCGGGAAACCTCGATCCTGTGGTCAGAGAGCGAATAAGCCGGTTCATCGAGCGCGGCCCCATGGGCGACAAGGTTAAGGTAGCGCGCGGGCATCGGTGTCAAATCTGTGAGGCGACCGGGCTCCACCCTCATACTTTCGCAAAGCGGGATGGCTCGCGTTACGCCGAGGCTCATCATGTCCAACCGGTGTCAAAGCTAATTGCAGGTTCACTAGGAGAGCAAAACATTATGGTGCTCTGCCCAAATCATCACCGTCAGGCGCACTACGGCGATTTCGAAGTCGTTGAGGAAAATGCGGGGGACTGGAACGTGTCCATCGACGGCGTGAGGCTTTCCATTGATCGCACGGTCTTGTAACCCCTGCTTGATAGATCCGACCGGCATCCCGCTCCTGTGAACCGCAATATATTGTGGTCCGCCCGGAGCTCACTTTACTCAAACGTTGTAGAAAATAGTGGCAGAGAAGGCGAACCACCACTTCATCCCGCAGTTCTATCTCAGAAACTTCAGTCCCCCCGGTGATCGACGGCAGGCAAAGGTCTTCTGCTTCGACCAATCTACGAGAAAAACCTTTGAGACTTTGGTCCGGAACGTCGGCAGCCGGCGCCACTTCTTCCGAATCGATGTCGAGGGCTATGACCCGAACCATATCGAGGACGGGATGGCCAAAATAGAGGGTGAAATTTCTCCTCATCTCGCCGAGGCAATCGAGACGAAGAGCTTCCCATCGGACGCGCATTTTTTCGGTCATGCTTCTGATGGGGAACATTGCCGTGCGTAATCCACGCTTCAGGTTAATCAACGAGGACTTTCACCTGAAAGTCGCCGACCGTATTATGAGGATGACGCTGCAAGATCAGCATCGCTTCGACGATTCGATGAAGCAAGCGCGAGCGGACGGCGTCCCAATTCGCGATGATATCAAATACGATGCCATGAAGGACTTCATCGCTCGAGGTGAATACAAGGTCGCGATTGATCAGACTTACCTAATTGGATTGGAGCTCGGAGCGGTCCGGACGGTTGTTGATCAACTGGCTAGCAGGAGCTGGTCATTCGTCTCGGCCGCACCGGGAACCACCTACGCAACCTGCGACGATCCGGTCGTATTGGCGTGGGCTGACGGAGATGACCGGCGTCCATATTCGCCCGGATTCGGCCTGGCGGGCACGATCGTCATGTTTCCGATCTCGCCGGAGCTCGCGCTGATCGGCTTGCTCAACAGTCAGCCTGCGACGAGGGGGCATCTACGCGATAAGGTCGCTGCGATGAATACGAGCATTGCGAAAAATGCCACCAAGCAACTCTATGCCCGCGATGGGTCGTTCGAACTCCACACCAGGACCGAACCATACGTCAAAGGAAAGGATCTGGGTGCTTTATTGGAACGGCAGGAGAGACGCCGCTAGCTTGGCTCGAAACCGCTCCTTGGCGCTCCATTTGTTTTCCAGTGCCGGAATATGCAGAAGGGTTATCTGCTCGGCGCCGCTGCCGGAGACTGAAGCCAGCGCTGGGCCGGATCATCCTATCCTGGCGATTCCGCGGAACCTTCCTGCGTCAGACGGTGTTCCGGCGTAAGCTAGCGACGTTCCGTTGCCCACAAATGTGATCGCTCCCGCGCTACAAGGAATTTGACGCTCGGAAACGGCCGAGAGCCCGGCGGGACTAAAAGACGCGGACATTGCAAGAGTCTGGAATGGCTCCACCTCCAGACGGGGTAGCGGGACAAGTTCAATGTCCGGGGTGGGTCGAATGTTTCCCGTTGGCCGCTGTCCAGGGAGCGGACATTCGGCGCGAACCAAGCGGGACTCATTTGCCAATCAATCCACTAGCAGGCTGTTGAAAGAGCGGCTCGCGGATCCGGCCTTGACGTGATTCACTCCTCTGCGCTGGGGAGGGGCGGGATGCGCGGGACGGACGAGAGGACAGGGGCGCTTTTCAGCTACGTGGACCTGGAGGCCCGGGTGCCGGCGGGTCATCCGCTTCGGGCGATCCGGTCGCTGGTGAACGAGGCTCTTTCGGCGATGGGGAGCGACCTCTCGGCGCTCTATTCGGGCCTCGGCCGACCGTCGATCGCGCCGGAGAAGCTGCTGCGTGCGATGCTGCTGCAGGCCTTCTACTCGATCCGCTCTGAGCGCCAGCTGATGGAGCGGCTGGAGTTCGATCTCCTGTTTCGCTGGTTCGTCGGGCTCGGCATCGACGACGCGGTCTGGGATCACTCGACGTTCTCGAAGAACCGCGACCGGCTGCTTGCCGGCGACGTCGCCGCGCAGTTCCTGTCGGCCTTGCTGGCGGGGCGCCGTGTGAAACGGCTCCTGTCGAGCGAGCACTTCAGCGTCGACGGCACGCTGATCCAGGCGTGGGCGTCGATGAAGAGCTTCAGACCGGTCGAAGAGCCTGGAAGAGGCTCCGGCCCGAACGAGCCGCCGCCGGCGTCGGGCGGGCGCAACGCCGAGGCCGGCTTCCGGGGCGAGAAGCGTTCGAACGCGACCCACGCCTCGACCACCGACCCGGACGCAAAGCTCTATCGCAAGGGGCCCGGCATGGCGGCGCGGCTCGCCTTCCTCGGCCATGCCCTGATGGAGAACCGCTCCGGCCTCATCGTCGATGCCTGCTTGACGAAGGTGTCGGGCCATGCCGAGCGGGTCGCGGCTCTGGCGATGATCGAACCGTATGCCGACCGGCCGCGGCCCATCACGCTCGGGGCCGACCGCGGCTATGACGCGGCCGACTTCGTGAACGAGCTGCGTTCGATGAACGTGCGCCCGCAGCCGGCGCAGGTTGCGGGCATAGCTGCAGCCAAATTTGAGGACCCATCGCCGGATCGTCTCGTACGAAATGTCGAGGCCGCGCTCCGCCAGCAACTCCTCGACATCGCGATAGCTCAAGGTGAACCGCAGATAGAGCCACACGGCGTGCCGGATGATCTCGGGAGGGAATTGCTGACGGGCGCAGGAAATCGGCTGCATGCCCCCCACCCTAACCGGCGAGGCTCAATTCGCCCATTCCCCTGACAATGTCTTGGCGCCGCTTCTGTCGCCCTATCCGTTCACCTCGAGCGGCCGGCAACCTCGCTCCCCCCTTGGAGAGCGCTACGGATCGGCACGCGTACCAATCGGCGACGGCGCATTTCTCCAAGCCAACTTCTTTAACGGCATTCGCCAGTCGGCCATGCGCATCGCTGAAATCGTGCAGCCGGAAGGCGGACCTTCCTAGCGTCGGGAAAGGGCAGCTCCGGCCGCCAGGTACCACACACCCAGCCGGCGCCCGGAACAGACGTTCCAGAAGTCGGCTGGGGGCCAAAAACGCCGGATCTGTCAGGCACGAAGTGTCAGGGGCAAAAGCTGCCGATCCTGAACAGGTCGCCAGGGTTCTTGCTGCTCATCGCGCGCAACTCCGGTTCGCTAAAACCTTCCGATTCCAGCAGCAGCAGAAACTCGCGGAAGGCCTCCACCGGCGGGGGCAGCAGATAGATGCCGGCATCGCCCGAGACGATCGCCATCTCGCCGGCCGCACGGATCTTCGGCGTCAGGTCCTGGACAGTCTTGGACGGCGCGCGGTGCTTCTCCTGGTCAACATGTGTCAGCCCAACCTGGGTCGCATGCGTGAGGACGAAGAACGAGAACTCGCAATAGGCGCCCAGCCCCACCAGCCTCTCGATGGTCGGCGTGTCGTAGCCGCCGGCATGGGTGCGCACGCGGGCGGCGCCGCGCTTCTTGGCCTCTTCCGCCAGTGCAACAGCCTCCCAGCCATCGACATGACCGCAATCGAAGACGATGTCGCGCTCGGCGCAGAGGTCGATGATCGCGGGCACCGGGTCGGGCACCTTGCCGCTCTCGTGCACGCCGAAGGCGGCTTCGAGATAGAGCCCCGTGCGCCCCTCGCGCCGCGCCACTGCCTTGGTGTGATGCGTCGGCAGCGAGAGGAAGCGCGCGCCGGTGCCAGGCCCGTAGCCGTAATCGACGGCATTGCGCGCCGCCTCATAGGTCACGCCGCCGGCGGTGGGCTGCATGATCAACCCGCCAAAAATCTCGATGCCGAGATGGCCGAGCTCGGCGGCGGCGAGTGCGGCATAGCCCGACGAGTTCATGAAATTGTCCATCAGCCCGATGGCGCGCATGCCGGCTGCTGCCGCCTGGCGCACCGATTCGAAGATGTTGGCGCTGCGCCCGTTGAGATGCGGGCAGGTGTGGACATGGCAGTCCACCGCGCCCTTCAGGTAGTGCATGCCGTAGCTCATCGGGGCTCTTCCTTCAGTGCCGCAGGATGCGGCGGACGAAATCGGCGCACCGCTCGGTCTGCGGTGCGTCGAAGATCTGCTGGGGCGGGCCGACCTCGACGACCTTGCCGTCGGCCATGAACACGACCTTGCTGGAGATCTCGCGGACGAAGCCCATCTCGTGGCTGACGATCAGCATCGTCATGCCCTCGGCGGCGAGCACGCGGATGGTGTCGAGCACCTCGGCGACGAGTTCGGGGTCGAGCGCCGAGGTCACCTCGTCGAGCAGCAGGATCTCCGGCCTCAGCGCCAGCGCTCGCGCGATCGCGACGCGCTGCTGCTGGCCACCGGAGAGCTCGTCCGGATAGGCCTCGATCCGGTGCGACAGCCCCACCTTTTCCAGCAGCGCGCGAGCTTCGCGCTCGACCTCGGCCGCGTCACGCTTCTTCACGATCGTCGGCGCGATGGTGACATTGCGCAGCGCCGTCATGTTCTGGAACAGGTTGTATTGCTGGAACACGACGGCGAAGCGGTCGCGCACCTGCCGCAGCGCGGCTGCGCTGCCATAGTCGACCTGCGTGCCGGCGACATGCACCACGCCGGCATGCGGCTTCAGCAGCCCGGTCAGCACGCGCAGCAGCGTGCTCTTGCCCGAGCCGGAGGGGCCGATAATCGAGACGATCTCGCCGCGCTCAACTGACAGCGAGACATCCTGCAGGACCGGCACCGTGCCGTAATTGGCGCTGAGCTTATCGATGACGAGATTGGGCAAGCCGGCGCTCCAGATGCGATGCGAACAGGTTCATGGGGTAGCAGAGAAGAAAATAGAGAATCAGGATCGTGCCGAAGCAGATCGCCGCCGAGAAACCCTTCTGATTCAAAATCTTGGCGGCGTAGGTCAGCTCGACCACACCGATCTGCGAGGCGATCGAGGTGCTCTTCACCAGCCCGACCGAATAGGTCATCGAAGGCGGGATGATGATTGCCCAGGCCTGGGGCAGGATCACCCGGCGCAGCGCCGTCAGCCCGCCCATATTCATGGTCTCGGCGGCGTCCCACTGGTTCTTGTGCACGGCTTCCAGCCCGGCGCGGATGTTCTCGGCCGAGAAGGCCGAGGCCGAGAACGCGACCGTAGTGGCGGCGACCGCGAACATGCTGGCGTCGAAGCCGGCGAGCTGGAAGGCGAAGAACACCACCATCAGCTTCACCAGAAAAGGGATGCGCCGGAAGATCTCGACATAAACCGTCGCGAACCAGCGCAGCGGCGCGAAGCCGACGATCCGCTCGTTGCGCAGCACCGCCAGCACGAAGCCGACGAGGAAGCCCAGGCCGCAGCCGACCAGTGACAACATCGCCGTGAAGGCGAAGGCCTGTCCCAGGAAGATCAGGTTGTAGTACATGAAGAAGCGCGGGGCCTCCTCGAGGAGCGAAGCCATCAGAAGACCCTACCCATCAAAAAACTCGCCCCTTGATGCGGAAGAAGTAGCGGCCGACGGCATAGAGCGCCACGCTCGCGACCAGGGTGAGCGCGATGTAGTAGAGCGCGGCGATCGAGAAGATCTCGAAGGAGCGGAAGGTCTGGGCGTTGATGTTGTACGTCCGCCCGGTCAGCTCCTCAACGCCGAAGATCGCGGCGATCGAGGTCGTCATCGTCAGGATGATGTACTGGTTCGACAGGGGCGGGAACAGAACCTTGCCGATATGCGGCAGCACCACGTAGCAGATGATCTGGACGCGCGAGAAGCCCAGCGTCTCGGCCGCCTCGACCTCGGCCTTGCGGATCGACCGGAACCCGGCCCGCTGGATTTCCGTCAGATAGGCGCCGGCGTTGATCGCCATGCCCAGCAGCACGGCCTGATAGGAGCCGAGGACGATGCCCCAGTCCGGCAGGGCGAAATACAGAAAGAAGATCTGAACCAGCAGCGGCGTGTTCAGGAAGAACACGACATAGGCCTTCACCGACCAGCGCAGTGGCCGCGGTCCGTATTCCAGCACCGACGCGCAGACGAGGCCAATCGCCCAGCCGATCACGAAGGCGATCGCCGCCAGTTGCAGCGCGAGCCACGCACCGCCGGCGAGATAGCCGAGATAGGGCGTCACCTGCCCGTATTGGAGGGTGTAGGCCATCAGCAGGCGCCGTCATTGCGAGGAGGCGAAGCCGACGAAGCAACCCAGGGGGATTGCGCGAGCCCGCTGGATTGCTTCGCTGCGCTCGCAATGACGAAAGCGATGAACCGCGACATGACGATCAGAAGTACGGCGTGACGGGCACTTTCGTGTCCATCGGCTTGAGGAACCACTTCTCCCAGATCGCCTCGACCGTGCCGGCCGTGTGCAACTCGTAGAGCGCGATGTTGAGCCAGTCGCGCAGGGAATAATTGCCCTTGGCGACGCCGAAGCTCGAATAGCTAACGCCGTATTCCGGCGTCGCGACGACCTTCCACTTGATCGCCGGGAAGATCTTCAGCCGGTAGGCGACCGCGTCGATGCCGTCGAAGGAGGCATCGCCGCGTCCTTGGGCCAGCGCCCGGTCGCGGTCGTTGTAATTGTCGAGCAGGACGAGCTTGGCTTTGGGCAGGTTCTTCTGGATGAAGGGGATGGCGGTCGTGCCGCGGACCTGGATCAGCGTCACGCTCTCGCTGTTGAGATCGGCGAGCTTGGCGAAGGGCTTCGCGTCCGTGGTGACGATGCCGTAATTCTCCGAATGGATCGGCGCGGTGAAGTCGATCACCTTGGCGCGCTCGGAGGTGCGGCTCATCGCGCCCATCACGACGTCGACCTTGTCGGCCACGACGAAGGGAATGCGGTCGGGCGAGCCGACCTGCACGAGCGTGAGCTTGACGCCGAGCTTGTCGGCCACCGCCTTGGCGAGTTCCGGCTCGAAGCCGTCGATCTCGTTTTTCTCGTTGAACAGCGCGCGCGGCGGCAGCGTCGGATTGACGCCGACGCGCAGTTCCCCGGCCTTCAGGATGTCATCGAGCGAACGCGCCGAGGCTGGCGCGGTCGCGCCCAGTCCGAGGCAGGCGGCGAGCAGGCAGGCGAAGCGCGACATCGTCATTCAAACCTCCTCAGACAAGCGTTACAGCGCGACCATTGTATACGTTCGGCATGCAATCAGGCCACCGGCCGTCTCGCTTGTCAACGCCCGGCGCCTGCTTTCTCGACATGGGCCAGCGCCTTTTCGAGCCGGCGGTACTCCTCCGGCGGCAGCGGCGCGAAGGGCGGGCGCACGGCATCGCAGGCGAGCCGCCCGAGGATCTTGAGGCAGGCCTTGAGACGGGTCGTGGCGCGCCCACCCGGCGCCTCGCGATAGACCGCGCAGGCGACCGGATAGATAGCGTCATGACAGTGCCGGGCTGCGTCCCAGTCGCCAGCCTGCGCCGCGCGCCAGAGCGCGACCAGCCGCGCTGGCGTCACCGCCGCGAGGCTGACCTGGCTGCCCTCGGAGCCGATCAGATAGCTCGTCAGCAGATGCTCGTCGCCGGACCCCAGCACCGCGAGATCGGGCCGCAGAGCCTTTGCGAGCCGCCGGTTGGCATCATAGGTCGCCACCTCCCAGCTGCCCTCCTTGATGCCGCAGACCCGCGGCAGCGCCACCAGGCCCGCCAGCGTCGCCGGGTCATAGGGCATGGCCCCTGCCCCCACCGGCGCCTGGTAGAGCAGGAAGGGCAGGCCACAGCCCGCCATCGCATGCCGATGGTGTAGCAGCGCCGAGTCACGGTCGCGAAACAGCCCCCAGGCATTGGGCGGGAACAGCAGGATGGCGTCGGCACCGGCTTCCTCCGCATCGCGTGCATGCAGCGCAGCCTCCAGGCTCGATTCTGCGTTGACGCCACTAGTCAGGAAGACACCCGGCCCCAGCACCTCCCGGCAGATCGCGACGACGCGCCGCTTCTCCTCGCGCGTCAGCAGGAAGTTCTCGCCGGCATGGCCGTTGATCAGCAGGCCCTCGATGCCGTCATGTCCCGCGACCGCCGCGACATGGTCGGCCAGGGCCTGCTCGTCCATCCGGAACTCCGGCGTCATCGGGCAGATGGTCGCCGCGTGGATGCCGGTCAGGCGCGCTATGGCGGCGGCGACACGGGCGTCGGATGCGGTACTGGCGTCAGACATGCTGTGGCTGTTCATCGGTGGCTCGGCCTGCGGCGGCAGATGGGGTGGGCGAGGCGGCCGGCGACGCCAGCAGCCGGTCGATTGGGAAGAGAGGATCGGCGGGCTCCTGCCCGAGGATCCGCTGGGCGAGCAGCCGGGCGATGTAGGGCCCGCTGGTGTAGCCGGAGTGAACGCTGCCACAGATATAGGCGTCGGGGATGCCCGGGATCGGCCCGGCCGCGGGCAGCGCGTCGGCCGTCTCCGCTTCCAGCCCCGCCCAGGCGCGCGCCAGCCTCGCATGGCGCAGCGCCGGTATCGCATGGCAGGCGAGGCGCATATTGCCGATCAGGCTCTCGGGCACGAGCTCGACCCCGCCGCGCTGCCGGTCGCCACGGCCTTGCCAGCCGCCGCCGATCACCACCGTGCCGTGCGGGTACTGCTTGAGCGACAAAAGCCCGCTGGCGATGCCGACCACCGTGCGCATGACGGGCGCCACGCGCTCGGTCACCGCGAGCTGGTTCACCAGCACCTTGATGGGCAAGGTGATGCCGAGCCAAGCCATCATCTCCTCGAGCCAGACGCCCCCCGCCAGCACGAGCCGCTTTGCCCGGACCGGGCCTGCGGCGGTCTGGACGGCAAAGCCGCCCTCTTCGCGTTCGACGCCCGACACGGGCGTCTCCTCGCGCAGATCGACACCGGCCTCGATCAGGGCGGCGTGATAGGCCTGGCCCGTCAGATAGGCATTGGCGTAGCCGTCGACCTTACAATGCGCGGCGAGCAGGACGCCCTCGCCGAGTCCCGGTTCGACCGCGCGCGCTGCTGTTGCCGTGACCAAGTCGATTGGTGCGCCCGCCTCACGACGCTTGCCCGCGCGGAAGCTGAGCAGTTCGACCTCGCGCTGCGTGAAGGCGAGCGAGAGCCCATCGCAGACGACGACGCCGGCATCGTGCCCCAGCCACTCGCGCGCCGAGGCCCACATCGCATGGGCCTGCAGCGCGTAGGGGATCAGCGCCACCCGCGTCATCTGCATGGTCAGCGTGCCCGCGTTCACGCCCGAGGCCTCGCGGCAGAGGCTGCCGCGCTCGAACAGCACGGTCCTCATGCCGGCGCGGGCGCAAAACAGCGCCACCGTCGCGCCATGAATTCCGCCGCCGACGATGGCGAGATCGAAAGGTGTGCTCATAGCGGGGCCGGATTCGGCACGGGGATGTCGCCATAGTCGAACTCGCCGAGCAGATCTGCCAGCGGAACAGGCCGCAGCGGCGGCCGCCCGGTCCAGTAGCCCGCCGCCTCGCGCGAACCGACATGGCGGGCGAGCAGCGTCGCCGCCGTCTCGCCGCACATTCGCCCCTGGCAGGGGCCCATGCCGCAGCGGGTGAAATGCTTGAGCTGGTTGATCTCGCGCGCGCCCGCCGAGATAGCGGCCTCGATCTCGCCACGGCGAACATCTTCGCAGCGACAGATCACCGTGTCCTTGGCAATCTCCTCGACCATCGCCGGCCGTGCGCGCATTAGCCGGTTGATCGCGCCGGCGAAGACCAGCGCCTTGTCGAGCGCAGCACGCGCCTCCCCCGCCTCGCGGGCGGAGACATGAGCCGGCAGCCGCCCCGCATCCTGCGCCGCCGCCAGCCCGGCGAGCCGACCCGAGAGCCGCGCCGGCTCGGCACCCGCCACCGCCGCCCCGTCCCCAACCGTATAGAGACCCGCGACCGAACAGCGCCCGAAAGCATCGCGCACCGGCGCCCAGCCGCCCGCCTCCGGCTCGAAGCGATGCTCCGCCCGCAGCAGCTTCGGAATCTCGCTGCCCGGCACCAGTCCATGGCCGATGGCAAGCGCATCCGCCGCAAAGACGCGCGAGCGGCCGCCCGTCGGCCGTCCCTCCGCATCAACAGGCGCGACCGTCACCGCCTCGCAGGCCTCACCGCCGGAGACGGCCGTGACCGTATGGCGAAACAGCACCGGCACGCATGCCGCGCCCAGCTTCAGTGCCCAGCCGAGGCCCTGCCGCAGCAGATCCGGCCGGCTCGCCATCGCCGGCAGCGCCTTCAGCCAGTCGCCCGGCCCCGACAGATCGATGATCGCCGCGACCGCCCCGCCCCCCGCGACGATCTTGGCCGCGACCGCAGCGAGCAGCGGCCCGCAGCCGGCCACCACCGTGCGGCGGCCCGGCACCATCCCCTGCGATTTCAAGAGGATCGTCGCGGCCGCGAGCCCGATTACGCCGGGCGTCGTCCAGCCCGGAAAGGGCACCAGCCGCTCATGCGCACCGGTGGCGGCGACCAGCCGCGGCGCGGTGAAGCTCTCGCTGCCGGCCGCCGTCACCGCATCGACTCGAAACGCACCCGAGATCGACCAGACGCGCGCCCCGCCCTTCCAGACCACGGCCGAGGCAGCAACCGCCTCGCGCAGCGCATCCCCAGCCCGCTCGTCGGCGCCCCGCGTGTCCGGCGCGACCGAGAGGCCCGCCGGCGGCGCACGGTAGACCTGCCCGCCGGGAGAGGCGTCCTCGTCCAGCAGCACAACCAACAGCCCGGCCTCGCTCGCGGCCAGCGCGGCGGCCGCGCCGGCCGGGCCTGCTCCGATGACGATGAGATCGGCCTGCATCATCTCAGAGCGAGCCCTTGAGTCCAACGACCAGCCCATCCTCGACCGGCACCTGGCAGGACTGGCGCAGCACGCCGCCGACCTGCACCACGCATTCCTGGCAGGCGCCCATGAAGCAGTAGGCGCCGCGCGGCGAAAAATCGCGGGGGCTATGTCGCAGCCGGGCGAATCCGGCCGCCAGCAGCGCCGCCGCCAGTGTCTCGCCGCGATGGCCGACGACGGCCACGCCGTCGACGTCAAAGGTGACGGCGGCACCCCGCCGGAACCCGTCCGCAATCCGCAGAGCCGTCATCCGTTCGTCCGATTCCCCGCCCGCCGCCGCTTTACAAGGGCGACGCAGTGTATACAGTCCGTAGACAATCGGTGCAACATGAGCGGCCGTCAAGAGCGGGCCATGACCGCAGCCGAGGCGTTTCAACCTGCATGTCCGAGGGGACCCATGCTCAATAAATTAGCGCTCGGCCTTGCCGCGCTGCTCGGCCTCGCCACCGCCGCCCTGCCGATGACGGCCGGCGCGCGCACGCTCGACGAAATCCTGAAATCCGGCACGCTGAAAGTCGGCGTCAATCCGACGCTGCCGCCGCTGGCCAAGTTCGACGAGAAGAACGAGGTCGTCGGCTTCGACGTCGATTTCGCCACCGAGATCGCCAAGATGCTGGGCGTGAAGCTCGAGGTCGTGCAGACCGGCTCGCCCGACCGCATTCCCTTCGTCGCCTCGGGCAAGATCGATCTCGTCATGGGCGCGATGACGCGCAATCCCGAGCGCGCCAAGGTCATCGACTTCACCGTGCCTGTTCATACCGAGGTCTTCGGCGTGCTGACGACCGAAGCCAAGTCCTACAAGGACTGGAAGGAGCTCGACAGCCCAAGCGTTACCCTGATCCAGGTGCGCGGCACCACGCCGGTCAAGTTCATCGAGGACAATCTCAAGCAGGCCCAGGTCACGCTGCTCGACAATTATCCCGACGCGGTGCGGGCGTTAGCGCAGGGCCGCGGCGATGCGATGATCGACGTGATCGACTTCGTCGGGGAGCAAATGAACCGCTTCAAGGACGTGAAGTGGAAGGTGGTCGAGACGCCGGTCGACGTCTACTATTGCAGCTTCGGCCTCGCCAAGAACGCGACCGGCCTGAAGGACTGGCTCAACGTCGCGATCTTCGAGATGCACCGCCGCGGCAAGACCGACGCGCTCTGGGTCAAGTGGTTCGGCATCAAGATGCTCAACCCGACCGGCTTCACGCCCTACTTCTGATCGCTCCGCCGTCATTGCGAGCGCAGCGAAGCAATCCAGAGGCCTCAACGTTCCCCTGGATTGCTTCGTCCTCGCAATGACGGCGTGCCTGCCCTCCGACCCGACTGACAGCGCCCGTGACCGCGCCGAACCGACCCGCCGCCCCAGGCGAGATCCAGACCGTCTGCGGCCCGATCGCGCCGGCCGATCTCGGCCCGACCCTGATGCACGAGCATCTGCTCTGTGACGTCACGCCACCCGAACTCGCCGCGCAGGGCCTTCCGGAAGTCGAGATCACGCCCTGGAACGCGGCCGAAATCCGCTATCACTGGTGCCGGCATTACGGGAACCACATCCTCTCGGACGTGGCTGAGATGACGGAAGAGGTGCGGCTCTTCCGCGAGAGCGGCGGCCGCGCCATCGTCGAGCTGACGATCGAGGGCATCCGGCCCGATCCGCTCGGGCTGCGCGCAATTTCGCAGGCGACCGGCGTCGCGATCGTCGCGGGATGCGGGGTCTATATCGAGAGCTTCGCCGGTGAGGCGGTCACCGCGCGCTCGACTGACGACCTCGCCGCCCTGATGATCGCCAGCGTCCGCGACGGCCTCCACAGCACCGATATCCGCGCCGGCATCATCGGCGAGATCGGCATCAGCGATCCGCCGACGGAGGGCGAGTTGCGTGCCCTCACGGCCGCAGCCATCGCCCAGCGCGAGACCGGCGCCAGCATCAACGTCCATCCCGGTCGCGACCCCGCCTCGCCGCTGCAGGTGATCGAGCACGTCCGTGCGGCAGGGGGCGACGTCACGCGCCTGATCATCAGCCATCTCGACCGGACCTTCGCGACGCTCGACCAGGCGCTGGCGCTGGTCGCGACGGGGGCCGTCGCGGAGTGGGATTTCTTCGGTATCGAATCCTCGCACTACCCCTTCGCGCCGATCGACCTGCCCAATGACGGCATGCGGCTGAACTGGATCGCCGGGCTCGTCGCGCGCGGCCATGGCGCGCAGGTGACGATCTCGCAGGACATCTGCACGAAGACGCGGCTCAAGCGTCATGGCGGCCATGGCTATGGTCATCTGATCGAGAATTTGGTGCCGATGATGCGCCGCAAGGGATTCGACGAGGCCATGATCGACCAGTTGGTGATCGGAACGCCGCGCCGGCTGCTCACCCTTGTCTGAGGCCGGCGCGGAGGCCCTGCGGCGCGGCCGGCGCGATATCGTCATCGGCGCGCTGCTGATGGTGGTGGCAACCTTTTGTTTCGTCAGCCTCGATTCGATCCTGAAGGCGCTGGCCGCGCGCCATGACGTGCTGTTCCTGGCCTGGGGCCGCAACCTGTTCCAGGTAGTCTACCTCATCGCCGCGATGCCGTTTCTCGGCGCGCGGCGCATGCTTGTGACGCGACACCCCTTCATTCAGCTCTGTCGCGGCGCGGCGCTGGTGGGCACCACCGTTTTCATCGTGCTGGCGCTGAAGACGATGCCGCTGGCGCAGACCTATGCGATCACCTTCTCGGCCCCGCTGATCGCCACCGTCCTGGCGATGATCTTCCTGAAGGAGCAGCCTTCGCTGCGGCGCTGGGCCTGCATTCTCGCCGGTTTCGCTGGCGTCATGGTCGCCTTGCAGCCGCAGGCGCCGGGTGCCGGCGGCTTTCTCGTCTTTCCCCTCGCCATGGCGCTGGCCAATGCCGGCTATCATGTGCTGACCCGCGCGATCGCCAGCGATGAAGACCCGCTGGCGATGCTGTTCCATGTCGGCTTCTTCGCGCTTTTGATCACCTCGCTCGCTCTGCCCTGGTCCTGGTCTTGGATGGCACAGTGGGAATGGGGCCTGCTGGCGCTCGGCGGCGCCTTCGGCACGCTGGCCCATCTGCTGCTGATCGAGGCCTTCCGGCGCGCGCCGACCGCCGTGATCTCGCCGATGATCTATTCGCAAATCATCGCCGCCTGCCTGATCGGCTATCTCGTCTTCGGGGAGGTGCCGACGCTGGCGACGCTGTTGGGCGCGGCCATCGTCATCGCCAGCGGCGTGGCACTGATCCGTTCTCGGGGCTGAGCGGGGCGTAGCCCGCCTGCCTCTTCAGGAGATATTGTCGAGCGAGAAGCGCGACAGGCTCTTGATATGCGCCTGGGCGGCCTTGCGGGCGCGCTTGGCATCCTCGGCCTCGAGCGCCACCACAATTTCGAGATGCTCGACCGCGTCCTGCCCGACCCGGTCGGCGAGGCGGGCGATCTCGAACAGTCGCGTGGTGACGCGCAGCGAGCGGATCATCTGGCCCATCACCGCATTGCCGCAGCCGTCGATATAGAGGCCGTGGACATTGTCGTCCGAGCGCCAATGCGCGTCGGTGTGATAGGTCGTCGCCGCCATCAGCTCGTCGATCTCGCGATGGACCATGCCGAGCTTGGCCTGCGAGAGCCGCCCGGCCGCCAGGAACGCCGCCTCGCCTTCCAGCAGCTCGCGCACCTTCAGGCTCTGCAGATACTCGCCGAGATCGACATTGCGGACCATGAAGGAGCGGTTGGCGGCCTTGACCACCAGCCCTTCGCCTTCGAGCCGCTGCAGCGCCTCGCGCAGCGGCGTGCGCGAGATGCCGAGGATTTCGGCAAGCTTCGCCTCGACGATGACCTCGCCTCCCTTGAGGCGGCGGCCGCGCACCATGTCCGACACCGCCTTGTAGGCGAGGTTGGAGAGGTTGTAACCGTGAGCGTCGCTCGGCTCGGTCAGGGTCATACTGTCGTCTTCGTGTTCAGGTTGCAGGACCGCTTTTGGACGAGGCGGCGCCGGCCATCAAGACCGGACGCCGCGATCGTCCTCATCCGTATCGCCCCGCCGGCTCGACCCCTGTCGGCAACTGGCCTGCCGGCGCCGCCAGCACCGACCGTTCGCGCGCGACATGGCCGCCCTGGCCGGGCTTGCCGACGAGGTTGCCGTCGCGGATTACGACTTGCCCGCGCAGGATGGTGGTCACCGGCCAGCCCGTCACCGTGATGCCCTCATAGGGGGTGTAGTCGCTGCCGTGATGCAGCAGGGACTGGCTGATCGTGACCTCGCGCTTGGGGTCCCAGATCGCGATGTCGGCATCCATGCCGAGCGCAATCGAGCCCTTTTTAGTCAGCCCATAGGTCTTGGCGTGATTGGTCGCGGAAAGGGCGACGAACTGGTTCAGCGTGATTCGGCCCTTGCCGACGCCCTCCGAGAACAGGATCGGTAGCCTTGTCTCGACGCCGGGAATGCCGTTGGGCACCCAGCGGAACGAGGTGCGCCCCTTCGGCGTCAGCTTGCCGGCGGGGTCATCGTAGCGGAACGGGCAGTGGTCGGAGGAGAAGACGTTGAAGGTGCCATTGGCGAGCCCCTCCCAGCAGGCCTGCTGGCTGGCGGTATCGCGCGGCGGCGGCGAACAGACATATTTCGCGCCCTCCATGTTGAGGCCGTCCATGTCGGCCTCGGTCAGCACGAGATATTGCGGGCAGGTCTCGCCATAGACCTTCAGGCCGCGCGAACGAGCGCGGGCGATCTCCTCCATCGCCTCGCGGTTGGAGACGTGGACGATCATCACGGGCACATCAACGAGTTCGGCGAGCGAGATCGCGCGATGCGTCGCCTCGCGCTCGACGGGGATCGGCCGCGAGGTGCCGTGGAATTTCGGCGCGACATGGCCGCCGCGTTCGAGCCGGTCGGTCAGGAAGCGGATCGCGTCGTCATTCTCGGCATGGACCATGACGAGCGCGCCGGTCTCGCGCGCCACCGACATCACTTCGAGCATCTGCCGGTCGTTCAAAGCGAGCCCGTCATAGGTCATGAAGACCTTGAAGGAGGTGTAGCCGTCCTCGATCAGCGCCGGCAGGTCCTGCCCCAGCACCTGCTCGGTCGGCTCGGAGATGACGAGATGGAAGGAGACGTCGGTGTAGCAGCGGCCCTCCGCCAGTCTGTGATAATCCTTCACCGTCTCGCGCAGGCTCGTGCCTTTCTCCTGCATGCAGAACGGCATCACGGTGGTGTTGCCGCCGAAGGCCGCCGAGAGCGTGCCCGAGGCGAAATCATCCGCCATAACGATGCCCTCACCGCTCGGCTGGGCGATGTGGACATGGCTGTCGATGCCGCCGGGCAGGACGAGGTGGCCGGAGGCGTCGATCGTCTCGCTTGCTTCGCCGAGATCATGGCCGAGCGCGACGATGACGCCGTCGCGGATGCCGACATCGCAGGAAAACACGTCCGATGCGGTGGCGATCGTGCCATTAGCGATGATTAGGTCGTAAGCCATGCCCGGTCTCCAGAGTGATTGTCCGGCCGCTTGGACGGCCCTTGCCTGCGATGCCGTCAGGCCAGCCCGCGCACCCGCGCTGCAACCTCCAGGCCGCGGTCGATCAGGAGGTTGATGTCGTTGGTGGCGACGATCAGCTTTGCGCCGAGATCATAGGCATGGCTGCGCAAAAGCGCCTCCCCGACTCCGATGACGCCGAAGGCCTTGCCATGCGCCGCAGCCGCGCCCGCGATGCGCGCAAAGGCTGCCTGAATGGCCGGATGCTCGACGGCGCCGACATGGCCCATATCCGCGGCGAGGTCGTTGGCCCCGATCATCAGCATGTCGACGCCATCAACCGAGGCAATCGCCTCGGCATTGGCGACACCGAGCGCGCTCTCGATCATCAGGACGACGAAGGTGTCCTTCTCGATCTCGGCCATCATCTGCGCGGCGGGCGGCACGCGAAAGCCCAGCCGCGCCAGCGGACTCGGCAAGGAGCGCTTGCCGACGGGCAGGTAGCGGCATTTCTCAACGACGAGGCGGGCTTCATCGGCGGTTTCGACATGGGGCACGACCACCCCCTCGGCGCCGCAGTCGAGAACGCGGGCGAGGTCGGGCGCATATGGCGCGCCGACCCGCACCAGACAGGGCAGCCCAGCCTCGCAGGCGGTGACGCTGATCGAGGCGGCGTCACCGATCGCGATCGGGCCATGCTCCATGTCGACGAGCAGAAGATCGAAGCCGCAGCTGCGCGCGATGGTGACGATCTCGACCGTGCGGACCACGCAGGCGGCGAGCCCGATCGGCGTGCGGCCGTCGTCAATCTGCCGGCGCAAGGTGTTTCGCATGGCACGTTGTCTCCCGTCGCGGCCTGCGACCGACTACCACATGCATAGTGCGTGCACAATGTGCACAAGATGCGAACAATCACGCTCGTCTTCTGCATGCATTTGAGGCGCTATCGCCCGGGAACGGCGGCTTTCGGCTGGCATGTCGCTTGCTGTGAAAATCGCCGGACGCGAGCGGCCGGATCGGGCGCCGATGCAGCGCCGCAGCAAGGCGAGAGACGGGAATGACAGTGACGATCAAGGCCTCGATGCCCCGCAGCCTGCTGGCGGCTCTCGCCGCAGCGGCCCTGTCGCTGGTCGCCCTTCCCGCACAGGCCCAGACCACTGTGAAATGGGCCTATGTCTACGAACCCGCCGAGCCGCACCACAAGGGCGCGGTCAAGGCCGCCGAACTGATCGAGCAGCGTACCGGCGGGCGCTACAAGATCCAGCTCTACCCCTCGGCGACGCTGGGCAAGGAATCGGACCTCAACCAGGGCCTCTCGCTTGGCACGGTCGACATCATCATCAGCGCGGCGAGCTTCCAGGCGCAGGTCTCCAAGCCGCTCGGCGTGACCTATTTCCCCTTCGCCTTCCGCGATTTCGACCATGTCCAGGCCTATGCCAAGAGCGACCTCTACAAGCGCCTTGGCGACGGCTACGAGAAGGCCACCGGTAACCGCATCGTCGCGCTGACCTATGCGGCCGAGCGGCACGTCACCTCCAGCCGGCCGATCCTGACGCCCGCCGACATGAAGGGCCTGAAGATCCGCGTGCCCGACGCCGCCGCCTACATGGCCTTTCCGAAGGCGCTCTCGGCCAACCCGACGCCGATCTCGCTGGCCGAGGTCTACACCGCCCTGCAGAGCGGCGTCGTCGATGCGCAGGAGAACGCCTTCAACACGATCTGGTCGAAGAAATTCCATGAGGTGCAGAAGCACATCATGCTCACGGGCCATGTCATCGATGTGCTCAACACCGTGATCGGCGGCGGCACCTGGAAGAAACTCTCCGACGCAGACAAGGCGATTTTCGTGGCCGCAATGCTGGAGGGCAGCCTCCTCGCCTCGACACTGATCCGCGATGAGGACGACAAGCTGCGCCAGGAAATCGTCAAGGCGGGCACCAGCACGATCCACACGGTCGACAAGGCTGCGTTCCAGAAGGCCGTGCTGGCGAGCTCCAAGCCGGCGGATTTCGGCTTCGTCCAGGCCGATTTCGACGAGTTGGTGGCGCTGAAGTAAGCGCCCGCCACGGGCCTCATCCGGCGCGGCCGCGACCGGCCGCGCCGCGTGCTTTGCTCCGGGCTGCCAGCGACGCACAACATCGACCCGAAGCCACGGCCCAGCCCACGGATTTCCCATGACCAAGCCTGACAGCCTCGACGCCATGCCCGCCGCCCTCAACGCCAAGGGTGAGTTCGAGGTGCAGGACGAGGCCATCGACCTCTCGGTCTACGCGATCGAGGAGTGGGTCGGCTTCGGGGTGTTCTGCGTGCTGGGCGCAACCGTCTTCCACCAGTTCTTCACGCGCTACGCGCTGAACGATTCCGCCGCCTGGACGGAGGAGATCGCGCGTTATCTGCTGGTCTGCACGGTGTTCATCGGCATCGTCGGCTCGGTGCGCAAGAACAGCCATATCCATGTCGATTTCTTCTATCACTGGCTGCCGCGCTGGATCACGCGGCCGCTCTCGACGATGGTCGATCTCGGGCGCATCGCCTTTTTCGGCTATTGCATTTGGCTGACCTGGCAGCTGATCTCCCGCATCGGCGGCCAACCCATGTCGGTGGCACCGATCGCGATCGGCTGGGTCTACGGCGTGGTCATGCTGAGCTTCGCGGCGATGACGCTGCGAGCGGTCCAGGTCGCGATCCGCAACTGGACGAACGGCTACAGCGTGCTCGAACGGCCCGGCACGACGGGAGCCAGCTCGTGAGCGCGCTGTCCTTCAAGCTGCTGTTTCTCGCCCTGATGGGCTCAGGGATCCCGGTCGCTATCGCGATGGCGGGCTCGTCGCTGATCTACATCCTGGCGACCGGCATCGCGCCGGATTTCGTCGTCATCCACCGGATGTTCGCCGGGCTCGACTCCTTCCCGCTGCTGGCGGTGCCGTTCTTCATCCTGGCCGGCAACCTGATGAACTCGGCCGGCATCACCAACCGGATCTACAATTTCGCGCTCGCTCGTCGGCTGGATGCGCGGCGGGCTCGGACACGTCAACATCGTCGGCTCGGTGATCTTCTCGGGCATGTCGGGCACGGCGGTCGCGGATGCGGCGGGGCTCGGCACCATCGAGATCAAGGCGATGCGCGAGCATGGCTACGATGTCGAATTCGCCGTCGGCATCACGGCCGCCTCGGCGACGCTGGGGCCGATCATCCCGCCATCCCTGCCCTTCGTCGTCTACGGCATGATGGCCAATGTCTCGATCGGCAAGCTGTTCCTAGCCGGCATCGTGCCCGGCATGGTCATGGCGCTGCTGATGATGGCGACGGTGAGCTTCTACGCGCACAGGAACAAATGGGGCGGCGACGTGCCCTTCGAATGGCCGCGTATTCTCGGCGTGTCGGGCGAACTGGCTGTCGTCGCCGGCTTTCCCCTGGCGATCTGGCTTGCGGTCGAAGCCGGCGTCTCACTGCGCATCGCCGTCATCGCCGGTTTCGTCCTGCTACTGGCCGCCGACCTCGTGTTCCGCTTCGCCGCCGTGCTGCCGCTGATGACCCCGGTGCTGCTGATCGGTGGCATGACGTCGGGCCTGTTCACCGCAACGGAAGGGGCGATCGCAGCTTGCGTCTGGGCGATCTTCCTCGGCATCGTCTGGTACCGCACACTGGACTGGAAAATGCTGATCCGCGCCTCGATGGAAACCGTCGAACTGACGGCGACGGTGCTGTTCATCGTCTCGGCGGCCTCGGTCTTCGGCTGGGTGCTCGCGGTCTCGCGGACGACGGAGATGATCGCCGGCTGGGTCTTGGCCTTCACCGCGGACCCGGCGATGTTCCTGTTGCTGGCGAACGCCCTGATGCTGTTCGTCGGCTGCTTCCTGGAGCCCACCGCCGCGATCACCATCCTGACGCCGATCCTGCTCCCGATCGTCCTCAAGCTCGGCATCGACCCGGTGCATTTCGGTCTGGTGATGGTGCTGAACCTGATGATCGGTCTGCTGCATCCACCGATGGGGCTCGTGCTGTTCGTGCTCGCCCGCGTCGCCAATCTCAGCTTCCAGCGCACGACCATGGCAATCCTGCCTTGGCTCATTCCGCTGCTGCTCAGCCTGGCGCTGATTACCTACGTGCCGGCCATCAGCCTCTGGTTGCCTAAGGCGCTGCAATGACGCGGCCTTAAGCAGGCCTATTGGCAAAACGCCCGCCCGTGGGGCAAGGCTTTCTGGTGGCGCGGTCACGTTTTGAAGCGCGCTGTAGATTTCGGTGCATCGACGACACGACGAGGGCGGCGAGTATACCTATGCCGCCGATGCATCGCGCTGCGAAGATGAGAGCCGACATAACCAGAGACCAAGATAAGGCATCTCCCGTGGTGCAGGAGCCAACAACCGACGAGTGACCCCTTTCGCGGGACCGCATTTACGAATTAGCTCCAGCGCACCACCCGGAACCAGACGCTGCCAGAGCCGGGAATGGGCCAACTCCGGAAGCGATTGCGCCTGTTTTTTCAGCAAGTCGGGCAATCCCGCACCGCGCGCCGATTGCGCCCACATTCGACTGGACTTCGTTCGCACGGCACGCATTGGTGTCGAAGGCGCGGAGATACGCGTCGATCTTCTAAGCTAACCCTGCCGGCGTCGCGCCGAGGCGGGGTCGCGGTGGTGCGGGGATGGCCCCGCTGCAACCGCGAGGAGATCGCCATGACACGCCGAAGCCGCAAGGCCGACACCACTCCTGCGATCGACACATCGTCCGCTTCTGAGAGCGAAGCCATCTCAGCGGTGGTCTACGGATCGCCTTTGCCGCCCCGTCCCGGCAGTAAGCTCGGCATTGTCTTGGGCCTGCTGCAGGCCGCCGAGGGGGTGAGTCTCGCCAAGCTCGCAGCCGTGACGGACTGGCAGCCACACACGACGCGCGCCGCCCTGACCGGCCTGCGAAAGCGCGGCTACGTCATCTCGCATGAGAATGTCGGCGCTGCCGATGGAGCGAAGTGCTCGGTCTACCGCATCACCGCGGGCCAGGCACAATGAGCAGGGCCTCACGCGATAACATGGCCCAGCCCTCAGCGTCGGGCCTGGCCGACGAGGTGGCCACCTTGGCGAGCCTCGGCTTCGATGAGCTGCGGGCCCGCTTTCGCCGGCTGTATCGCACGGCCGCTCCGGCCGGCCTGTCGCGCGATCTGATCGCGCGGCTGGTCGCCCATCGGCTGCAGGAGCAGCAGCTCGGCAAGCTTGATGATGAACTGGCGCGACACCTGGCGAAGCTGGCGCGGGGCCAGGAAACCCGACGACGCATCAAGACCGGCTCAGTCCTGGTCCGCGAGCACGACGGCGTCAACCATGAGGTCGTGATCGTGCCCGGCGGCTTCCTCTGGAATGGCGAGACACATCGCAGTCTCTCGACACTGGCCAAGCGGATTACAGGGACCACCTGGAACGGACCACGCTTCTTCGGATTGCGGCAGCGGCAGGCCGCGAGGGCCACCCCATGATCCGCGAGCCGGCAACAAGGCCGCAGCGCTGCGCGATCTACACGCGCAAGTCGACCGAGCATAATCTCGATCTCGCCTTTAACTCGCTCGATGCCCAAAGAGAGGCCTGCGAGGCCTATATCAAGAGCCAGGCCCATGAAGGCTGGAGCCTCATCGGTGATCGCTATGACGATGGCGGCTTGTCTGGCGCATCCTTGCAGCGCCCTGCCCTGCAGCAGCTGCTCGATGCGGTCCGCGCAAGGCGCATCGACATCATCGTCGTCTACAAGGTCGATCGCCTGACGCGCTCGCTCGCTGACTTCGCCAAGCTGGTCGAGCTCTTCGATGAGCACGGCGTCTCCTTCGTCTCGGTCACCCAGTCCTTCAACACGACAACGAGCATGGGCAGGCTGACGCTCAACGTCCTGCTCTCCTTCGCCCAGTTCGAACGCGAGGTCATCGGCGAGCGCGTTCGCGACAAGATCGCGGCGTCCAAGACCAAAGGGCTTTGGGTCGGCGGACCGGTCCCGCTGGGCTATCGCAGCGAGAAGAAGCAACTCGTCATCGTCGAGCAGGAGGCTGCGCTGGTGCGTCGCATCTTCCAGCTTTATCTCGATCTCGGCTCGGTCGGAGCGGTGGCCGAGACCCTGGGTCGTGAGGGCATCGTCACCAGACTGGGTCATCGCTTCCGTGTCGGCATGCTCGCCCATCTGCTCAAGAACCGCTTCTATCTCGGCGAGATCGTCTGGCACGGCGTCTCACATCGTGGTGCCCATGTACCGATTGTCACGGTCGAGATCTTCGACGCCGTTCAACGGCACCTCGCTGCGGCCGCCATCGAGCGCAAGGGACGATCGGCGAACTCAGCCTTTACGCTTGCGGGTCTGCTGCATGACGATGCGGGCAACCGGATGAGCCCGAGCCATGCCCGCAAGAACGGGGCGCGGTATCGCTACTATGTCTCGCAGGCGCTGATCCAGCATCGCAAGGCTCAAGCCGGATCCATTGCCCGGATCTCGGCTCCCGAGATCGAAGCCGCTGTGTTGGCCGCAACTCCCAATCCTGCTCAGATCGCGCGCGTCACCCTGCACCGAGATTGTCTGATCATCGCGCTCCAGTCTCCCGATGATGCTGGCGAGCCCAGCACGACAAAGATTCCCTTCGCCTGGCAGCCTCAGGGTCGGCGCAAGGGCGTCGCGCATGAGCCCACGCAGAAGCCCCGGCTCGATCATGATTCCGCGGAGGCGATCCTGACCATGATTGCTCAGGCGAGACGCTGGATGGCGCAGCTGATCGATGGCTCGATGGCCTCGACCGATGAGATCGCGATCCGCGAAGGTGTGGGCGAACGCAATATCCGCAAGCTGCTGCCGCTGGCCTGCCTCTCGCCAAACATCATCCGCGCCATCGCCGATGGCACTGCGCCCGCCAATCTGACGATCAGTCGGCTCTCCGCAGCCCTGCCTCACGACTGGGCGAGCCAGGAGCACCGCATCCTCGTTCACTGAGCACCGCGATCAGCTATCGATTTGAGCCCGCCTCCAAGGCGGGTTTTTTCTCGTCCAGCGAATCTGTCGAACCAGTCTCGCCAAAAGCTGCCGCGAACCGGTCTCAGCCAAAATCCCGCGGAACACAAAAACCGGCCTGCCCAGACCGAGCCTCAGAAACCGGCCCGATAGCATGGGTTCTGGAGCTTGGATGGCGCGGCGAGACCGCCTCCGCCTGCTAACCCCCCACACCGTCGCAGTAACTGCTCACCCGTCCAAATCTGGCGGTTGGACAATATGCGTGGCTGGGGCGGGAGGATTCGAACCTCCGAATGGCGGTACCAAAAACCGCTGCCTTACCACTTGGCGACGCCCCAATGTGTCGCGCGTTCTAGAACGCGTCGTCGTCATGTGCAACCGTCTCGCGGTGGCTCCCTGGAACCTCGGAAGAAATCATCCCCAGGCTGCAAACGAGCTGTTGCGCCGGGGCCGCGTGCTGGCTATAAGCCGGCCACCAGTTGATCGGAGTGTGGCTCAGCCTGGTAGAGCACCTCGTTCGGGACGAGGGGGTCGCAGGTTCAAATCCTGCCACTCCGACCAAAAATTTCCCGCGATAAATCAAGACGTCAAAAGATAACCCTTCGGGGTTTTTCTTTTTTGCGATCGAAATACCTGACAGTTTTGTCATCTCCACTCGTCTTCTGCGCTCGGCCGACGCGCACGTGGTTGGAGGTATCTGCAGCCTGCCGCGTCCAACCGATGCAGGCGGCTTGCCTTGATCGCCGATCGCGGTCGCATCGACGCAGCCACTTTCCTGCTGTTTACGTCGCCCCCTCGAGGGCAGACATGAGATCCCAGATTCGCCGGTTGAGCGCGTGAAGCTCGCGGATGGTGCGGGAGATTTCCTCGAGCCTCGCATCGTCGACGGCTCGGCGGACACCGAAGCGCAGGTTCCCCCGGCTTTCCTCCACCTTCATGTGCTGCGTATGGGTGATCTCGCCCTCCGCATCGATGACGAAGGTGGCGTGGCTGAGGTCGTTGCGCAGCCGCGTCGCCGCCGAGAAGCGCTCTACGATCTCGTTGAGCTCGCCGCGGACGACCTTGTCTGCCACGCCGATCTTGGCCAGCCGCTGCACCAGATCGAGACGCGCGCGTGTCGTATTCAGCGTGGCGAAGACGATCGCCGCCGACTTGTCATCCGTGCCGAGCAAAACCATCAGCACATAGATGAACAGGCTCTCGTTGTTGGACCAGGCGAGATTCAGATCGCCTACGAGGTTCATGAAGGCTACTCTGCGGCTGGAGGATCGGCGCGCGGCGACAACCTCCAGGACATCGAAATCCGGCCTGGGCGGCAAGGCCGTTCGTCCTCGGGAGGGCTTGGGCATCGGCGCTTCCTCGGAGGCTAGGCTTCGCTCAGCGCGGGGGCGCCATGTTCGAATGGCTCAAGATTCGCAAGGCGCGCCGCATGGCCCATGCCGCGATCGACCCCTTCCTGCATCGCGATCCCAGCGGGACCGCGACATGCCAGGCCGGTGACTGGCTTCATCCCCAGATCATCGGCTTCCTCGCAACGCTTGTCACGCTGATTGCCCAGCGTCATTGCGGCCCGATGCGCACGCATGCCCTCGCAGCGGTTCAATCCGATGTCCTGAACGCCGTCACGGGAATTGGCCCAGAGCTCATCGGCGAGGAAATCTGCCTGCTCAGCAGCCGCGAGGATCCGGCCTTTGCAGCCGGCGCCCGCGGTGCCGTCGCCTTCCTCGAAGCGCTGCGCCCAGCCAGCCAGCTTGACGAGATCGACGAGCCCGTACTGCAGGCCGATCCCTCGCTTCAGCGGCTTTGGGAAGAACATGTCGATCAATGCCTCCGCCGCAGTCCCCGGCCCCTATAGGCAACGGCGCCGAAGTATGGCGCGCCGTCCCTCTGCCAGTGGAGGCCACCCTCTTCCCATCAGCCGTCAGCGCAATCCATCGTCGTCAGCAGTCCTTTTTCGCTCCGCAGGCTGATCGAACAGGCCCAACTCGAGCTGTTGCTCGAACCTGCCCTCCTCCGGCTCGGTGTCCACGCCGGAACTCCGCAGCAACCGGTTCAAAGCCTGGAGGAAGACAGTGTCATCGAGACGGTGCGTCGCGCTCGCGGTAACCGCAAGGAAACGCTCGTAGCGCGCCTTGCAGACGGCCTGCCCCGGCCGGGGCGGCGCGGAGCTACTCGGAAAGGGCTCTCGCACGACGCGGTCGACAACGCTTTCGCCAGGCCATGAATTCGGCAGATCCTTCGCGGTTTCCAGGCCGGCCGCGATCTTCGTCTTGAGATGCCAGGCGGTCCGGACGGACACGCCGAGTATCTGGCCCAGCCTCTGCGAACCGATACGCTCGCCGGTCGCGGTCAGCAGATAGAGCGCCTGCAGCCAGACATGCATCGGCACATGGCTGTTCTGAAAGATCGTGCCATGCCTCACGGTGAAGGGCTTGCGACAGGCATAGCACTTCCACATTCCGACGGGTGTGCTCAGCCCGCTCAGGCGGCCAAGCCGACAGCTTTCGCTGGCGGGCTCAACTGATCGCCGCAACACACTCGGCGAACCTCTCGGCTGGGGTTTGATAGAGCAAGGTCTTTCTGGGCCGTTCGTTGAGCTGACGGGCGATGGCGCTGAGCTGGGCCTGGCTTTGCAGGGACAGGTCGGTTCCGTGGGGAAGATACTGGCGCAGGAGCCGGTTGGTGTTCTCGTTCGAGCCACGTTGCCAGGGTGACCTGGGATCGCAGAAGTAGACCTCGACGTTCGAAGCGAGGGCCAGCCGCTTGTGGTCGGCCAACTCCTTGCCTCGGTCCCAGGTCAGGGACTGATAGAGTTCGCCGGGCAGTTTCTTCGACTGTTTGATCAGGGCGGTGATGACGCTCCCGGTGTCTTTGTTGGCGACCTTGACCAGCATCACGTAGCGCGAATGCCGCTCGACCAGCGTGGCGACGTAGCTGTTCCGGGAGCCGCCGATCAGGTCGCCTTCCCAGTGACCAGGGACCGCACGATCCTCGACGGAGGCCGGCCTTTCGCTGATGGAGACGGCGTCCCTGATCTGGCCCAGGCCGTTCCGCTTCAGGCTGGCGTGCCGGGAGCGGCGGATCGTTCGCCGGGCCCTCAGGTGGTCCAGCAGTTCCTTCTTCAGCACCCCACGGGTCTGGATGAACAGGCTGCGGTAGATCGTCTCGTGCGACACTTGATTGTGTGGCTCCCGGGGGCAGGTGCGCTTGAGCCAGCCGGCGATCTGCTCGGGCGACCAGTTCCGCTGCAGCTTGCCGGATACTGTCCGGGCCAGACCGGGTCGGCAAGCCAGCTTGCACGGCTTGGGACGCAAGGCCCGGTCCCAGGCCGCCTGATCGGAGCGCGCCGCGCGGTAGCGATCCGGCCCGCCGTTGCGCTGAACCTCGCGACTGACCGTGGACGGTGATCGGCCCAATTGCCGAGCGATCACGCGCAGCGACCGGCGGGTGCTGAGCCCTCGGGAGATTTCCTCCCGCTCGCTGAGAGTGAGCGCCCGCGGCGCCCGCCGCCGGTCTGGAGGCCGAATGCCGCCCGTCGGCGAAAGCACCGAGAACACCGAAGAGGACTCCCGATCGAACCGCCGCCCAATCGAACTCATCGACTCGCCGGCCTTCCAGCGATCCCAGATCTCAGCCCGCTGGGCCGCCGAATAGTAGATCCGCCGCCGCTGCATCATCACCCACGCTCCATCTCCAAAGGAAAAGTAGCGTGTTGCGATTACCGATTGAGACCACCCTGCAATGCGGACAGACAGGTCCGTCGCGCCAGACCAACGTCTCGAGCGAGAGGAAGGCGGCCTGTTCGTCGTGCATGCGGACGGCGTTGGGCATAGCCAATCTCCGGCGCACAGGGCACCAGCCTTTACCAAGCCACCTCCTGGGTCATGAAAAATCAATGAACCGGTTAACGCAGGGTAACGATTCAGCACATTGACCCAACAGCCCCTTCGTGGCTGTTTATAGACACCAAGCAGCATTCAGGAAAGAAAAAATACTGAACTCGAATTTGCCTGCTTAGATTCATAGAGCGATCGAATTCAGCAATCCGATGGAATCGGATTTCCATAATATCGGATAATTATAGAATTAATCCTTCAACGCGACATTTCTCGCGAACGATAACTATTGAATTCAACAAACTTTAATCGTCAAAATACATAAAATACTTCTTAAAATCCAAACTTATTACCGAAATAACAACTACATAGGAGGCATAAATGGATTAAATCAGATCGGATAACATCGAAAATTGGATGTATATCGTTACGCTAGACGGTATCCATCCTTGTAAACCGCATAAAACCAATCGACATCGCTGAAACCGGACCGCGCACCGCAGAAGAGAGGCGCACCGGACCGCATCGATGTCTCCTGAACGCACAGGAGCGTGTCATGGGTAGCCACAACAATCCGCAGCCTTCGCACCACGACGACGACAACGACCCGACACAGGGCCAGTTGCAGGGCCAGGCCGAGTTGCAGGGTCAGCTCCAGGGTCAGGCCGAGCTTCAGGGCCAGGGACAGGGTCAAGGCCAGGGACAGGGCCAAGGTCAAGGCCAGGGTCAGTCCCAGGGTCAGTCGCAGTATGCCGGCCAGGTCGCCGCGCAGGCCGTCGACACCGACGTCTGGAATTCCGCCAGCAACGCCAATGAAAACGGCAACCTGAACGGCAACGGAAATCTCAACGCCAACGGCAACCTGAACGGCAACGTCAACTATAACGAGCTGGACAATCAGGTTACCAACCAGGTCGACAACTGCGTGAATGTCTCCGTCAACGTCGACCTCAGCCTCGAAGGTGCAATCACCGGGCCGCAGGACAACGAAGCGATCGACATCGACTCGATCTACGGCATCACCGATTCCATCGTGATGCCCGACGTGGTCACTCAGAACGTCTATGAGGGCAACAACTTCAATATCGATCAGATCAACAACCTGACCGATAACGACACCCTCAGCGGCGCCTCGGTGAGCTACAGCTCCGGCGGTGTCTCCGATGCGTGCTGCTGGGATCCGTGCGGCTCCGACGCGAACTCGGTCGGCGACTTCACCATGACCGCGACCGCCACCGGCGGCAGCGCGAGCTCCAGCCTCGGCGCGCTTACCAGCGACGATGGCGACTTCGGCGGCGCCGGCGCGGCTTCGGCTGCAGCCTCGCTCACGCAGGAAGCCTTCACCCAGTCGATCGTTCAGGGTGCGAACATCCAGTTCAACTCGATCGAGATGACTGTGGGCAGCGGGGACGCTCTCGACTCCCTGTAAGCACTGTCCGAAGCGAAGCGACCGCGCGGGGCCCTCCCCGCGCGGTTTCCGCTCCCGCCTTCCCCTTTCTGCGCGCCATGCGTTTGAAGTGTTCCCGTCCGGTGCGAGCTGGACGCGGCGGAGGATCGTGCCATGCAGCCCGGCGGCTTCACCGAAACGATCTGGCAATTCATCGGCTATCTGGATCTGTCCGACTCCGTCGCCCGGACGCCGGTGTTCTATGACGGTGAGGCGCCACCGCCGTTTATACCCGAGGACCTCGATCCGTTCCGGGAGCCGCTCCGCGGGCTTGCCTTCGACGAACTCGTTTCGGTTCCAACGACGGTTCGCGAAATGCCGGCACCGGACCCGCACAGCAGTTTTACACCTTTATCGATGCCGGCCAGATTCGGCGTGCCCAGCAAGATTCTGCCCGTCGTTCCACAGCCCCTGAAGCCGATCCCGCATAATGCCGAGGACATCGGATCTTCGGTGGGCTTCCGCTCCGCTCAGCGCGAAATCACCGTCGAGTATCGCGACGCCGACGGCGAGGGTCTGTATCAGATCAAGCAGATCAACGTCGCGAGCGACCAGGATCTCATAACATCCGATGCGATCACCTATGCCGACGGCAGCGTCGTGATCCCGGCTGAACTGCATCTGGAGGGCGAATTCGCTTCGCTCATCGATCGGGCCGACGATATCGCCCCCGCCGGCATCCCCGACATGACCGCGGCGCTCCAGATCGGAACCGACGACGTCATCGCCATGGTGTCGGCTCGCGACGCGCTCTGGGCCGAGACGGGCAACCCGAATCCGGACGGCAGCCCCGCTGAGACCGCCCCGCAAGGCCGCATTATCGATGGCGTTGCCGGCGCGCCCGAACCTTACGCGCCGACCTTGCTGGACAGCGCACCCTGGCGCCCGGACGAGCCGCCGGCCCAGACCAGCACAACGGCGACGCTCGATGCCGCGGGGCCCACCGGCGGCGTGGCGACGCTCGCCGAGACCGGTCTCAACAAACAGATCAATGCCGCGGAGATCGTCGACCTCAACGAGGGGGTCGGCTCCATGATGGTCGGCGGGGACTACTTCTACAGCCGCGGCATCGTGCAGGCGAACATCCTGGTCGACAATGACCATGTCGACATCGCCGTCTCCGGCACTCTCGACCCCGTCGTGAAGACGCAGGGCAACGAGGTTCACAACATCGCGGAGTTCATCACGCATCAATCGACGATCGACGTGCGCGGTGCGGCCGGGACGTCTCACTGGGTCGTCGATGTCCTGTCGGGCGATTTCTACGACGTGAAAGCGATCGTCCAGTTCAACGGTCTCGACGACAACGATCGGACGGTTCAAAGCGAGTCCGGCGTCTATTACAATCTCGGGACCGGCGGAAACGAGCAGATCAATCTGACGAAGATTTACGGCATAGCCGATTACGACATCATCATCATCGGCGGAAACTACCATCGCGCCGACTGGATCTACCAGTACAACATCATGCTGGATCCCGATTCAGCCAAGCTCTACAGCACCGGCGGCGAAGAAGACGGCACGACCGTCACGACCGGTTTCAACAGCCTGACCAACAAGGCCACGATCGCGAGCTACGACGCGCCGGCCTTCAAGCCGATGCTCGACGCCCATCACGAACTGATCGATCAGCTTGCCGGCGGCGCAACCATCCTCGCCCCGGACGCCGACTGGCACTTCTACGGTGGTGCCTCGGGCACGCTGAAGATTCTCTACGTCGCGGGCGATTACTACGACGCCAACGTCATCACGCAGGTCAACTTCCTCATCGACGGCGATCAGAGCATTCAGGCCAGCGCGCATGCGGACACCGAACAAGGTGTGGCCGCAGGCGGCAACAGCGCGCTCAACGAAGCCTACATCGTCGACCCCGGGCTGCTGTCGACCTCCAATTATCTCGGCGGCGAGGCCTATGAAGAATCCGTGCTGATCCAGGTCAACATCGTCACCGACAGCGACACGGTGAAGATTCATGACACCAGCACGCTCGTCCCCGAGCTCGTCGCCTTCGCTGAACAGGCCACCAATGAGCCTGAGCCCGAATGCCGGCACGTCAATGTGCCGGACCCGGCACAGCACGACCATCTGACGTCGAACATCATGGTTTGAAGCAAGAAGAACGAGACGGGGTAAGGGGCATGAGCGAGAAGAACGAAGCATCGCCATCCGCGGCGCCCCTGGCCGGCCCTGCCTCGGTGCGGATGGTCGGCTTGCCGCAGGCTGTCGGGCTGGCCGCCGTCAAGGTCGAGGGCACCGCCAATGCCAACAGCCGGATTTCTCTGGTCCCGGCCGGCGCGCCCGCATCGCTGCCGCAGCCGGCCGCTCCCCACGACCCGACTCTCCCCCAGGAAACCGCGCCCCAAAGCCGCGCAGAACACAGCGAAGCCCGCATCGACGGACAGCCGGCATCCGATGTCGTCACGCTGCGTCCGAAAGTGGATTCACAGCCTCCGAAAACGGCCCTCGAGGGCGGCCGCGGCAGCAAGGGGCCAGGCGGCGGAGGAGGCGGTGGCGGATCGGGAGGTGGAACGCCTATCGAGCAACGGCTCGGTGATCGCGACTTCAAGCAGGTTCTCGGCGCGGGCCTCGGCGGCACACGGCACAACCTGACGGTCGTCGCGCTGTTCTCGATCGTGGTGAACACGCTCGTCCTCGCCGTGCCGATCTATCTCTTCCAGATGTCGGACCGCGTGCTGACGAGCCGCAGCGTCGATACGCTGGTGATGCTCTCGGTCATCGTCATGGTGGCGATCGGAGCCCATGTGCTGCTCGACATGGTGCGCCGCTTCATGCTGATGCGCGTCGCGGTCGATGTCGAAACCCGGCTTGGCGGGCCGGTGCTCGCGGCCGCCGCCAAGGCCGCCCAGACGGGCTCCAGCCGCGAATTCCAGACGCTCGCCGATCTGCAGCAGATCCGCAGCTTCCTGACCGGTCCGGTCATCCTCACCATGCTCGATGCACCGACCGCGCCGATCTATCTGCTGGCGGTCTACCTGATCCATCCGCATCTCGGCTACATCGTGACCGTCGCGTCGGTCGTGCTGTTCCTGGTCGCCTATCTCAACCAGCAGATCACGGCCGCGCCCTTCGCACGAGCCAGTGCGTTTTCGACCCGCGCGAATCTGCAATCGGAAGCGATGTCCCGCAACGCGCAGGTCATCAACGCCATGGGCATGATCCCGGAGGGCGTCGTGATGTGGGGGCGCGAGACGGCGGAATCCCTCAAGGCGCAGGTCAGCGCGCAGGATCGCAACATCCTGATGACCGGTACCTCCAAGTTCTTCCGCCTGGGAACGCAGGTGGCGATGCTGGGCTGGGGCGCGATGCTCTCGCTCGAAGGCCAGTTGACGGGCGGCATGGTGGTCGCGTCCTCCGTCGTCGCCGGCCGCGCCCTTGCCCCGCTGGAAGGCACCATCGAAGGCTGGCGCAGCTTCATCCATGCGCGCGCCGCCTATCAGCGCGTCAAGGCGCTGCTCCAGGCCTCGCCGCTCAACCTCGACCGGCTGAAGCTGCCGAACCCCAAGGGCCGGCTCGATGTCGAGCGCGTTCTCTACGTTCCGCCGCCGAACAAGAAGGTCATCCTCAACGGCATCAGCTTCAGCCTGGAGCCGGGGGATTCCCTCGCCATCGTCGGCGCTTCCGGCTGCGGCAAGTCGACCCTGGCGCGCATGCTGGTCGGCTCGATCAACCCGACCGCCGGCACCGTCCGGCTAGACCGGATGGAGCAGCGCAACTGGGATCCGCGCCAGTTCGGCGAAAGCGTCGGCTACCTGCCGCAGGACGTTCAGCTCTTTCCGGCCTCGATCAAGGCCAACATCGCCCGCATGCGCGACGATGTCGCCGACGCGGATGTCTTCGAAGCCGCAGAGATCGCCGACATCCACGAGATGATCGCCCAGTTCGCCCATGGCTACGAGACACAGATCGGCATCGACGGCGCTCCCCTCTCGGGCGGGCAGAAGCAGAGGCTGGGCCTGGCGCGGGCCTTCTTCGGCAATCCGCGGCTCGTGGTGCTCGACGAGCCCAACTCCAATCTCGACGCACTGGGCGAGGCCGCCCTCGCTCGCGCTTTCGAGCGGGCCAAGTCTCGCGGCATGACGGTGGTCGCCGTGACGCAGCGCCCTGCCCTGCTCCGCAGCGTGGACAAGATCATGATGATCAAGGACGGCGCGGTTCAGGCCATCGGGGCACGCGACGAAATCCTGCCGATGATCGTTGGACAGCGCAGCATCGATGGCGGCGCGCCCAAGCCACACTGACAAAACCGGCATTCGAAGCCGGGGGCGACGAGGGAACGGAGTGGGGAAATGGCAGGGCAGCTGATATCGCAAACCTGGTATGCCGACGTGCCGCGCAGTACCCGCACGGCGACGCTGAGCGGCGTCGTCATCGTCGTCGCGACGGTCATGGGCTTCGGCGTCTGGGGCAACACGGCCCCGATCGCCGGCGCGGTCATCGCGACGGGCGTGTTCGTCACCACCGGCCAGAACAAGACGATCCAGCATCTGGAAGGCGGGGTGATCCGCGAGATCCTCGTCCATGAGGGCGACGTGGTCCATGTCGGCCAACCCCTGGTCAAGCTCGAAGACACCTCCTCCCGCGCCGAATTGCGCCGCCACGAGCTCAAGCTCTTCCGTCTGGAGGCGATCGAGGCGCGGCTCCGGGCGGAGGTCGTCGGCCGAACCGACTTCTCCTTCCCCCAGCATCTGGTCGACAGAGCCAACGACCCCGACATCGCCGTGCTTATCGCGGCGCAGCGGATCGCCTTCCGGGCGCGGCAGAACAATATCGCGAGCGAAATCGCCGCCCATCAGAAGAGCATCGACGCGCTTGAGGAGAAAGTCACCGGCAGCAAGGTGCAGCTCGCGGGAGTCCATCAGCAATCGCTGCTGCTGAAGGAGGAACTCGAAGGCAAGCAGGCGCTGCTTCAGCGCGGCTACATCCGCAAGCCCGACGTGCTCTCGCTCCAGCGTCTTGCCGCGAACCTCACCGGCGAGGCCGGGCGCATCACCGGCGATATCGGCGATTCCCGCGAGCGGATCGCCCGCTCGCTGGAGCAGATCGACGGCGTCCGCAAGAACGCCCAGAAGATCGCCTCCGACCAGTTGCAGGAGATCAGCGCCGAACTCAACGACGTGCGCGAGCGCATCCACACCGTGAAAGGTATCCTGGACCGCTCGAACATCGTCGCTCCGGTCAAGGGAACGGTCGTCAAGCTGCGCTATCACACGGCCGGCGGCGTCATCGAAGCCGGCAAGAACATCATGGAGATCGTTTCGCTGCAGGATGAGCTCATCATCGAGGCGCGCGTGCGTCCGCAGGACATCGACAAGATCAAGCACAGCCAGCTCGCCACGGTTCGGCTCACCGCCCTCAATCAGCGCACCACCCCGATGGTCAGCGGCCGCGTCATCTACATCTCCGCCGACGCGCTGCCGGACGAGAAGCAGCGCGCCTATCCCGGCGTACCGGATCTCTATGTCGTGCGCGCCCGCCTCGACCCGAAGAGCTTGGCCGGCGTCCACGACTTCCAGCCGACCGCGGGCATGCCTGCCGACGTCTACATCCAGACGACCGAGAGGACCTTCTTCGAGTATCTTCTGCAGCCGCTCAAGGACAGCATGGCGCGCGCCTTCCGCGAAACCTGATCTCGCAACATCGACCTGCGGCATCGCCTCTGCTGGTCGCGACGGCGGTTTCTCCGAGCTTCCCAGGCCTCGGGGAAACCGTCACCCACCTGTCAAATGGCACGACTATTGCGACGGCTCCCGCAACGGAGACGAAGCATGCTGCGCCATTGGCCGAACGACGCGAAAGCCACGATCGCCCTGATCGCCGTCTCGGCGATCTGCATACTGGGCTGGCTCGCGGATATCGGTCTCTGAGCGCCTGCCTTCGCTTCTCGACACCCCTGTCGCGCGCCGCCGGCACGTTCTAGATTACGGCCCGCATCGAATCGAACGGTTGGGCCATGAAGCGCATCATTCTCCTCGCCGGCCTTTTGGGGCTGGCTCTCTCGCTTTCGGGCTGCGACAAATGCGGGAATTTCGGCCCACTCTTCGGCCCCTATGACGGCAAAAGCTGCGGTGGCGGCCAGTCGACCAGCTAACGGGATTGCGCAAGCGCATACGGGAATCAAAAAAGGCCGGGGGCGACCCCGGCCTTTGTGCTTGAAGGCGCTGTTTAAGCGAAGGCTCAGCCGCGCCGGCCGATCAGCGACCAGCCCGCCCCGGCGATGCAAGCCGTGAGCGCGATCTTCAGCGCCTCGCCGAGAAGGAAGGGCTGCACGCCATAGGCGAAGGCCTTTGCTAGACCGACCCCGGTCGCGCCGCCCGTCATCTGGGCGCCGAAGGCGAGCCACAGGCAGCCGATGGCCAGGAGCGCGAGATCGGCGAGGACCAGCCCGCCGACCAGCCGCAGCAGCGACGCACCGCGCTGGGCCGCCCAGCCGGCGATCGCCGCCGCGACGATGAAGCCGACCAGGAAGCCGCCGGTCGGACCGACGAGATAGAGCGGGCCGGCAACGACCGGCGGCGTGTTGGTGAAGACCGGCAGCCCCACAAGTCCGTAGACGATGTAGAGCGCCATGGTCGCAGCACCGAGGCGGGCGCCATAGGCGGCCCCGAGGCCCAGCACCGCCAGCGTCTGCAGCGTCATCGGCACGGGCCAGAACGGAACCTTGATCTTGGCCGCCGCGATCAGGAGCAGGCTGCCGGCGAAGGCCAGCGCGACGTTGCGCAGCATGGCCGAGCGCGTGTCCGCTGCGGGAAGGAGCGTACCGGCGAGCGTCGGCGCTTGCATGGGGATGGTATCGGCCATGGGCTTGTCGTCCTTTCCCGAAAAGGCCGCGCGACGCGGCCGCTTTTGCGTCTATAGGAAATGCGGCAGGGCCTCACAAGCGGACAGGCTTTGCGCGGATAGGCAGCCGGTTTGACGGAATCGGCACAGGCTCGGACGAGGCGTGCAGAGATGGCGGACGAGATCGAATTCGACAGGAGCGCGACCACGCCGCCCGGCGAGGTCGCGACGCTTTCGCCGCTCGTGCGCCGGGTCATCGCCGGCAATAGCGGGCCGATGACCTTCACCGGCACCTGCACCTATATCGTCGGCCACGGCACTGTGGCGGTCATCGATCCCGGTCCCGATGATCCCTCCCATGTCGAACACCTGCTGGCCGCTCTCCGCGGCGAGACGGTCAGTCATATCGTCGTGACGCACACGCACCGCGACCACTCCCCGGCCGTTCCGGCGCTCAAGGCAGCCACCGGCGCGCGCGTGGTCGGCTGCGGGCCGCATCGCCTCTCCCGCGAGCTCGGCCCGGGCGAGGAGCGTGTCCTCGATGCCGCCGCCGACACCGCCTACGTGCCGGAATGGCTGATGCGGGACGGCGACGCCGTTTCCGGTCCCGGCTGGAGCCTCGCCGCGGTCGAGACGCCCGGTCACACCGCCAATCACCTGGCCTTCACCCTCGCCGAAGAGGAAACGCTGTTCTCGGGCGACCATGTCATGGCCTGGTCGACCTCGGTCGTCGCACCGCCCGACGGTTCGATGGCCGCCTATATGGCCTCGATCGAGAAACTGCGCGGTCTCGAGCATGCCCGCTATTGGCCGGGCCATGGCGGCACTGTCACCGAACCGCAGCGTTTCCTGCGTGGCCTCGTCCAGCATCGCCGCCAGCGCGAGGCCGCGATTCTCAGCCGCCTGGGGCAAGGCGACGAGACGATCGCGGCCATGGTGACCGCGATCTATCAGGGCTTGGCGCCGGCGCTGCACGGAGCGGCGGCGCTCTCGGTACTGGCGCAGCTCGAGGATCTGGTGCTACGAGGCGCCGTCCAGGCCAGCGATGCCGTGCCTGCCCTGACGAGCCGCTACCGTCTCACCTGAACCGCCTGTTCAGCGATTCTCCATCAGCAGCTCGATCTCGTCGGAGAATGCGGCGATGCGCGTCGCGTTGACTCCGAGATCGTGGCTGCCCAGCCGTGAAGCCGAGCGAATGTCGATCCGGCTGCCGTCGACGCGCGGCCTGACCCGGATCGTGATGTCCTCCGAGAAATGCAGCATGCGGCCGCGCGCGACCGCCTCGATCCGCCCGGCCCCGCTGCGCCCGCCCGGCCGGGTCGTTTCCAGCACCTGCCAGCCGAGCCCGGTCGCGGCGCGGCGCGCGACGTCGAAGGCGATCTCGGCCGGAACCTCCAGGAGAATGGGCACCGCCTTGGGATAGGCTTGGCGCTGCAGGCGCCTGCGCTCGGCCGGCACATCCGGTGGCACGCGCCCGGCCCTTGCCGTCTGCGCTATCTGCGACCGACTGAAGGCAGGCGGGTCGTCGATATCGGTCGAGATATCAGCCAGGGCGGGCCTGGTCACGAGCTTCACCGCGACATAGCCCAACGGCACCAGCAGGACCAGCGACAGCAGCATCGCCCAGGCCGCCTTGCCGACGCCGCGATGGCCGGACTGCCAGATGCGGATGAAGGCGAGGATCGCCAGCCCGAGCGCCGCAAAGACGAAGACATAGGCACCGGCGACCGGCGCGAGCCCTTCGATGCTCGGCTCCCGCAGCCGGACGAGCAGCAGCGACAGCAGCAGCACCGCGAGCGAGAACCAGGCCAGCCGCCGGCTCCAGATGGCCGCGCGTGAAACCGGTTCCTCGAAGACGAGACGGCGATGCATCGTTCTTAGGTGACGCCGCTACGAGCGGAAGGCAAGCGGCAGAGGCAGCTAAGCGCAATCTTAATCAAATCGGCCGTAACTGGGCGGGAAAGAGGCATCGGCCGCGCCGGGTCGCCTCTTCCGCCTGCGCCACCGCCTTCCAGCCGCACGCCTCTTCGAGCCTCGCCGTGAAATTCTTCCCCTCTTCGATCCAGAACTACCTCGTGGCCACCATGGCCTGTCTTTGCGTGCCCGGCATCGGTGCGCTGGCCTACATGGCGGAGCAGTCCATCATGGAGGTGAGGACCAACATGCGGCTGGCCGAGCTGGTCGAGGCCGACAAGGCGCTGCTTCTCACCGGCAACATGATCCGCACCGCGCGCGGCCAGGCTCAGACCAGCATCCAGGTCGCGGATGATCCGGCCCCGATGCTGAAGCAGATCGAGCAGGCCAATCGCGCCCAGATCGCCGAAGCGGTCGCTCAGCTCCAGGAAACCGATCTGCCGAACCGCAAGGAGCTGATCGCCGGCATCCAGCAGGAGCAGAAGCTCACCGACGCCAGGATGGCTGACCTCTATGCCGAGGCCGGCAAGCCGAAGGCGCAGCGCAGCCTGGCCGCGACCATGCCCTGGTACAACGGTATCGGCGCGATCGAGGGTGCGATCGTCAAGGCTTCCGACGAGACCTCCACTGCGGCCCGGCTGGCCGACCCCGTGCTCGCCGACCTGCAGGGCTTCAAGTCCGCCGGCTGGGACGTGCGCTCGAACTACGGAACGCAATGCTCGGTGCTGCGCCCGGCCTTCAGCTCGAACAAGGCGATGGATGCGGCACAGCTACGTCGCATAGGCGAGTTGCGCGGTGTTTCCAACGCTTCCAGGGACACCCTCAAGCAGCTGGCGTCCCGCCCCGGCGTCGGCAGCGAACTCGTCCGGAAGATCGGTGTCATGTCGGCCGAGGTCGATGCCTCGAATCGCAAGATGGACGAGTTGATCGGCAAGCTCGGTCAGGGCTCTGGCCCGGTCATCGCGGCCGAGGAATGGACAAAGCAGTGCAACGCCCCCTTTGAGGCGATCATATCGGCCGTGACCCAGTCGCTCGACGACATGATCACGCGCACGAACCAGAAGCTCAATCAGGCCTGGGTCAAGTTTGGCATCGTCGGCTCCCTGCTTGCCGCTTTGCTTGTGATTTGCGTCCTGAGCTGGCGCGGCGTGCAGCGTCGCGTAGCCCGGCCGCTGATCTCGCTGAAGTCGGCGCTCGACGGCATGCAGCAGGGCGATTTCGCGCAGGCCATTCCGCCGGCCCCCTCGCCCGACGAGATCGGAGCGCTGAGCCGCGCGCTCGAAACCTATCGCGAGAACGCATTGGCGCTCGAGCAGAACCGGCGCGATCGCGATCTCGCCATGCTGGCCGACGCCGAACAGGCTGCCCATGTCCAGAAGCTTCTCGGCGAAGTCGCGACCATCGTCGCCGATGCCCGCGACGGCAATTTCTCCGGCCAGGCGCAGGTCGGCGGCATGGAAGGTCCGCTCAAGGAGCTCGTCGAGGGCATCAACGAGATCAACATAGTTGTTGATTCTGCGACGACGGAGTTTGCGCAGGCTTTGTCGGCGATTGCGGGCGGGGATCTGACCAACCGGGTGGAGACCGCCTATCGCGGCCGCTTCGCCGATCTCAAGGGCGCGATCAACGAGACGGTCGACCGGCTCTCGGCCACGGTCGCGACGATCCAGACCACCTCGGCCGATGTCGGGCTCGCGGCGCGCGAGATCAACATGGGCGCCGACGACCTCTCCAAGCGCACTGAGGAGCAGGCGAGCTCGCTCGAGCAGACCGCCGCCACCACCGAGGAGCTCGCAGCCTCGGTCAAGGCCTCGGCCCAGGCCTCGAAGGATGCCGCCCGCATCGCCGACGAGGCCATGCAGGCCGCCCAGTCCGGCGGCGCCATCGCCGGCCAGGCCGTCGATGCCATGGCCCGCATCGAGAGCGCCTCGCAGAAGATCTCCGACATCATCCGGGTGATCGACGACATCGCCTTCCAGACCAACCTGCTGGCGCTGAACGCCGCGGTCGAGGCGGCCCGCGCCGGCGAGGCCGGCAAGGGCTTCGCCGTCGTCGCCTCCGAGGTGCGCACCCTGGCGCAGCGCTCGGGCGAGGCGGCCAAGGACATCTCCGGGCTGATCTCCTCCTCGAACACCGAGGTCGGCGAGGGCGTGAAGCTGGTGCGCCAGGCCGGCGACCAGCTCGCGCGCATCCTCGCCGCCTCGCAGAAGGTGGCGGCCACCATCGCCGACATCTCGGCCGCTTCGGGCGAGCAGGCCAACGGCATCGACGAGATGAGCCAGGCGGTGGCGCATCTCGACGAGATGACCCAGCAGAACGCGGCGCTGGCCGAGGAGAGCGCGGCCTCCGCCAATGCGCTGACCGGCCGGATCGGCCAGCTCAACGAGCTGGTCGCGGCCTTCCGCACCGGCCGCGAGGCGGTCGGCCAGAGCGGCTATCCCCAGCCGGTCATGGCCGCCTCCTCCGCGGCGCGCACCCTGAAAACCGTGGCGCCGGCGCGCGCCCCGGCCCGGCCGGTCGCGGTTGCGGCAGCGTCCGCGGCGGCATCCGCCCGGGCTCCGGCCGGCGCCGAGCCCGAGCGCCTGCGCCAGCTCGCCGAAGCCGCCTTCGCCCAGTCCAAGGCCACCCCCGCCCCGCGCAAGGTCGCCAATGGACGCGCCCAGGATGCCGGATGGGAAGAGTTCTGAGACGGACAGCCTCCGCACTCGCGCTCGACCAAGACACACGAACGGCGCCCCGAAAGGGCGCCGTTTGCGTTTTGGCGCCAGCTGGCAACGTCGAATCCCTTTGCCGTCATCCCGGGCTTGCCCCGGGATCCATCGAGAAGCACCGCGCTCTGCGATGGATCCCGGATCTCCGCTTCGCTGCGTCCGGGATGACGTGGCTCTTCTGGAGACTTTGAGAACGGCCCCTGCCCGGATGTCACCCAAGCCGATAATCCTTGAACATCTCGCGCAGCGCCGTCTTCTGGATCTTGCCGGTCGCCGTGTGCGGGATGGCCTCGACCAGCACGACATCATCAGGCAGCCACCATTTCGCGATCTTGCCGGCCATGAAGGCGAGCATCTCGTCCTTGCCGGGCGTGCGGCCGGGTTTCGGCACGATGACGAGCAATGGCCGCTCGTCCCATTTCGGATGGGCAACGCCGATCACTGCCGCTTCCGCCACGTCGGGATGGCCGACCGCGAGATTTTCCAGATCGATCGAGGAGATCCACTCCCCGCCGGACTTGATCACGTCCTTCGAACGATCGGTGACCTGCATGTAGCCGGCGGGGTCGATGGTGGCGACGTCGCCGGTATCGAAGAAGCCGTGTTCGTCGAGGATGTCCTCGTCCGCGCGCCGGTAATAGGCACCGGCCACCGCCGGCCCGCGCACCTTGAGGCGGCCGAAGGTCCGTCCATCCCAGGGCAGGTCCCGGCCCTCGTCATCCGTGAGCCGGAATTCCACCGTGAAGGGCGGGTGGCCCTGTTTGACCTTGAGGTCGTAGAGCGCCTCGCCTTCGAGGCCACCATAGACCGGCTTCATCGAGCAGAAGGAACCGAGCGGGCTCATCTCGGTCATGCCCCAGGCATGCGCGACGGTGACGCCGTATTTGCGCTCGAAGGCTTCGGTCATCGCGCGCGGGCAGGCCGAGCCGCCGATCACGACGCGTTGCAGCGTCGAGAGCCTGCCGCCGGTCGCCTCCAGTTGCTGCAGCAGGCCGAGCCAGACCGTCGGCACCGCCGCCGTCATGGTGACGCCCTCGCCTTCGAGCAATTCGTGCAGCGACGCGCCATCGAGCTTCGCGCCGGGCATCACCAGCTTGGCGCCCGTCATCGGCGCCGAATAGGCGAGCGACCAGCTATTGGCGTGGAACAGCGGCACGACCGGCATCACCGTGTCGCGCGAGGACAGCCCCATATAGTCCGGCGCAGCGCAGGCCAGCGCATGCAGCACGTTCGAGCGATGCGAGTAGAGCACGCCCTTCGGCCCTCCGGTCGTGCCGGAGGTGTAGCAAAGCCCCGCCGCCGTATTCTCGTCGAGACGGGCCCAGGCGAAATCGTCGTCGGCCTCGGCCAGCCAGTCCTCATAGGCGACGGCACCCTTGAGGCTCGTCTGCGGCATATGCGCGGCATCGGTCAGCACGACATAGCGCTCGATGCTCGGGAGCTTCTCCTGCAGCTGCTCGATCAGCGGCACGAAGGTCAGGTCGAGGAACATCAGCCTGTCCTCGGCATGATCGACGATCCAGGCGATCTGCTCCGGGAACAGCCGCGGATTGACCGTGTGCGTGATCGCGCCGATGCCGCTGATGCCATACCAGAGCTCGAGATGGCGGTCCGTGTTCCAGGCCAGCGTCGCCACCCGGTCGCCGAGCGCGACACCCTCTCGCTTCAGTCGCTTGGCGACCTTGAGCGCCCGGCTCCTGATCTCGGCATAGCTGCGACGGCGCAGGCTGCTATCCTCGACGGCCCGGCTGACGACCTCGCGCGTGCCGTGCTGGATGGCGGCATGATCGATGATCCGATGGAGCAGAAGGGGCCAGTCCTGCATCAGGCCGAGCATGCGCGTTTCTCCCGGAGTCTTGTCTTTCCCGGAGGATAGCGACGAGCTTCCGCGAAAGGAAAGCTGCACCATCGAAGGCTCGCCTGTGCGCGCGAGATGGTTTAGGTCTGATCGTTCAAGAGGGGGAACGCGCGATGACCGCACCGAAGACCGTGCCACACGCGGCGACGGAGCCTGATCGCGTCTGGTTCCGCTTCATGCGATTGCACCAGCGTATGCTCATTCAGATGACGGCGCGCATCCGCACGCTCGGCCTCTCGGTCCCGCAATTCGACCTGCTTTCGACGCTGACCGAGCAGGAAGGCATCAGTCAGAGCGAGCTGGCCGAGCGGCTCTATGTCACCAAGGGCAACGTCTCCGGGCTGGTCGACCGCCTCGTGCAGGCCGGGCTCGTCGAGCGCCGCGCCATTGCGGGCGACCGGCGCTCCTACGCCATGCACCTGACGCCGGAAGGCCGCCGGCTGGCCGAGGCCGGCATCGCCGCCCAGCGCGATTTCGTCGCCAGCACGCTAGGCAAGCTCGGATCGGACGATCTCGCCGAGCTCGATCGCCTCGTGCTGCTCTGGCGCGATCTTGCCCGCGCCGTCGATGCCGAGTGACGGCACGATGGCTGCCGGCATCGATCTCACCGCCTCCGCCACGGTCTTGCGCGCGGCGCTGCTCGCCCGCCGCTTCAGCGCCACCGAGCTTCTGGAAGCGACCTTCGCCCGCATCGACTCGCTGAACCCGCGCCTCAACGCCATCGTCACGCAGGATCGCGACGCCGCCCGCGCCATTGCCCTCGCCAGCGATGCGCGGATCGCCGCGGGCACGGCCCGCCCGCTCGAGGGCCTGCCGATCACGATCAAGGATGCCTTCGACGTCGCCGGCCTGCCCTCCTCCGGCGGCCTGCCGGCCTATCGCGAGCGCGTGCCGGCCGAGGATGCCGCAGCCGTGGCGCGGCTGCGTGCGGCAGGCGCGGTCATCATCGGCAAGACCAACGCCCCCGTGTTCTCGGGCGACTTCCAGAGCTACAACCCGGCCCATGGCGTGACCAACAATCCCTGGGACGAGGCGCGCTCGCCGGGCGGCTCATCGGGCGGAGCGGCCGTGGCCGTCGCGACCGGCATGAGCGCCTTCGAGCTCGGCTCCGATCTCGGTAGCTCGATCCGTTGGCCGGCCCATGCCTGCGGCGTCTTCGGCCTCAAGACGAGCTGGGGGCTGGTCTCGACCTGGGGGGCGATCCCGCCGCCGCCGGAACGGCGCACACCGCGCAATGCCGACCTGATGGTCGCCGGTCCGATCACCCGCGCCGCCGAGGATCTCGACCTGATCCTGCCGGTCATCGCCGGTCCGCGCGATGTAGCGCACGCCTCTGCGCCTTTGCCGGAGCCGCGCTTCATCGACGCGAAGGGCCTGCGCGTCGCGCTCTGGGCCGACGATCCCTTCGCCCCCGTCGACAGCCAGGTGTCGGCCGTCGTGCGCGAGGCTGCGCGTCGTCTCGCCGAGGCCGGCGCCATCGTCGACGAGACCGCCCGCCCTTCCGTCAGCTTCGCCGATGCCTTCGAGGTCTATGCTCTGCTGAACCATGCCGTCGTCGCCTATGGCCTGCCGCCCAAGGTGCGCGCCCGCATCCAGGCGCAGGCCTCGCGCTTCAGCCCGAACGACCTGTCGCACCAGGCGTTGCAGGCGCGCGGCGCGCGGATGACGCCCGGCCTCTATCAGCAGATCGCGCATCGCCGCTTGGCCCAGAAGCGGCAATGGGCACGTTTCTTCGGGCGCTACGACGTCGTGCTCTGCCCGCCGGCGCCGGTCGCGGCGATCCCGCACGACCACACGCCCGATATCCACGCCCGCCGGCTCCTCGTGAACGGCGAGCCGCGCCCCTATCTCGATTTCCTGCACTGGGCCGCGCTCGCGACCGGCTCGGACCTGCCGGCCCTGTCGGCGCCGGTCATGCTGTCGCGCGAGGGCTTGCCGCTCGGCGTGCAGATCATCGCGCCTTTCGGGGAAGACCGGACGGCCATCGCGGTCGGCGCCATGCTGGAACGCGCCGGGAGCGGTTTCGCCGTGCCGCCGCTCAGTTCGTCGCCCTGACCTTCTCGACGGTCTGGCGTCCGCCCGGCAGATCGCGCAGGACGATGCGCTCATCCGCCGCGAGCTGCCCGAGAACAGTCTCGCCGCTCGCCGTCACCGCGGTCGCGGTCTTGCCGACGAAGACGATCACCGGCCGGCTGCCGGCGGCCGCCCAGCGTCTGAACTGCGAGAGATAGGGCTCCTTGCGCCAGGCCTGTGCCGCGCCGGGGTCGACCTGCGCATAGAGCAGCCGGCTCGCGCCATCCATGGTCAGGACGAAGCGGCTGCGCTCCGGCTTCCACTCCGGGCCGAGGAAATCCTGGCTGATCCAGAGGCAATGGAAGTCGCGGCACTGCTGCGGGCGGGTGTCGTAGATGCGGCAGCCGCGCCCGGGCTGGCAATTCCGGCACCAGGTGCCGGCCGTCATCGGCACGGCCGGGACATCGTAGACCTTGCAGCACAGCGCGCAGCTGCCGCAGCTGCGGCCGGGCGCCGGCCGGTTTGTCGAAAATGACGGGTCGAGCATCAGCCTTGGCCAGTCCGGAACGATTCCAGATTGGAAGATTGCCCACCTGTGCCAAGCCTGACAAGTGCGCGGCTTTGCGCCATCGGCCGCCTTGCAGCAGAGTATGGCGTCCCCTGCGCCAAAATCGCTCAACATTTGCGGTCAGTTCGGCTTATGGTGGCAAGAATTTTTAACAGGCCGGGAGCCCATCATGCTGTCGAATGTCGCCGTCAGGGATATCGAGACGCTCGTCCATCCCTATACGAACCTTGCCGCCCACCGGCAGAACGGGCCGCTGGTGCTGGAAAGCGGCAAGGGCATCTTCGTCTACGATTCAGCCGGCAAGGAATATATCGAGGGCATGGCGGGGCTCTGGTGCACCGCGCTCGGCTACTCCAACCAAGAGCTGATCGAGACCGCCTACGAGCAGATGAAGAAGCTGCCCTTCACCCACATCTTCGGCGGGCGCAGCCATGACCCGGCGATCGAGCTCGCCGAGAAGCTGAAGGAGATCGCGCCGGTTCCGATTTCGAAGGTGTTCTACGGCGCCTCCGGCTCGGACGCCAACGACACCCAGGTCAAGATCGTCTGGTACATGAACAATGCGCTCGGCCGGCCGCAGAAGAAGAAGATCATCTCCCGGCTGAAAGGCTATCACGGCGTCACCGTCGCCTCGGCGTCGCTGACCGGCCTGCCCAACAACCATATCGACTTCGACCTGCCGCTGCCCGGCATCCTCCACACCTCCTGTCCGCACCATTACCGCTTCGCCGAGCCCGGCGAGAGCGAGCAGGACTATTCGACGCGCCTTGCAGCCGAACTCGAGGAAATGATCCTGCACGAGGGGCCGGACACGGTCGCCGCCTTCATCGCCGAGCCAGTGATGGGCGCCGGTGGCGCGATCACCCCGCCGGCCGGTTATTTCGAGAAGGTCAACGCCGTCCTCGCCAAGTACGACATCCTCTTCATCTCGGACGAGGTCATCACCGGCTTCGGCCGCACCGGCAAGATGTTCGGCACCGAGACCTACGGCATGAACGCCGACACGATCTCGCTCGCCAAGCAGATCACCTCCGCCTATTTCCCGCTCAGCGCCGTCATGATGAACGAGAAGGTCTATGAGGTCCTGGTCGACCAGAGCCGCAAGATCGGCACCTTCGGCCATGGCAACACCTATGCCGGCCACCCCGTCGGCTGCGCCATCGCGGTGAAGACGCTGGAGATCTATCAGCGCGAGAAGATCGTCGATCACGTCAACAAGGTTTCGCCGGCCTTCATCCGGCGCCTCGACAAGCTCGCCGAGCATCCGCTCGTCGGCGAAGCCCGCGGTGTCGGCCTGATCGGCGGCGCCGAGCTGGTCAAGGACAAGCAGACCAAGGCCTCCTTCGAGACCAAGAAGGGCGTCGGCGCCAAGGCCGTGACCTACGCGCTGGAAGAGGGCCTCATCACCCGCGCCATGGGTGACCGTCTCGCCTTCTGCCCGCCGCTGGTCATCAGCGAGGCCGAGATCAACGAGATGTTCGACCGCTGCGAGCGCGCGCTCGACAAGACGCTGAACTGGGCCAAGGCGGAAGGCCTGTTCGCCGCCTGAGGGCCGGACGCACGAGGGATACGAAGGGCCGGGCGGCGATCGCCCGGCCCTTTTTCTTTTGTTCATCAATGTGGCCGAAGCTGCCGCGGGCCACAGATCGCCATGAACAAATCACAGACGCGCCCCGGCCCCGACCTGATCGGCGGTCAGGTTGCAGGGGTCGGGAGCGAGAGCTCCCGGCACGAGGTCATCAGAAAGTCAGGAGCCATGCTTCAACACGACGCCCGTCCCAAGATGCAGGATCGCAGGGGTTTTCACGATGCCAAGGCACGCGAGACCTACGCTTCCCAATTCCGCCCGATCGCGATTCAGGCGGTCGCTGCGGGAACCAGACAGATGTCGGGCGCGTTGAGGAAGCACGGCGAGACACGCAAGGCCGATTTGCCCGGTGCGCTTCGCCACGGTTTCGCCGACTGAAACCTCCCCTTCGAGACCCAAACGACTGGCCGGTGCGGAGTTTGCTCCCACCGGCCTTTTTTTGTCCGTCGTCCGAACGAGCGGTACTCGCAAACGAAAACGGGCGGCCCGAGGCCGCCCGCTGAAACACTAAAACCGGCCTGAAACGTCAGACGACGACGACCTTCGCGCCCGCCGGCACGCGGTTGAAGAGATCGATCACGTCGATGTTGCGCATCCGGATGCAGCCGGACGAAGCCGAGCGGCCGATCGTCTCCGGCTCGTTGGTGCCGTGAATGCGATAGAGCGTGTCCTGTCCGTTCTGGTAGAGATAGAGCGCCCGTGCGCCGAGCGGGTTGTCGGGGCCGCCAGCCAGGCCGCCAGCGACCGGCTTCAGATGCGGCCAGCGCTTGATCATCTCGGCCGGAGGCGTCCAGCGCGGCCATTCGGCCTTGCGCTGCACCACGGCCTCGCCGGTCCAGCCATAGGCCTCTTCGCCGGTCGCGACGCCGTAGCGGATCGCCTTCTTGTTCGGCAGCACGAGGTAGAGGAACTTCTCCTTCGTATCGACATAGATCGTGCCGGGCGGCTGACCGGTGGGATCGGCGATCTCATACGGGAGATAGGGAAGGTAGGTGTCGAACTTGGGGACGAGCGCGATATATTCCGCGTCCCGGGCTGACAGCTCAGGCGCAGCTACGCTCTTGTACTGGCAGGCGCCAAGGAGGGCCGACAGCGCCAAGGCAACGAAAACGGTTTTCTTCATAGCTTCCACCAGAGCGACCCGCAGGCAGCCTTTATGATGAATCGAACGTTAACGCTTCGTATCGCCCGAGACTTGCCCGAAGGGCGTTGGTCTGGCGAAGCACTAGGCCCCAAACCGGCAAGGTGCAATCTAGTTCCCTTTGTGACTCCCGGATGGCGCCTCGGCGTGGCAAAGCAGCCACGCTTCCCGCTGCTCAAGCCCTGTTCTCTCGGATAATCGCGCTTGACCACGCTTCTTATCACGCACCCGGCGGGCCTCGACCACGTCATGCCGCCCGGCCACCCCGAAAGCGCCGAGCGCCTGAAAGCCGTCGACCAGGCGCTGGAGGCGGAACGCTTCGCCTCGCTGATTCGGATCGAGGCGCCGCTGGGCACGCTCGATCAGGTGGCGCTCTGCCACCCCGCCGACCACGCGCAGGCGCTGATCGATTCGAGCCCGGCCTCAGGCTTCGTCCAGGTCGATGGCGACACCTTCATGTCGCCCGGCACGATCGAGGCTGCGCTGCGCGCCGTCGGCGGCGCGGTGCTGGCCGTGGACGAGGTCATGGCCGGCAAGGCGCGCAATGCCTTCGTCGCGATGCGCCCGCCCGGCCACCATGCCGAGCGCGACCGCGCCATGGGCTTCTGCTTCTTCAACCATGCCGCCGTCGCTGCCCGCCACGCGCAGAAGGCGCACGGCGCCGAGCGTGTCGCCATCGTCGACTGGGACGTGCATCACGGCAACGGCACGCAGGACATCTTCTGGGACGATGCCAGCGTGCTCTACGCATCGTCGCACGAGATGCCGCTCTACCCCGGCACCGGCGCCGCCTCGGAGCGCGGCACACATGGCACGATCGTCAATGTGCCCCTGCGTCCCGGCGAAGGCTCCGACGAGTTCCGCGAGGCTTTCGAGGTCGCGATCCTGCCGCGCCTCGATGCCTTCCGCCCCGATCTCGTCGTGATCTCCGCCGGTTTCGATGCGCATTGGCGCGATCCGCTCGCCAGCCTCAACCTGCGCGAGGCCGACTTCGCCTGGGCGACGCAGAAGCTGATGGAGCTGGCCGACAGGCACGCTGGCGGCCGCATCGTCTCGGTGCTGGAAGGCGGCTACGATCTCGATGCGCTGGCAACCTCCACCGCCGCCCATGTCGCGGCGCTGATGGGCAGCTGACGGCGTGCCCCCAAGGGATCAGACCCAGCCGTCATTCTCGGGCCGCGCAGCGGACCCGAGAATCTCTCGCCGCAAGCTGCGCCGGTACAGGAGCCTTCTCGTCACGAGATGCTCGGGTCAGGCCCGAGCATGACGGCCTGTTGGCTGCGCGCCGCCTACTCCAGCGGCGAAGTCCCGGCGATCTCGATGCCGAAGCCGCTCAGGCCCACGAAGGAGCGCGGCGAGGATGCGAGGTTCACGATCGAGCTGACGCCGAGATCGCGCAGGATCTGCGCGCCGAGCCCGACCTCGCGCCATTGCTGGCTGCGCAGGGCGTCGGCGCCTTCATCCTCGACGCTCTTGATCGGCACGCCGGCGCTGCCGTCGCGCAGATAGACGAGGACGCCCTTGCCCTCCTGCTGGAAGCGCTTGAGCACGCACTGGATCGAGCTGGCTCCGCCGAGCACGTCGGCGACGACATCGGCCCGGTGCAGGCGCGCCGGCACCTTCTCGCCATCCCCGAGCTTGCCCATGACGAAGGCGAAGTGCTGCGTATCGTCGAAGGGCGTGATGTAGACATGGCCGGTCATCTCGCCGAACGCGGTCTTGACCGGGAAGGAATGCACACGCTCGACCAGCTTCTCGCGCAACTGGCGATAGGCGATGAGATCCGCGACGGTGATCTGCTTGAGCCCGTGCTTCTCGGCGAAGGCGGCTATCTGCGCGCCCTTCATCACGGTGCCGTCGTCATTGGCGAGTTCGCAGATCACGCCGACCGGCGGCAGGTCGGCGAGCTTGCACAGGTCGACGGCGGCCTCCGTATGGCCGGAGCGCATCAGCACGCCGCCATCCTTGGCGATCAGCGGGAAGACATGGCCGGGCCGGACGAAATCCGCCGCGCCCATATTGCCGTTGGCGAGCGCGCGGACCGTGTTGTTGCGCTGCTCGGCCGAGATGCCGGTGGTCAAGCCGTGCTTGACGTCGACCGTGATGGTAAAGGCGGTGCCGAGCGGGGCATCGTTCGACGACACCATCGGGTCGAGCCGCAAACGGCGCGCCTCGGCCGAGGTCAGCGGCGCGCAGACGATGCCGCAGGTGTTGCGGATGATGAAGGCCATCTTCTCCGGCGTGCAGAGCGAGGCGGCGACGATGAGATCGCCCTCGTTCTCGCGGTCGTCGTCATCGGTGACGATGACGATCTCGCCGCGGGCGAAGACTTCGATGGTCTCTGCGACATTGTTGGACATGGCAGCCTCGCGCGGCCCGGACAGGCCGAGGAAATCATTGGGGGTGACGGAGCCGCTCGTGGCGGCGGCGATGCGCTCGGCGCTTTCGCGGGAGATCCAGGCGGTCTGGTCGTTGCACAGCGCCGTCACGCTGGCCGGCGACAAGCCGACCTGCTTGGCAAAGGCGCTGCGCGCGATCTTATGCTGTCGGAGCCAGGCGTCGAGCTTCATGCGACCAAGCTAATACGGCAGCGTTTCATCCGCAATGAAGAGACGATGCATTTTCAGTATTGCTGAAATGCAAGGTGCCCCGAGCCGTCATGCTCGGGCTTGCCCCCATGACGAGAAGGCTCCTTACCAGAGCCTCTTCCGGCCGGAGATTCTCGGATCCGCTTCGCGGCCCGAGAATGACGCGGCCTACTCCTGAAACGGCCAGCGCGTCTCCACCACGCCCACCTGCCCGCGATGGCGCAGATACTGGTCCGCCAGCACGCAGGCGACCATCGCCTCGCCAACCGGCACCGCGCGGATGCCGACGCAGGGGTCGTGCCGCCCCTTGGTGAACATCTCGGCCTCGCCGCCCGTGCGGGTCACGGTGGCGCGCGTCGCCAGAATAGAGGAGGTCGGCTTCACCGCGAAGCGCGCCACGATCGGCTGCCCCGTCGAGATGCCGCCGAGGATGCCGCCGGCATGGTTGGAGAGGAAGAGCGGGCGCCCGTCATTGCCGGCGCGCATCTCGTCGGCATTCTCCTCGCCGGAGAGTTCCGCCGCACCGAAGCCCTCGCCGATCTCGACGCCCTTCACCGCATTGATGCTCATCAGCGCCGCCGCGATCTCGGCATCGAGCTTGCCGTAGATCGGGGCGCCAAGCCCGGCCGGCACGCCCTCGGCGACGATCTCCAGCACCGCGCCGATCGACGAGCCCGACTTCCTGATACCGTCGAGATAGCCCTCGAAGAAGGCGGCAGCCTTGGCATCCGGGCAGAAGAAGGGATTGCGGCCGACCTCGTCCCAATCCCAGTTGCCGCGATCGATCCTGTGCGGCCCCATCTGGACCAGCGCGCCGCGCACGACCATGCCGGGCACGACCTTGCGGGCGATGGCGCCCGCCGCGACCCGCATCGCCGTCTCGCGCGCTGAGGAGCGCCCGCCGCCGCGATAGTCGCGGATGCCGTATTTCACATCATAGGTGAAATCGGCATGGCCCGGCCGGTATTTGTCCTTGATCTCGGAATAGTCCTTCGAGCGCTGGTCGACATTGTCGATCAGGAGCCCGATCGAGGTGCCCGTCGTCACCTGAACGCCGTCGCTCTCGCGGGCGAAGACGCCGGAGACGATGCGAACCTGGTCCGGCTCCTGGCGCTGCGTGGTGAAGCGCGACTGGCCCGGCCGGCGCCGGTCGAGATCGCCCTGGATGTCGGGCTCGGTCAGCGGGATCAGCGGCGGGCAGCCATCGACCACGCAGCCGATGGCCGGGCCATGGCTCTCGCCGAAGGTGGTGACGCGGAAGAGGTGGCCGAAGCTGTTATGCGACATGGGTGCCTGCGCGAAATCCTGCGCAGGCTCTTAGTCCCCATGGTGACCGGTGGTCAAACCGCGTGCTCAATGCCCGGCCGGCGCCTTCGCCGGCACCGCGGGCGCCCCCTCCCAGCGCGTATGCGCCGGCAGGTTCTCGCCCTTCATGATGACCGTGAGCAAGCCGATCTGGGCGTAGTCGCCGACATGGGTGTCGTAGAGCACGGTCGCGCCTGCGCCGACGCAGACGCCCTTGCCCAGCTTCACCCTGCCGACCTTCATCACCCGGTCCTCGTAGAGATGCGTCTGCAGCGCCGAATGGGCGTTCACCGTGCAGAAATCGCCGACCCTGATGCAGTCGAATTCGGTGATATCCGTCGAGTCGAGCCAGACGCCCTTGCCGTATTTCGCGCCGAACAGCGTCAGGAACCAGGGCAGGAACGGCGTGCCGCGCAGATAATCGAACAGCACCTTGCCGCCGAGGCCCCAGTACATGACGGCGACGGCCTCGGTGCGCATCGCCCACCACGACCACATCGGCTTCATCACCGGCTTGTAGGCGCCCATCATCAGCCATTTCACGGCCGCGCAGATCAGCGCCTGCACCACGGCGATCGCGACCGCGACCCCCATGAAGGACAGCACGAGGCCGAGCCAGTCGCCCTCGTTGATTTTCTGCTGCAGCACCATGTCGACGGCGATGGTGCCGAAGGTGATGAACAGCATCGACGGGAAGGAGGTGTGCAGCGCCTCGAAGACGCCGCGCCCGAACTGCTTGCCGAAGGAGGGCTTGTAGGTCCAGTCCGCGCCGAGATCGACCTTCTGCCGCGTCGGCAGCTTGATCGGCGGCGAGCCGAACCAGGTGTCGCCGGGCTGCATGCGGTCATTGGCGGGGGGTTTCGACTTGATGCCGATCAGCACGCGGTCGGGAATGACGGCGCCCGGCGGCACCACCGCATCGTTGCCGATGAAGACCTGCTCGCCGGTGCGCGTCGAATCGAGGCGCATATAGCCGCGGCGCATGTCTTCGTCGCCGAAGACCACCTCGTCGGCGATGAAGTTGCCGGCGCCGATGCCGGTGAGGTCGTAGCGGCCGGAGAGATTGGTCGAGATCTCCGCCCCCTTGCCGATGCTGGCGCCCATCAGCCGGTACCAGGCCCGCATGTAGATGGTCGCGAAGAGCGAGGAGAGCGTCTCCAGCGTTACTTCCGTCGCCAGCGCTACCGTCCATTTGCGCGCGTAGAAGCCGGAATGGATCGAATAGGAGCCGGAGGTGACGCGCGGCAGGATCGCCCAGCGCAGCCCGGCCATCAGCAGCACGGTGAAGGCGATGAGCCCGATCGCCGTCGGCCAGGTCAGGATCGGCAGGAACCAGAGATAGCTGATCTCGGTCCAGCCGGCGATCCAGTAGTCGATCTTGTCGAACAGCCAGAAGGCCGGGAAGATCGGCAGCAGGCTGACCGGCGGCAGCACGATCAGCATCAGGATGTGGAAGGCCGTCATCAGCGTGCGCCGTGCGGGCGAAGCTTCCGCCTGCGGCGGCAGGGCGGCGAGATCGACCGTGCCGATCTTGCGCGCCGGCGTGCCGTCCCAGATCTCGCCTACCCCGACCCGGGCGCCGGGCGGGATCGCGGTCAGGTCGCCGATCTCGGCATGGTCGCCGATCGCCGAGCCGTGGCCGAGCACCACGGACGCGCCGGCCGAGACGTCCTTACCGATCTTGATGCGGCCGATGACGAGCTTGTCGCCGATCGCCTCGCCATTGGCGAAGGTGGTCTTGGAGCCGAAGCTCGTGCCTTCGCCGATCTCGATCAGGTCGATCGCGCCGGCCTCGTAGTCGGAGATGATGACGTCGCGCCCGACCTTGGCGCCGAGCAGCCGCCAATAGAAGCGCATAACCGGCGTGCCCTGCAGCCATTTGATGTGGACGAGCCCGGCGACGCGCGCCGCGAACCACCAGCGGAAGTAGTAGACGCCCCAGAGCGGATAGATTCCGGGCTTGGTCCGGCCGAGCACGACCCATTTCAGCGCGATGGCGATGAGGCCGGTGACCAGGATGATCGCGATGTAGACGCCGAGCAGCGCGCCGATCTGGCCGAGCAGCGGCAGATCCTCGCCGGAGAGGATCATGTAGGTGACGAAGACGCCGAGCCATTGCGCCGTCGCGAGACCGATGACGACCGGCAGCACCACAGCCTGGGCCAGCCCGCAGAAGAAGCGGCGCAGGAATGGCGGCGGCGTGAAGGACAGGTCCTCGGTCGCGGCGATACCGCGCTCGTCGAGCAGTTCGGCCATCGCGCGCAACGTGCGTGCGCCGTAGACGTCCTGCAGCGTGATGCCGGCATAGGCCGGCGTTTCCCGCACGATCGAGATGAAGCGCGCCGCCAGCAGCGAATGGCCGCCGAGATCGACGAAGAAGTCCGCCTCCAGCGGCAGGCAGGCAGCGCCGAGCACGCGCCGGGCGGCGTCGAGCAGTGCGGCTTCGGTGGCGTTGCGCGGCGGCTCCTGCTCGCCATCGGCGCTGGGCGCCGTCAGCGGCGCCGCCTTGAGCATCTTGCGGTCGACCTTGCCGGAGACCATGCGCGGCAGCGATCCGACCGCCTCGAAATGTGCCGGCACCATATAGGGCGGCAGCTTTTCGCGCAGTGCCGCGCGGAGCGCGCCCCCGTCGACGGCTACGCCCGGCTCGGCCACGACAAAGGCGACGAGCCGCTCGATGCCATCGTCGGTGCGCAGCACGACGGCGGCCTGCGCCACGCCGGGCTCGTCGGCGAGCTTGGATTCGATCTCGCCGAGTTCGACACGGAAGCCGCGGATCTTGATCTGGTCGTCGATGCGGCCGTGGAAGACGATGTTGCCGTTGTCATCGAGGCTGACCGCATCGCCGGAGCGGTAGAGCACCGGGTCGCCCTCTCCCGCCAGGCCGGCGAAGGGGTTGGCGATGAACTTTTCGGCCGTCAGCTCCGGCCGGCCGTGATAGCCCTTGGCGACGCCCGGCCCGCCGATCAGCAACTCGCCCTGCTCGCCCGGGTGGACGAGGCGCAGCTCCTCGCTGACGACATAGGCGGTGTAGTTCGGGATCGGCTTGCCGATGGTGACGGTCTCGCCGGGCACGACCTCCGCGGCGGTCGCAACGACGGTCGCCTCGGTGGGCCCGTAGGTGTTGAGGATGCGCCGGCCCGGCTTCGACCATTTCTGCACGATCGCCGGCGGCAGCGCCTCGCCGCCGAGCAGGATCAGCTTCAGCGAGGGCACGTCGGCAGGCAGGATGCCGAGCAGCGTCGGCACGGTGTCGATCACGGTGACGCCGGCCTCCTCGAGGATGGCGGGCAGCTTCTCCGCATCGCCCATCATCTCCGGCGAGGCGACGAACAGCGTCGCGCCGACGAGATAGGGCGTCCAGATCTCCTCCATCGAAAGGTCGAAGGCGACCGATGCGCCCTGGAAGACGACGTCGTCCGGCCCGATGCCGTAGAGCGCGTTACCTGAGCGCAGGAAATGGCAGATGTTGCGATGGCTGATGACGATCGCCTTCGGCGTGCCTGTCGAGCCGGAGGTGTAGATCAGATAGGCCGGATGGTCCTTGGTCAGCCCGGCGGGCCGTGCCGCAGGCTCAATCCCGTCGGAATGTGCGGCCAGCCCCTCGGGCGACCAGACGGTCAGCTCGATCGCCTCCGCCCGACCGGCCCAGCCGGCGCAGGTGACGATGCCCTTGGCCGCCGCATCGTTCAGGCATGTCGCGATGCGCTCGACAGGCGCTTCCGCATCGAAGGGCACCCAGGCCGCGCCTGCGCGCGTGATCGCGATCTGCGCGACGAGCAGGTCGATGCCGCGCGGCATCCACAGCCCGACCATGTCGCCGGGCCCGACGCCAGCAAGTTGCAGCCCGCGCGCCTGCCGCCCGGCTTCCGCCCAGACTTCGGCATAGCCCAGGCGCCGCTCGCGATCGACGAGGACGGGATGATCAGGGCGAACGGCGACGGTCGCCGCGAAGATTTCGGCCAGCACCTCGTCACGGATCAGGTCAGGGCGCTTCTCGCCCGCCATCATGGCAAGGGGATTAGCGCCGGTCGCGTCCGACGCCGCCGACAGCTTCGTCATATCGTTCATCGCGCCCCGTTGCGCTGAAAGGCCCGTCGCTGTCGCCGCGGCAAACCAAGCCTGCGGCAGCACGGTGCCCTACCACGCACCCTATGAAGAAAACCGGAATCGTCGCAACGCGCCGCGACATCCGCGTGAGCCCCCCGGCCGGGCGGGCCGCCGCTTCACGACGTTTTGCTAGCACATTACTCCTGCGGAATCACGCGTGAACCGGTGATGAATGCCATGCGGTTGCGGAGGCCGATCAGGGCGGATCAGAGCCAATCGGCCTTGTTACCGGTCACGACGAGCAGCTTGCCCTGCCAGATCTCGACCATGGACGCCTCCCGCGGCGCCACCGCGCCGACCAGCGCCAGGACAGCGCGCGCCACCCCGCCATGGCTGACGATCACCGTCTCGCGCTGCAAGCCTTCGAGCACCGGCCGCACCCGCTCGGCCAGCATGCGGTAGCTTTCGCCGCCGGGCGGCACGAAGCCCCATTTGTCGCGCTCGCGCAGATGCGCCTGCTCGCGCTCGGCCTTGCGGATGTCGCGCCAGGTGAAGCCTTCCCACTCGCCGAAGGTCAGTTCCCGCAGCCGGTCGTCGATCGTGTAGGCGCCTGCCGGCAGCGCGAGCTCGTGCCGCAGGATGTCCATCGTCTCCCGCGCCCGCAGCATGGGCGAGCCGATATAGTCGAGCCCGGCATAGGCCGGCTCCAGCGCCTTGAGGCGCCCGGCCGCCTCGGCAGCCTGTCTGCGACCGAGTTCGTTGAGCGGGATGTCCTGTCCGCCCTGCAGCCGGCCCTCCCGATTCCAGTCGGTCTCGCCATGGCGGACGAGGATGAGCCGGTGCGGAAGCGATAGCGGGACCATGTGGCGCTTCTGCACGCTGGCACCCGCACCGTCAAAGCCCGGAGCGATGCTTCCTGCCCATGGCGACAATTGGCCGCTTTCTGTGGCCCAATCCACACGGCGTGTGTATAGCGCCCTTGCCCTGTCACTGGCGGACCCGCATGCCCCTCGCCCTCACCTTGCCCGATGGCCGCAGCCTGGCGCTCGATGCGCTGCCGCTCGTCATGGGCATCGTCAACGTCACGCCCGATTCCTTCTCGGATGGCGGCCTGCTCGCGAGCACCGAGGCTGCCGTGGCCCATGGCGAGCGCCTGGCCGCCGAGGGCGCCGCGATCGTCGATGTCGGCGGCGAGTCGACCCGCCCCGGCCATGCCACCGTCGATGCCGCGACGGAACTGGCCCGCGTGCTGCCGGTGATCGCCGGGCTGAAGGCACGGACCGACACGCCGATCTCGATCGACAGCTACAAGGCCGAGGTGGCCGAGGCCGCGCTCGCCGCCGGCGCCGCGATCGTCAACGATGTCTGGGGCGCCCAGCGCGATCCGCGCATCGCCGAGGTCGCCGCCCGCGCCGGCGCGCCGATCATCCTGATGCACAACCGGGAGACGATCGACGCCTCGCTCGACATCTTCGACGACGTCAGGCGCTTCCTCGATCGCTCGATCGCCATCGCGACGCAGGCCGGCGTGCCCCGCGGCCAGATCGTCGTCGACCCCGGCATCGGCTTCGGCAAGACCATCAGCCAGAACCTCGACCTGATCCGCCATCTCGACCGGCTGAACGAACTCGGCTGCCCGATCCTGCTAGGCGCCTCGCGCAAATCGACGCTCGGCCGCATCACGGGCCGGGAGATTCCGGCCGAACGGCTCGCCGCCAGCATCGCCGCCCATCTCTATGGCGTGAGCCGCGGCGCCGCCATCATCCGCGCCCATGACGTCGCGCCCCATATCGATGCGCTCAAGACCTGGGCCGCGATCGAGGACAGCATGAAGGTAGTCCCGTGAGCGAAACCGGCTCCATCCTGATCGAAAAGCTCGATATCTACGCCTATCACGGCTTCTTCTCGGAGGAGGAGCGCCTGGGCCAGCGCTTCGTGCTCGACATCCTGCTGGCCGTCGACATCCGCGCCTCCGCGATCAGCGACAAGCTCGCCGACACCGTCGACTACGGCAACGTCGTCGCCGTCGCGATCGAGGCGTTCACGGCGCGCCGCTACAATCTGCTCGAGGCGGCGGCGCGCGCCGTGGCCTTCGCCATCCTCGAGCGCTTCCCGCCGGTCGGCCGGGTCGAGGTCACGCTGCGCAAGCCCGGCCCGCCGATCCCGGCGACGCTCGGCTCGGTCGGAATCAAGCTGGATTTCCGGCGTGAGGACTGAGGCCGCCCTCGCCTTCGGCGGCAATCTCGGAGATCCCGTCGCAGCCTTCGCCTCCGCCCTGCGGAGCCTGCGCGGCCATTCCGCCGTCACGCTCGGGCGGCTCTCATCCGTGTACCGCACGGCGCCCTGGGGCAAGACGGACCAGCCCGAATTCCTCAACATGGCAGCGCTCGTCGAAACCTCGCTCGCGCCCGCTGAGCTGCTCGCACTCTGCCTGGAGCTGGAGCGGGCCGGCGGACGCGAACGCCGCGAGCGCTGGGGGCCGCGCACCCTCGACATCGACATCCTGACTTATGGCGACGAACTCATCGACCAGCCCGGCCTGCAGATCCCCCATCCGCGCATCGCCGAGCGCGCCTTCGTGCTGGCGCCGCTGGCGGAGGTTCTGCCGCGACGAGTGATCGGAAGCGAGACGGTCGCCGGCCTGCTTGGGGCTCTCGCCGACGAAACGATCCGCCGCGACGATGCCGCGACGGACCGGTTGAGAGCGCTGCTTGCAACACCCCTGCCCTGACTCGCCCAGCGACCTCGGCTACTCTTCGTAGAGTTCGCGCAGAACAGCCAAGGCCCGGCTGAGAGTGGATGGTGGAGCCGCGCCCAGGCGTCGGATCAGTCTTTTCTTGTCGAGCGCCCTGCTCTGTTCGAGCAGGACTAGCCCGTCGATGCCCTGGAACGAGATCGGTACGCGAAAGCCCGCCGCCCGGCTTTTCGAGGTCATCGGCGCAACGATGACCGTACGAAGATGGTCATGAATCTCGGCAGGCGAGATGATGAGGCACGGTCGCGTCTTCTGGATCTCGCTGCCGATCGTCGGGTCCAGCGCCGCGAGCCAGATCTCGCCGCGCTTCACCATGCCAACTCGGTATCGTCCGCATTGCCGAATTCGGGCCAGGCCAACGCGTCGTCGCCCACCGCCGCGAGGCTTTGGGCATCTTGCGCCCAACCTGCACGGGCCTGCTCCTGCACGCGCTGGATGACGATGCGGCCCTGCTCCACCGTGAGCTCGACACCATCGCCTGCCTTCGCCCCGATTTCAGCCAGAAGGGGTTTTGGGATGACGACGCCGGCGGAATTTCCGAACTTCTTGACGGCGCTGCGCATGGCCTCCTCCAACGAGGAAAACAACATACGCACAACCGAACGCCGTTACAACAATGTTATAACAAAAACTGGCGTCACTCGCCCTTTTCGAGGCTGATGTCCGGCGCGGTCGGCACCTTCATGCCGACGACATGGTAGCCGGCGTCGACATGCAGGATTTCGCCGGTGATGCCGCGCGACATGTCGGAAACGAGGAAGACCGCGGTCTCCCCGACCTCCTCGATCGTGACCGTGCGGCGCAGCGGCGAGTTGTACTCGTTCCAGCGCAGGATATAGCGGAAATCGCCGATGCCGGAGGCGGCGAGCGTCTTGATCGGCCCGGCCGAGATGGCGTTGACGCGGATCTTCGAGGGGCCGAGATCGGCTGCAAGGTACTGCACGCTCGATTCGAGCGCGGCCTTGGCGATGCCCATGACGTTGTAGTGCGGCATCCACTTCTCGGCGCCATAATAGGTCAGCGTCAGCAGCGAGCCGCCATCGGTCATCAGCTTCTCGGCGCGCTGGGTGATGGCTGTGAAGGAATAGCAGGAGATCAACAGGGACTTGGAGAAGTTCGCCTCGCTGGTGTCCACATAGCGGCCGGTCAGCTCGTCCTTGTCGGAAAAGGCGATGCAATGAACGACGAAATCGAGCTTGCCCCAGAGCTTCTCGACCTCGGCGAAGACCGCATCGATCGTCGCTCCGTCGGTGACGTCGCAATGGCCGACGACATGGCCGCCGAGCTGCGTCGCCAGCGGCTCGACCCGCTTCTTCAGCGCATCGCCCTGATAGGTGAAGGCGAGTTCCGCGCCGGCATCGGCAGCCGCCTTGGCGATGCCCCAGGCGATGGAGCGATTGTTCGCGACGCCCATCACGAGCCCGCGCTTGCCCTTGAGGAGATTGGCGGTCGGCGAAACGGCGTTGGAATCAGGCATGGGAAACCCGCGAACTGAACGATGAAGGACGGTCTCTTAGAACAGTCGCGGGGAAGTGGGAACCGCTTTTGATGCCGGCCTCCACGGATGATTCGCGCATCCGGGCCCGATTGGCGGCACTTGTCCGCCGTTTCGCGCCAAAACCCAAAACGCGCCGGCTTAGTCGCCGCGCGCCTTCATCAGGGCCGTCAGCTCCGCATCTTCGGCCGGCATCTCGATGTCGATCGCGACGAACAGATCGCCGACCGCGCCCTTCTCGCCCTTGAGCCCCTTGCCGCGCAGGCGGAACTGCTTGGCGCTGCCCGTCATCGGCGGGATGGTCATCTCCACCGCCCCCGTCAGCGTCGGCACATGCAGCGGCCCGCCGAGAACCGCCTTGGCGAGCGGCACCGCGACGCGGGTGCGCAGGTCCTTGCCGTCGATCGTGAAGCGCGGGTCCGGCTTGACCTTGATCGTCATCATCACGTCGCCGGCCTCGCCGGAGAACGGGTCGGTCTGGCCGAGCCCACGCAGGCGCATCACCTTGCCGTCGCTGACGCCTTCGGGAATCGTGATCTCGACCTCGCGCCCGCCGGGCAGCTTGACTCGGCGCGTCCCGCCAGTCGCGGCCTGGACCAGCGTGACCTCGAGCGTGAAGCTCTGCTCCGGTGGCTTCTGCGGCTCGGGCTTGCCGCGGGCGCGCCGGCTCGCCTCGCCAAACAGCGAGGAGAAGATGTCAGACGCGTCGAAGCCGGCATCGCCGCCGCTGCCGCCGGCACTGCCCCGGCCGAAGGGCGCGCCGCCCTGGCCGAAATTGAACTCGAAGCCGCCGCTGCGCCCGCCCCTGCCGGCGCCCATGCCCTCGAAACCCTGGAATTTCGGCTTGCCCTCGGCGTCGATCTCGCCGCGGTCGAACTGCTTGCGCTTGGTCTCGTCGCCGACGATCTCATAGGCGGTGTTGAGCTCGGAGAAGCGGTCCTGCGCCTTCGGATCCTCCCGATTGCGGTCCGGGTGCAGCTCCTTGGCGCGGCGGCGGAAGGCTTTCTTGATTTCCGCATCGCTCGCGCCGCGGGCGACGCCCAGAACCTGATAGGGATCGCGCATCCAAAACCTCGTTTCCACGCAAAGTCGGACAGCCGGCGCCAACCGCGCCAGCTACCCGCTTCGCTCTATCTGGGTATGGTGTGGCGCGAGCGCAACACCCTTCAAGCGCCCTTCTGCACCCGCCGTCAAGGCGAGGCAAGCGATAGCTGGGCGGTCAGCCCAGGTCCTTCCAGGGGCCGACATCCTTCACCGCCCATTCGCCGCCGGAGGGGCGGCAGGCCGTTCCCTGCAGCTTGACCGGCCGGGTCTGCGTCTGGACGCTGGCGATGAAGGCGCGGCAGATCTCATCCGAGCGCAGGAACGGCCCGCCGACCGGCACGAAGGAGCCCTTGATGCCGTTCTGGGGATTGTCCCAGGAGACGGCGGCGCCATTGCCCTGCGGATCGAGCGCAACGCCCATCGCGCCATCGGCGCGGCGCATGTCTTCCGGCCCGAGCTCTGACGAAAGGCTGGCCAATGCGGCAGGCCTGTTGCCGCCTCGCGCGGGCAGGATGGCGGACGTCGTCGCCACCTCGTCCTCGCTCTTGCTCGACAGGCCGAGGATCGGGAACGACACCGAGCAGCCGGCAGAGAGCAGCGCCAGCGCCATGGCGGCAACCAGCGGGCGCATGGGGGCTGCGCAATCAGGAAGGCTTTGGAACGCCTCGGCCCCTGCCCTATATAAACCAGCCGTCCGAAACCGGATCACTTCGCGCTCGCCCAAACGCCCACACTCCACTGACCGAGGATTAGAACGTGCAACCGTTAACGAGCGGTGACTTCACCGAGGAAAACGAGCCTTTCGCGTTGTTCCAGAAGTGGTTGGACGAGGCGGCGAAATCCGAGCCGAACGACCCGACCGGCATGGCGCTCTCCACCGTCGATGCCGAAGGCCTGCCCAACAGCCGCATGGTTCTGCTGAAGGGCCATGGACCCGACGGATTCGTCTTCTACACCAACACCGAGAGCCAGAAGGGCCAGGAACTGCTCGGCCAGCCCAAGGCCGCCGCGCTGTTCCACTGGAAGAGCCTGCGCCGGCAGGTGCGCATCCGTGGCACGGTCGCCCTCGTCACCGACGCCGAATCCGACGCCTATTTCCAGTCGCGCCCGCGCGACAGCCGCATCGGCGCCTGGGCTTCGCAGCAATCGCGCCCGCTGGAGAGCCGTTTCGCGCTGGAGAAGGCGGTGGCGAGCTACACGGTGAAGTTCGGCCTCGGCGAGATTCCGCGCCCGCCCTATTGGCGTGGCTTTCGCATCACCCCGGTCTATATCGAGTTCTGGCGTGACGGCGCCTTCCGCTTGCACGATCGCGTCGTCTTCCGCCGCGGCACGGCCGGCGAGCCGTGGACCAAGACGCGCTTCTACCCTTAAGGACTCCAGTTCTATGGCGATGCCGACGTTCGATTTTCCGAAGACCGAGGCTGGCAAACGCCCGGTCATGCTGCTGACCGGGGCGAGCCGCGGCATCGGCCATGCCACGGTGATGCAGTTCGCCATGGCGGGCTGGCGCATCCTGTCCTGCTCGCGTCAGGCCTTTTCCGAGAAATGCCCCTGGCCCTCCGGCGCCGACGACCACATCCAGATCGATCTCGGCGACCCCGAGGACACGATGCGCGGCATCGCCGAGATCAAGAAGCGCTTGGCCGCCGAGGGCGGCAAGCTCAACGCGCTCGTCAACAATGCCGGCATCTCGCCGAAGGGGCCGAAAGGCGAGCGCCTGGGCGCCGCAACGACCTCCTTCAACGACTGGCACAAGGTCTTCCAGGTCAATTTCTTCGCGCCGATCATGCTCGCCCGCGGCCTGCTCGACGAGCTGACCACGGCGAAGGGCGCCATCGTCAACGTCACCTCGATCGCCGGCTCGCGCGTCCACCCCTTCGCCGGCGCGGCCTACGCTACTTCCAAGGCCGCTCTCGCCAGCCTGACCCGCGAGATGGCCGCCGATTTCGGACCCCTCGGCATCCGCGTGAACTCGATCTCGCCGGGCGAGATCGACACCGCCATCCTCTCGCCGGGCACCGAGAAGATCGTCGCGACCCTGCCGATGAAGCGGCTCGGCAAGACCGACGAGGTCGCCAAGGCGATCTATTTCCTCTGCACGGACTCTTCGAGCTACGTCACCGGCTCGGAACTGCACATCAACGGCGGGCAGCACGTTTGACGCAGGGCGCAGCAGCATGACCGCCGAAGGCGGGCAGGTCATCCGCTTCCCGGCCGCCGGCCGCGCGGCGGCAAGACCGGTTCTGGCAGCCTCTGTCGCGGTCTTCCGCGACGGCAAGGTGCTGCTGGCGACCCGCACCAAACCGCCAGCCGACCAGCTCTGGTCCCTGCCCGGCGGCAAGGTCGAGGCCGGCGAGACGCTCGAGGAGGCCGCGCTGCGCGAGCTGGAGGAGGAGGTTGGCGTCACCGCCCGCATCCTCGGCTTCAACCGCCATGTCGAGATCTTCGGCCGCGATGCGAAGGGCGAGGTGACGCATCATTTCGTGGTCGCCTCCTTCGTCGGCGCATGGCTCTCCGGCGAGCCGCGGCCGGGACCCGAAGCCGGCGCCGTGATGTGGGCCGATCCGCTCAAGCTCGGCGGCCTCGCCACGACCCGCGAGCTCGGCGATGTGCTGCGCCGCGCGCACGACATCTTTGCGGCCAGTGGTTTGGCATGAGGCGCGCGGCGCCCGCCCTCGCCGTTCTGGCCGCCCTGCTGATGCTGGCGCCCGTGGCCACGGATGCCCAGCAACGCACGCAACCGGCGGCCAAGCCCCCGGCTTCCAAGCCCGCCGAGCAGCCCGCCCCCGAACCGACCGGCCCGCCCTACGAGCCGCAGCTGCTTCAGCTGGCCGAGATCATGGGGTCGCTCGCCTATCTGCGCACGCTCTGCGGCGGCAAGGAGGCGCAGGACTGGCGCGCCCGGATGACCGCGCTCGTCGAAGCCGAAGGCCGGACGCCGCAGCGGCGCGAGCGCCTGACCACCGCCTTCAACCGTGGCTTCCGGGCCTATTCGCTGACACATCGTTCCTGTACCGAGGCGAGCCAGGAAGCCTCCGCGCGCCTGGCGAGCGAAGGCGAGGCGCTGTCGCGTGCGCTCGCCGGCCGCTATGGCGGATAGGCAACAGCTGTGGCCCGAATGCGATCTTCGGTGGAATTCTCCCGGTCGCATTAACCTTTCTTAAACGCCGCGGTAGCGTGCCGCTCTGGCACGGCCTATGACTTGAGCATCGCCCAACCGTCGCGATCCGGGGCACAACCGGCGCGTTTCGCATCAGATAAAGGCTGAAGAGTCCAATTTCGATGCCAATCCAGCCCGAAGACACGATGCTCGACCCGAATCTCGCCGACGATCACGGCGATGCCCGCCGCGTCGCCTATGGCTATGTCGAGGACGCCTTCGCCGAAGGGCAGCAGGACGGGCTCGATTCGGACGCCATGGCCCACGCCGCGCTTTTCGCCGCGCTGCGCACGCTGGTCGAGACCTATGGCGAGGAGGCGACCGCCGTCTTCACCGAGGCCCTGCCGGAAAAGGTGCGCTGCGGCGCCTTCACCAGCGGCACGCGCCACTAGAACTTGCCGGGTTTTGACGGAACCACGCCGTCATTCCGGGGCTTCGCGTCAGCGAAGAGCCCGGAACCCATGAACACGGAGTTAGACGAGAACACCCGTCGGATCGGCCCATTTTTGGGCCGTGGTGTTCATGGGTTCCGGGCTCGGGCCTGCGGCCCGCCCCGGAATGACGGCGTGGTTCCGTGTAAAATCAACGCACTCTAATCGGCGGCACTCCGCGCCGTCGCGGCGCGCTCTTCCAGCAGCACCCGCTCCTTGACGTTGCCGGTCAGTGCGACGGCCTGATCGAACGCCTCGGCCGCTTCCCGATGTCGTCCGAGCTTTGACAACAGGTCGCCGCGCACACTCGGCAGGAGATGGTAGAGCTTCAGCGCCGGCTCGGCGTCCAGCGTCTCGACAATCTCCAGCCCCGCAGCCGGCCCCTCCGCCATGCTGACCGCCACCGCCCGGTTCAATTCGACGATCGGTGACGGCGCGACGCGCCCGAGCACCCCGTAGAGCGCCGCGATCCGGCTCCAGTCGGTCTCCTCGGGCGTGCGAGCACGGGCATGGCAGGCAGCCAGTGCTGCCTGCAGCAGGTAGGGCCCCGGTACATTTCCGGCGAGCCGCTGCGCCCGTTCCAGCGCAGCGAGTCCGCGACCGATCAGGAGCCGGTCCCAGCGCGCGCGGTTCTGGTCGAGCAGCAGGATCGGCTCGCCGGCCGGGCCGACGCGCGCACGCAATCGCGACGCCTGCAGTTCCATCAGCGCGACCAGGCCATGCACCTCCGGCTCCTGGGGTGCGCGCGCCGCCAGGATGCGCCCGAGCCGGAGCGCCTCCTCGCACAGCGCTGGCCGGACCCAGTCCTGACCGGCGGTCGCGGCATAGCCCTCGTTGAAGATCAGGTAGACCACCTCCAGCACCGAGGCGAGCCGCTCTCCGAGTTCGGCTCCGCCCGGCACTTCATAGGGAATCTTGGCATCGCTCAGTGTCTTCTTGGCGCGCACGATGCGCTGCGCCATCGTCGGCTCCGGGACCAGGAAGGCCCGCGCGATCTCCTCGGTCGTCAGCCCGCCGATAAGCCTCAGCGTCAGCGCCAGCCGCGCCTCCTTCGAGAGCACCGGATGGCAGGCGGTGAAGATCAGCCGGAGCAGATCGTCGCCGACCTCGTCGTCAAGAGCCGCATCGAGATCGGGCATCGCCGCGCCGTCGCTTTCGATGTCGTGGCCCAGCTCCTCCTGCTTGCGGCGGGCCATCATCTCGTGGCGGGCGGCGTCGAGCGCACGGTGCTTGGCGACCTGCATCAGCCAGGCCGCCGGATTGCGCGGCACGCCTTCTTCGGGCCACTGCTTCAGCGCGGCGACCAGCGCGTCCTGCGCCAATTCCTCGGCGCGGCCGACATCGCGGGTCAGCCGCGCGAGCCCCGCGATCAGCTTCGGCGCCTCCATGCGCCAGACCGTCTCGACGGTTCGGTGTGCATCGCTTGCCGACATGGGGAGCGATACACACCATCAGCACCTCGGCTGGCAAGCGGCTCGGGCCCGATCGTTCAGGCCTGACCGACCTCGGCTTTGAGGCGATCCCAGGCCGCCGCGGCTTCAGGCGTGACCACCTCGCCGAAATCCGCCAGTTCGAAGAGCGGCCGGATCTCGATCTCGGACGGGCCAGGCATCGGATTGGGGCAGCGCTTGACCCAGGCGATCGCCTCGTCGAGCGAAGCGCATTCCCAGAGCCAGTAGCCCGCCACCAGCTCCTTGGTCTCGGTGAACGGCCCGTCGACGACGGAGCGCTTGCTGCCGTCGAACTGCACGCGCGCGCCCTTGGAACTCGGCTGCAGGCCGTCGCCGCCCTTCATGATGCCGGCTTTCACCAGCTCCTCGTTATAGGCCATCATCGCCTCGAGCAGCTCCCGCGTCGGCGGGGCACCGGCTTCGCTGTCCTTGGTCGCCTTGACCATCACCATGAAACGCATCGGTCTTCTCCGTTTGCAACGAAGGCGGTGGAGACGTTCCCCCGCGCCTTCCGAAATCGAATGGGTTGGTTTCCAGGCTTCCGATCAGCCGGCGCGCTTCGCCGCCTCGGCGCGGAGGCGATCTTCCTGCTCGCGCAGCTCCGGCGTCAGCGCCTCGCCGAAATCCTCCATCTCGAAGACGGGGCGCAGCTCGATCTCGGTGCCGCCGTCGAAGGGCGCGCGCTTCAGCCACTCCACCGCCTCGGCGAAGGATTTGACCTGCCAGAGCCAGAAACCGCAGAGCAGTTCCTTGGTCTCTGCAAAAGGCCCGTCCGTGATCGTCCGCTCCGAACCGGAAAAGCGCATCCGCAACCCCTTCGAGGTCGGGTGCAGCCCCTCGCCCGCCAGCATGACGCCCGCCTTCACCAGTTCCTCGTTATACGCCCCCATCTTGGTGAGGATGTCCTCGCTCGGCATGATGCCGGCTTCGCTGTCCTTGTCGGCCTTGACCAGAACCATCACGCGCATCGGTGTCTCCTTGGTTTTCAGCTTCGGGAGGCAGGCCGGCAACGTTCACCGCCACCGTCGAAACCCGCTCTCTGACATCACGTCGAACGGGGCGCGCCCGGATCGACAGACCTGAGGAAATATTTTCGCTAGGCTTTGCTCGCCATGCGCTCGCGGCGCGCAAGCTCTGCCCGGCTCGGCTCCGCCTGCGCGAAGGAACCCGTCCTGATCGCGCCGGCGCGCCGGAAGCTCGCGATCACCACGCCTGTCGATGAGACCTTGCTGTCGACCAGCTCGAACGCCGCAGGCAGGGCCCCCTCGTCGAACATCCGCTTGCCCCGGCCGAGTACGATCGGGAAGATCAGCAGGGTGATCTCATCGATCAGGTCATGCTTGAGCAGCGAATGGATGAGCACGCTGCTGCCCTGGATCAACAGCATCGGCCCGTCCTGCTGCTTCAGCCGGGCTAGATCGGCGGGCATGTCGTGCAGGGCCACCGAATTCTGCCAGCTGAGCGGCTCCCTCGACGAGGTCACGACATATTTGGTGGTGCTGTTGAAAGCCTTGGCGATGGGATGGTCCTCCCCCGCATAAGGCCAGTAGGCGGCGAAAATGTCGTAGGTCGTGCGGCCGAGCAGGAGGTCGAAGGGCTGATCGAAGAGCTTGCCGATATGCTGACCCGTGACGTCGTCCGAATAAGGAAAGACCCAACCGCCGAACTCGAAACCGCCGGTCGGGTCCTCCTCGGGCCCACCCGGCGCCTGCATCACGCCGTCGAGCGACAGGAAGGTCGATGCAACGATCTTTCTCATCTCGGTTCTCCTATCCGGGGAGATCGGCAATCGCGGACCGCTCCGCACTCACTGCCGCTTCCCTGCCGACGCGTCGAACGGGCATCGACCAGATCGATAGATGCGCGACGATTTCCATCATCCTGCGCCGCGCTTTCGCCTCATGGGTTCGAGCATGCGCGCCAGGCCGCCCGGATCGCAGCGACGGAGGCGCCGATGTCCTGCGCCGTGGTCGCCCAGCCGATGATCGAGATGCGCATGACCCACTGACCGCGCCAGCGCGCTCCCCCGGCAAAGCAGGTCCCATCGGCCTGCATGCGCGCAATCACCGCCCGGGTCAGCGCATCGGCCTCCTCGACAGGCCTGTCGGCGCCGAACCGGACTAGGACCTGATTCAGGAAGACCTCGTTCAGGATCGCGATGCCGGCCTCGTTCCGCAGGCCGTCCGCCATCTGGCGCGCCAGCCGGCAATGCCGCTCGACCATCTCCACGATGCCCTCGCGGCCGAGATGGCGGATCATCGCCCAGGTCGCGAAGCCGCGCGCGCGTCGCGACAGCTCCGGCACGAAATGACTCGGGTCGCGCTCGCCCTCTGCGGTCTCCGGCAGGTAGCTCGCGCTCGCCGTCATCGCCTTGCGATGGGCGCGGGCATCGCGAACGATCGCGTAGCCGCTGTCATACGGCGTCTGCAGCCATTTATGCCCATCGGTCGCCCAGGAATCGGCCTGCTCTGCGCCCTCTGCCAAGCCGGCCAGCGACGGGCAGGCGCGCGCCCACAATCCGAAGGCGCCATCGACATGCACCCAGGCCCCGCGCGCATGCGCAAGCGCGATCAGCTCCGCGAAAGGGTCGAAGGCGCCGGTGTTGAGCTGCCCGGCCTGTAGCACCGCGATGGTCGGCCCGTCGCAACCGGAGATGGCAGCAGTGAAGCCCTCGACCGTGACGCGCCCCATTTCGTCGGTCGGCACGCGGATGACGCGATCATGGCCGAGCCCCAGCACCTGCAGCGCGGCGAACACCGTCGTATGGGCATCGTCGCCAATCACGACATGGATCGGCGGCGCGCCGAAAAGGCCGTCGGTCTCGACGTCCCAGCCGGCGCGCTGCAGCACCGCACTTCGCGCCGCGGCCAGGCAGACGAGATTGGCGACCGTCGCGCCAGTGACGAAACCGACCGAACAATCTGCGGGAAGCCCCAAGAGATCGAGCAGCCATGATGCAGCAACGCTTTCGGCCGCTGCAGCTGCCGGCGCCGCCTGGTGGTTGCCGGCATTCTGGCCCCAGGCGCTGGTCAGCCAGTCGGCGGCGACGCCGACGGGATGCGATGCGCCGATGACCCAGCCGAAGAAGCGCGGCCCGGTCGTCGCGTGCAATCCGGCCGCGGCCTTGTCCATGAGATCGGCGATCACCGCCTCGGCGGCAAGCCCGGTCTCGGGCGTCTTCTCCGCGAAGACCTCGACCATCTCGCGATAATCGCGCAGGGGCCGTTGCGGGCCATCGCCGATCGCGCCACGGAAAGCCGCCGCGCGCCCGGCGACTTCGTGGAACAGAGCCGCGAGATCCAGATCCCGTTCTGCCATGGTCGCCCCCTGAAAGAGGAGGGCCGACCTTAGGATATCAAGCTGGCGGTTGCGAGCCGCTCAGGCGCCGCGCGGCAGCGCCTCCAGGAAGCGCGCCGGCTCGCCCTGCGACGGGTTCGTCAGCTCGCCCTCCCACATCACCTTGAGGCCGCGCACGAAGGTGCCGACCGGCCAGCCGGTGACGGTGACGCCGTCATAGGGCGTCCAGCCGCATTTCGAGGCGCTCCAGTCGTTGGTGATCGTCTGCCTGCGCTTGAGATCGACGATGGTGAAGTCGGCATCGTAGCCGACCGCGATGCGCCCCTTGCCCTCCAGCCCGAAGATGCGCTGCGGCCCGGCGCTGCTGAGGTCGACGAAGCGCTCCAGCGAGAGGCGCCCGGCATTCACATGGTCGAGCATGATCGGCACCAGCGTCTGCACGCCCGGCATGCCGGAATGGCTCGCCGGATAGGGATGGTGCTTCTCCTCATGCGTATGCGGCGCGTGATCGGAACCGAGCACGTCGACGATGCCCTGCTCCACGCCCCACCAGATGCGCTGTCGATGGCTGTCGTCGCGGATCGGCGGGTTCATCTGGGCGTAGGTGCCGAGCCGCTCGTAGCAATCCGGCGCGACCAGCGTCAGATGGTTCGGCAGCACCTCGACGGTCGCGACATCCTTGTGGTCCTTGAGGAAGACCATCTCGTCCCCGGTCGAGATGTGCAGGATATGCACGCGCGCCCCGGTCTCGCGCGCGATCCGCACCAGCCGCTTCGTGCAGGTCAGCGCCACCTCGGGCGAGCGCCAGACCGGATGGCTCGACGGGTCGCCCTCGACGCGCAAGCCCATGCGCTCGCGCAGCATCGTCTCGTCCTCGGAGTGGAAGGCCGCGCGCCGGCGCGTCCGCTTCAGGATCTCGGCGACGCCCTTGTCGTCCTCCACCAGCAGGTCGCCGGTGGACGAGCCCATGAACACCTTGATGCCGGCCGCGCCCGGCAAACGCTCCAGCTCCGGCACGTCGGCAGCATTCTCATGCGTGCCGCCGACCCAGAACGCGAAATCGCAATGCATGCGATGGCGCCCGCGCCTGATCTTGTCTGCCAGAGCCTCCGGCGTCGTCGTCTGCGGGATCGTGTTCGGCATCTCGAAGACGCAGGTCACGCCACCGAGCGCCGCGGCGCGCGAACCGGTCTCGAGATCCTCCTTGTGGTCGAGCCCTGGCTCGCGGAAATGCACCTGGCTGTCGATCACGCCGGGCAGGATGTGGAGGCCCGTGCAATCGACCGCCTCGCCGGCCGAAGCCCGCGAGAGATCGCCGAGCGCCACGATCTTGCCGCCGGTGATGCCGATGTCGCGGCTGGTGCGGCCATCTTGGTTCACCACGGTGCCGCCCTTGAGGATGACGTCGTAGGTCTGCGGCATGGCTTGTCTCCGGGTGCAAGTTTCGTGGTGAGAACCTCCGCCGTCATCCCGGACAAGCCGCGAAGCGGCGCCGATCCGGGATCCATCGAAGGGCCGCTCGCTCTACGATGGATCCCGGATCTCCGCTTCGCTGCGTCCGGGATGACGGCGGAGGTTGGAAGGCGGATAGAGGGAGTTAGCTTAAACTTCCTGGATAGGCGAGTTGAGAACGTGGGCGAAGCCGCCTACCTATCGGCTCGGTCCGCAGGAGCAGCAGCCATGTCCGCAACCCGATTGATCGACCGTGGCGTCATCCGCGTCAGCGGCGAGGATGCCCGCGATTTCCTGCAGAACCTCGTGACCAACGATCTCGATCCGGTCACGCCGGGCCGGGCCGGCTATGGCGCGCTGCTGACACCGCAGGGCAAGATCATCTGCGATTTCTTCATCCTCGCGTTGTCGCCGGAAGACGGCGGCGGCTTCCTGCTCGACACCCCGCTGCTCCAGACCGCAGACCTGATGAAACGCCTGAAGCTCTATAAGCTGCGCGCCAAGGTTGTGCTGGAAGACCTGACCGAGAAGAGCGCGATCCTCGTCTCGGCTGACGGCGCCCCGCTGCCTGTGGAGGCCGGCTTCGTCTATGACGACCCGCGCCTGCCCGCCCTCGGCCAGCGTGCCATCGCCGATGCCGAAGGGATCGAGGCGCTCGTGATGGCCGAGCCGGATGCCTATCACGCCCGCCGCATCACGCTCGGAATCCCCGCCGGCGGCCGTGATTTCCCCTATGGCGACACCTTCCCGCACGAGGCGCTGCTCGACCAACTCGGCGGCGTCTCCTTCAAGAAGGGCTGCTATATCGGCCAGGAAGTGGTCTCCCGCATGCAGCATCGCGGCACCGCCCGCACCCGCGTCGTGCCGGTCGTCTTCGACGAAGGCATCGCCACCGAGACTGGCGCCGAGGCGACCGCCGGCGGTAAGCCGCTCGGCACCATCGGCTCGGGCACCGATGGCCGGGCGCTCGCCATGCTCCGCCTCGACAGGCTGGCCGACGCGCTCGCCGCCGGCACGGCACCGCTCGGCGGCGGCCTCGCCTTCCATCTCGCGGAGAAGCCCACCTTCATCCGTTTCCCCTTCCCCGGCGAGCCGGGCTTCGGAGCCGCCGCAGGGGTCGCCCTATGAGCCAGGCCAATGCCTTGAGCGAGGCCAAGCCTTCGAGCGAGGAACGCATCGCGATCGAGGGGGCGGACGGCAAGTTCCGCTGCCGCTGGCCGGGCACGGACCCGCTCTACCTCGCCTATCACGACACCGAATGGGGCGTGCCGGAATATGATTCCCGCGCGCTCTGGGAGAAGCTGATCCTCGACGGCTTCCAGGCCGGCCTGTCCTGGATCACCATCCTGCGCAAGCGCGATGCCTTCCGCGCCGGCTTCGCCGGTTTCGAGCCCGAGACCGTCGCCCGCTTCACCGAGGCCGATGTACAGCGCCTGCTTGCCGATCCCGGCATCATCCGCCACCGCGGCAAGATCGAGGGCACGATCAAGAGCGCCCAGGCTTATCTAAAGCTCAGCGAACGCGAGCCCTTCGCCGATTTCCTCTGGAAGCACCTCGACGGGCGCGTGCTGCAGAACGGCTTCCGCGCCCAAGGAGAAGTCCCGACCCAGACAAAGCTGTCCGAGGCGATCTCGAAGGAGCTCAAGAAGGCCGGCTTCACCTTCTGCGGCCCGACCATCGTCTACGCCTTCATGGAGGCGTGCGGGCTGGTCAACGACCACCTGACCGGCTGCTTCCGCTATACCGAATGCGCGGCGCTCGCCCGCGAAAGCCGTGCGGCATGATGATGGGGGACGGCTCCCTCTCAGCCCTCATCCTGAGAAGCCGCGAAGCGGCGTCTCATGGAGCCCTCGCCAGGATAAAAGCTCGTGAGGCGGGCTCTGCGGTGGCAGGTTTCTGACATGGCCCGCAAGCCCGAACCGCCGCGCGCCTGGCAGCGCATGCTCTCGGGCCGACGGCTCGATCTGCTCGATCCCTCTCCGCTCGACATCGAGATCGAGGACATCGCCCATGGCCTTGCCCGCGTCGCGCGCTGGAACGGCCAGACGCATGGAGCGCATTCTTTTTCGGTCGCGCAGCATTGCCTCCTGGTCGAGGCGATCGCCGGCCACCTCAACCCGGATTGGAGCAATGTCTGGCGCCTGATGGCGCTGCTGCACGATGCGCCGGAATATGTGATCGGCGACATGATCTCGCCGTTCAAGGTGGTGATGGGCGATGCCTACAAAAGCGTGGAGCTGCGCCTGCTCGCGGCCATCCACCTGCGCTTCGGCCTGCCCGCGACGACGCCAGTGGTCCAGAAGCGCAAGACGAAGGAAGCCGACACGATCGCCGCCTTCTTCGAAGCCACGCGGCTCGCAGGCTTCGCCCGCGAGGAGGCGCTGAAATTCTTCGGCCGGCCGCAGGCGCTGCCTGCCGAAATCCTTGCCTGGCTCGATCCGCTCGACACCGAGACGGCGCAGGCGCGCTTCCTGGCGCGCTTCGCCGAACTCGGCAGCGGGCTCAATGCGTCAGACGCACCGCGCTGATCTCATTGGCGATCGTCCTGAAGACGGGATCGAGCTGCGAGGCGCTCGTCACCTCGTAGTACATCTCCGGCTTGCTGGCGCATTCCTTCAGTAGCGCGGCATCGCCGTCGATCACGCGGATCGTGTAGAGATTGATGCCCGCGGACTTGGCATTCGCGCAGGCCAACCTGGTGCGATCATCGATAGCGTTGCCGGACTTCGTGAAGCGGTTTTCCGTATTGTCGCCATCGGTCAGCAGGATCATGTACTTCTTGAGCCGCGGCTCGGTCGTGGGCTTCGCTTCGGTAAAGGGCGCGCTCTGCGACAAGGTCGCCCAACCCCATACAGCACCGATCGTGACGTTCGTGTTGCCGACGGGGGTCATGGTGTCGATGCGCGCTTCCAGAGCCGTCCAGTCGGAAGACAGGGGCATGATCTCGGCCAGCGAAGACTGGCTGCACCAATAGGCCGGGTACTGCTGGGCGATCGCCGAATACGACCCGCCATCGGTCGTGTCATAGTTCTGGTCGCGATCGGTAATGCAACCCTGGCTTGACTGCGACCAAGTCGATTTCGTCATCGTCTCGGTGTCACAAACCTGAACCCACTTGTTGTTCTTCCACTCATCGCGGCAATTGACCTGCCGCGTCAGGCCATAGCGCATCCACTGCTCGTCCTTGAAGGACCGCGCGATACGAACCTGTGTGTTGAACGGGACAATCGAGACACGAATCTGATCCGTCTCGATCGCGGCGTCCTTCATGATCTTGAGGAGACTCTTCGCGGCCGTCTTCAGGTTGGTCATCTTGCTCGAGTTGGACATGGAGCCGGTATTGTCCAGCGCCAGCGCGAGCTCGATCTTGTTGGTTCCCCAGGTCGACTGGCTGTCGCTGGCGACCGCGATGTATTGAGGGCCGAGCACACGGCCGATCGTCGTCGGCACATTGGAGTTCGCCGAGATCTTGATCGTCCGCGCGGTGCGGTCGATCACCACCGTCGCGCCTGCGAACTCGCTCTTCGCGCTTGCCGGGAGATTGTCGCGGATCCAGAGATCGACGCGCTCCTTGAGTTGCCCGTCGGTCAGCTTCTGGGCATCGCGCGCCGCCATCAGCGAAGCGGAATCGATTGCCGAACTGAGGGCCTGGCGGGCGTTGCTGGCGCGCGAATAGTCGACGGTGATGCCGAGGATACCGACCAGCGGGAGCGTCAGGAATCCGGCCATGACCAGCACGTTGCCACGCTGGTCGCGGCGGAACCGCCGCATCATCTCGGAAAGGAAAGCGACCTTGAACATATCATCTCATCCTGGGCCGGATTGCCGCATTCAGCCGGATAAGCGTTGAGGCTCGGAACTTACGAATTGCTAAAACCGATTCATGGAACTCGCCCCTATCTGCACATTTTGAGAGGAAACAATGTGCCGTTGCGTCATCTGCCGATCTGAGTAAACCGCTCGGCAACCATTGGTTGCATTTATCGGTGTCTTTCACGCAACGATCATTTATTCCTGCATGGAACAAGTCATCGTCATTTTTTCTGCATTTCGAAAAGAAACGTTTCGCGGAACAATGCCCTGACGTGATCGGAGGAGCAGCCATGTCGGACACCCCCACCCTCTCCCTGCCGCAAGGTGTCGTCATCAAGGGCACCGTGCGGTCGCGCTTCGACGAGATTCTCACGCCCGAGGCGCTCGCCTTCGTCGCGGACCTGCATCGCCGTTTCAACGAAACGCGCAAACGCCTGCTCAGCCTGCGGGCCGAACGGCAGAAGCGCTTCGATGCCGGCGAGACGCCGGACTTCCTGGCTGAAACAAAGCATATCCGCGAGGGCGACTGGACCGTCGCGCCGATCCCGGCAGACCTGCTCGACCGCCGCGTCGAGATCACCGGCCCGGTCGATCGCAAGATGATCGTCAACGCGCTGAATTCGGGCGCCAAGGTTTTCATGGCCGATTTCGAGGATGCCTCCTCGCCGGTCTGGGCCAACATGGTCGAAGGCCAGCTCAACCTTCGGGATCGCTGGGCGGGCAAGATCGACTTCACCGATCCCACGAACGGCAAGGACTACAAGCTCGGCGCCAAGCCCGCCGTCCTCATCATCCGCCCGCGCGGCTGGCATCTGCCGGAGCGCCATATCGAGATCGACGACGAGGAGGCTTCCGGTTCCCTGGTCGATTTCGGGCTCTATGTCTTCCACAACGCCAAGGCCGCGTTGGCCGCCGGCTCCGGCCCGTATTTCTACCTGCCGAAGCTGGAAAGCCATCTCGAGGCCCGGCTCTGGAACGACGTCTTCGTCGCGGCACAGAGCGCGCTCGGACTGAAGAACGGCACGATCAAGGCGACCGTCCTGATCGAGACGCTGCCGGCGGCCTTCGAGATGGACGAGATCCTCTACGAACTGCGCGAGCATATGGCCGGGCTGAACTGCGGCCGCTGGGACTACATCTTCTCCTTCATCAAGAAGCTCGCCCGCAACAAGGCCTATGTCCTGCCCGACCGTTCCCAGGTCGTGATGTCCCAGGCCTTTCTGCGCGCCTATTCGCTGCTGCTGATCAAGACCTGCCACAGGCGCGGCGCCTTCGCGATGGGCGGCATGGCGGCGCAGATCCCGGTCAAGAACAACCCCGAGGCCAATGCCGCCGCCTTCGCCAAGGTCAAGGCCGACAAGGAGCGCGAGGCTGGCAACGGCCATGACGGCACCTGGGTCGCCCATCCCGACCTCGTCCCGGTCGCGATGGAGGTGTTCGACCGGCTGATGCCGCAGGCCAACCAGCTCGGCAACAAGCGCGACGACGTCGATATCGGCACGAAGGACCTGCTGGAGGTCCATCAGGGCACCCGCACCGAGGAAGGCTTCCGCGAGAACATCCGCGTCGGCGTGCAGTATATCGAGGCTTGGCTGCGCGGTCGCGGCGCCGTGCCGATCTACAACATGATGGAGGACGCCGCGACCGCCGAGATCAGCCGCGCCCAGATCTGGCAGTTCGTCCAGTACGGGGTCGCGCTCGAAGGCGGTGTGACGGCCGACGCCGCCCTGTTCAAGCGCTGCCTGTCCGAGGAGATGGAGCGGGTGAAGGGCGAGCTCGGTGCCGAGAACTACGCCAAGGGCCGCTTCCCGGAGGCGATCGCGCTGTTCGAGACGCTGTCGCTCGCACCAAACTTCGAGGACTTCCTGACCGTCCCGGCCTACGCCAAGCTGGGCTGAAGCCGGGTCCGGTCAGTCGATCGAGGGCGCCGCTGCCAAGCGGCGCCCTTTTTCTTTCGCACTGGTCAGCGCAGATGCCACCAGACCCGACCGCCAATGATCACGGCGAGCAGGACGACCGACCCGAAGAGATGCAACAGATCGGTTTTCCACCCGCCGGCCGAAGAATGCCGGACACTGTTGTAGATCGCCTCGCGACGCCGGCGATAGGTTCCGATCATCACCATTGAAGCCTCCATCTGATCGCTTCGGCGCTTCGGCGCCTCGTCTTTGGTGGTTCAGACCCGGCGGGGCCTTGCCGGCGCGCCGGCCTGCACGGCCGCCATCGCGGTGCCGGCGAGCGGACGCGGCAGGTCCTCGATCGCCTCTCGAACGAGGGCAGCGAGTTCCGGGCGCGCAGGAGCGAGCGGAGCGCGGCAAGCCGCGCCCACCTCGGGATGCAGCATCGACAAGGCGAGCTTGACGAGGACCGGATCGGGCTCCCTGGCGAGCAGATCGAGCAGCGGGACCAGGCGCCGCTGCAGGATCTGCGCCTGCCCGTAGAACTCGGAGCGCGCGGCGCTCTCCAGCCGCGCCAGCCAGTGCGGCGCGAGATTGCCGACGCTGGTGATGGCCCCGCACCCTCCCGCGAGCAGATAGGACGGGATGGTTTCGGCCGCGCCGGTCAGCCGCATGAAGCGGCGGTCGCGGAGGCGGGCGATCCGGTCGCAGCGGACGAGATCCCCACGTCGCTCGAGGATGCCGACGATGTTCGCGGCACCTTCCAGTGCCTCCAGCGTCTCCGGCGCGATCTCGACGCCGCAGCGATCCGGGTCGTTGTCGAGGATGATTTCGAGCCCGGTCGCCTGCGCGGCCGCCAGAGCGTGGGCGGCGAGGCCTGCCTGCGTCGGCCGGTTGTAGTAGGGCATGCGCAGCAGCAGGGCCGAAGCGCCCGCCCGCTCGGCAGCAGCGATCTCGGCGACCGTCTCGGCCGTGGCATAGCTCCCGACGGCGGCGATCACCGGGAAATGCTTGCCGGCTATGTGGCGGGCGGCGGCGCAGAGCTCAAGGCGCTCGGTCGCGCTCAGCGTCGGGCTCTCGCCCGTCGCGGTTCCGATCACGACGCCATCGGCGCCCTGCGCGATCTGCCAGTGAATGAGGCGTTCCAGCGCGCCATGGTCGATCGCGTCCTCGTCGAACGGCGTGACCAGCGCGGTGAACATGCCATGAAGCCAGTGGTTCATGACGCGGCTCAGAGCAGCCGCAGCGTCTTTGCCGTCATGCGGACGGCGCGCGGCCTGTGGCCGGTCTCGAACGCCGCATAGCGCAGCGCTGCACTGCGATCCGCGAAGATGCCGCCGCCTCGACCATGGGTCTCGACGGCAAGCCAATGACCTTCGACATCGCGCCCGATCAGAAATGCGAGCGGATGACGGAAGGATTTGGAGGGGATACTGAGCATTGTCCTGTTTCCCGAACGGTCTCCTAGACCGCACGGACAAGGTATTTTCGCCGCCATAGCCATTCGAGAAGGGGCGAGGGGCGACAACATCAAGGATGCATAAAGGTCGCGGCCTGGCTTTTGACTTCCGCGGACCACTCGCGCTCAATCCGCCCTTCTCTCCTGGATTCGCCGCATGCGCTCACGTTTTCTTCCCGCCTTTGCCGTTGCGCTGCTCGGCATCTCCCTTGCCCAGGCGGCGACACTCGTTCCCGAACAGCGCTTCAAGGCCTTGGCCGATTTCTCCGCCCGCAAGCCAGGCAAGCCGGCGCGGGATGTCAGCGGCCTCGCCTGCATGCCCGTCGCCAACGGTGCCCAGCGCTGTCTGCTGATCAATGACGAGGGCGCCTTCGCCCAGTTCGCCGGGATCGCCGAGAATCGCATCACGCCCGGCGCCACCCTGCCGATCATCGGCACGGAAGCCTCGCCCGATACGCTCGGACAGCCACCGCAAGGCATCTGCCGGACGGCCGGCCGCTTTGCGGAACTCGATGGCGAGGCCGTCGCCTATGCGGACCATGCATTCTATGTGGCGGGCTCGCATGGCTGCTCGCGCACCAAGGGCGAGTTCCGCCTCTCTGCTTTCCACCTGGCGCGGATCAAGGTCGATGCCGAAGGCGCACCCACCGGCCGGGTCGAATTGACCTATCGCCTTAGCGACATGCTGCGCCGCGCCGGCGAGGCCGGCGCCTTCTTCGGCAAGAGCCTGATGGACGCCAACGGCCTCAACGTCGAAGGCATCGCGGTGGCCGGCGATACGCTCTGGGCAGGCCTGCGTGCGCCCTCTCTCGGCAATCGCAGCTTTCTCGTCGGCGCCTCGCTCGAAGCCCTGTTCGCGCCGGGTCGCGCCCCCGCGACCGAAGCCCCGAAGGTCGTCGCCTTGCCCGCCGGGCCTGACCGCGGCATTCGCGATCTCGCGCTGCTGCCCGACGGCCGGCTGCTCGTGCTGCTCGGCCCCGCGCAGGAGCAGTCGCTTCCCTATTCCTTGATGCTGGTCGATATCATCAGGCTCGAGAATACCCGGCTGCTTGGCGATCTACCTGCCCGCAGCGGCGGCAAGGCCGAATCGCTGACGCTGCTGGCGCAGGACCGCACCTCGCTCACGGTTCTGATCGGCTATGACGGCCCCAAGAACGGTCATTTCGAATCCTATCGCCTGCCACTGCCGGCCGGGACGCGCTGAACGCGATGGACTTCAACGCCCGCCTTGCCCATGCCGTCGAACGTTACCGTGCTGACATCGCCGGCCCTCGCGAACATCTCTCCCTGTTGCGCTGGCAGATGGCGCAGAGTCACGCCCTGGACAGGCGCGACACCTTTCCCGGCCACCTCACTACCAGCGCCTTCGTGCTATCCCCGGACCATGCACAGGTCCTGCTGATCGACCATGTCGTGATCGGCCGCTGGCTCCAGCCCGGCGGCCATTGGGAGGAGGCCGAGCACTTCCATCTTTCCGCGGCGCGCGAAGCCGAGGAGGAAACCGGCGTCCACGGCCTGACGCTCCACCCCTGGCACGGCGGCGGAGACTTGCCCTTCACGATCGACAGCCACGATGTGCCCGGCAAGCCCTCTCGCGGCGAGCCCGATCATGTCCATCACGATCTGCAGTATCTTTTCCTCGCCGACCCCGCCCGGCCGCTCGTCGCACAGATCGAGGAGGTCCATGCCGCCGCCTGGAAGCCGATCGAGGCGCTGGCCGGCATCGCGCCGCGGGCACTGGAACGGCTTTCAACCGTTCCGAAACGCTGACTGTTGCAGCGCAACAACATCTGGCGGGATTGCGAAAACGCCTATGGCTCTTTTATCGCGCCGATCTCGGGCTCGCGACATGGTTCATTCGAGGATGAATTAGATAATGCAACTGATTTGCAATAGCGTATTGATCCGTGACTTCTGCGGAGTTTCCCATGTCTTCGAAAACCCTAGCTTTCGCCCTGATTGCCGCCGCAACCGCGGCTCCCGCCTTCGCCGCCGACCTGACTTACCGCAAGGCCACCCTTGCGCCGGCACCGGTGGTCTCCGCCTGCGTGGATGAGGAAGGCATCCCGACCGATGCCTTCGGCTTCACCACCGGCTCCGATGTCGCCAGCGTCGGCTCCTTCGGCCCGAGTCTCACCTATAACGGCGCCTTCGGCACGCGGACCGGCAGCTCGAACGGACATGGGCTCACCCTGCAGGGCTCCTACGGCCTCTTCCCCTGCTTCGAGGTCGGCCCCTATGTGCTGGGTTCCTTCAGCAACGCCTCGGCTGGCGGCATCAGCGCCGACGAGCGCGCATTCGGCGCCGGTGTCGAGATGAAGTACCGCCTCCTCGGGCGCGACATGCACGGGCTCGGCCTCACCCTTGTCCTGGATCCGAGCTTCAACCGTGCGGATCCCGACGGCGCCGGCCGCTTCACCACCTACAACACCGGCCTGCGCATCTTCGCTGACAAGGCGCTGATCCCGGGCAAGCTCTACGCCGCGCTCAACCTCTCGCAGGATCTGACCTGGACCGGCCCCTCGCCCTACCAGCGCTCCTCGACCTTCACGGTCGGCGGCTCGCTCGCCTGGCAGGTCCTGGACGGGCTCTATCTGAGCGGCGAAGTCCGCCACATGCGCGCCCATAACGATCTCGGCTTCGGCAACGAGTCGGGCTATGCCACTTTCGCCGGTCCCGGCGTGTTCTGGCAGGCGACCAAGCAGCTCGCCCTCTCCGCCGCCTACAACATCCAGGTCGCGGGCAAGGCCAAGGACCAGCCGGGCGATCTCGACCTGACCAATTTCAGCCAGCATCTCGTCAAGGTGAAGCTCGGATACAGCTTCTGACCCCGGTCGGAATTAAACGCCTGCGCAGGGGCGGCAGCGGCAACGCTGCCGCCCTTTTCCGTTGCCGTCGTGCTGTCTGCGTTGACATACTCCCCCTGAGTACCTAGCGTCGCGTCCGGATCGAACCCCTTGGCGCCCTCGCATGCCTCATACGCCTGAAGAGAAGAAGCGCGCCGTCACGCGGCTGCGCCGGATCAGGGGGCAGACCGACGCCCTGATCGCGGCCGTGGAGCGCGGCGAGGAATGCGGCGCCCTGCTGCAGCAGCTCGCGGCGCTGCGCGGTGCCGCGACGGGGCTGATGGCCGAGGTCCTCGAAAGCCATCTGCGCGAGACCATGGCCCGCCCGGCCGAGGCCGCGAAGGCGGAAGCCGGAGACGACGAGATCGCCGCGATCATGCGGGTCATCCGCCCCTATCTGAAATGAACGCTCGAAAAGAAGGAACCGCCCGATGAAGACCCGTGCAGCCGTTGCCTGGGAAGCCGGCAAGCCGCTCACCATCGAAACCATCGAGATCGGCGGGCCCAAGGCCGGCGAGGTCCTCGTCGAGGTGATGGCCACCGGCATCTGCCACACCGACGCCTACACGCTGTCGGGCCTCGATTCGGAGGGCAAATTCCCGGCGATCCTCGGCCATGAGGGCGCCGGCATCGTGCGCGAGGTCGGCGCCGGCGTCACCACGCTGAAACCCGGCGATCACGTCATCCCGCTCTACACGCCGGAATGCCGCAACTGTAAGTCCTGCCTGTCGCGCCGGACCAACCTCTGCACCTCGATCCGCGCCACCCAGGGCCAGGGCGTCATGCCGGACGGCACCTCGCGCTTCTCCTGCGACGGTGGCGAAGTGTTCCACTACATGGGTTGCTCGACCTTCGCGAACTTCACCGTGCTGCCCGAGATCGCGCTCGCCAAGGTCCGTGAGGACGCGCCCTTCGACAAGATCTGCTACATCGGCTGCGGCGTCACCACCGGCATCGGTGCCGTCATCTACACGGCCAAGGTCTGGCCGGGCGCCAATGTCGTGGTCTTCGGCCTCGGCGGCATCGGCCTCAATGTGATCCAGGGCGCCCGCATGGTCGGCGCCGACAAGATCATCGGCGTCGACATCAACCCGGCCAAGCAGGAGATGGCGCGCAAGTTCGGCATGACCGACTTCATCAACCCCAAGGAGATCGGCAACGACAAGGTCGTGCAGGCGATCGTCGACCTCACCGGCGGCGGTGCCGACTTCTCCTTCGACGCCACCGGCAATATCAATGTGATGCGCCAGGCGCTGGAGTGCTGCCATCGCGGCTGGGGTGAATCGATCGTCATCGGGGTCGCCGAGGCCGGCAAGGAGATCGCCACCCGGCCGTTCCAGCTCGTCACCGGCCGCGTCTGGAAGGGCACGGCTTTCGGCGGCGCGCGCGGGCGCACCGACGTGCCGAAGATCGTCGACTGGTACATGGAGGGGAAGATCAACATCGACGACCTGATCACGCACAAGCTGAGCCTGGACGAGATCAACCACGGCTTCGACCTCATGCATGAGGGCAAGTCGATCCGGAGCGTGGTGGTCTACTGAGGCGCCGCTTTCTGGCCTTATCCATAGGGCACGGAAACACGGCGTCATCCCGGACAAGCGGCACAGCCGCGCCGATCCGGGATCCATCATAGGGCTCGACCGCACTCTACGATGGATTCCGGATCTCCGCTTCGCTGCGTCCGGAATGACGGCGCGGGTGTAATTGCCCTGCCGCGGAAGCTCGATCGAAAGGACACCGCATGGAACTCCTCTCCTCCTCGAAGGCCTTCGGCGGCTCACAGCGCGTCTACCGTCACGAAAGCACGGCCTGCGCCTGCCCGATGAACTTCGCGATCTACCTGCCGCACCAGATCGAGGACGGGCCGGTGCCCGTGCTCTGGTATCTGTCGGGGTTGACCTGCACGCATCAGAACGTCGTGGACAAGGGCGAGTACCGCGCCGCCGCCGCCGCCAACGGCATCGCGATCATCTGCCCGGACACCAGCCCGCGCGGCGAGAACATTCCCGATGAGCCGGACAACTGGCAGTTCGGTTCCGGCGCCGGCTTCTATCTCGACGCCACGCAGGAGCCCTATGCCCGCAACTACCGGATGGAGAGCTATATCCGCGACGAGCTCCCGGCCCTCGTCGCCAAGAACTTTCCTCTCGACATGAGCCGGCAGGGCATCTTCGGCCATTCCATGGGTGGGCATGGCGCGATCACGCTGGCGCTGAAGAATCCGGATCGCTACCGCTCGGTCTCCGCTTTCGCCCCTATCGCCCAGCCTTCGACCGCCGGCTGGTCGCGCCCAGCCTTCCAGAAATATCTCGGCCCGGACGAAACGACCTGGCGCGCCTACGACTCGACCTTGCTGATCGCGGACGGACATCGCATCCCCGATCTCCTGGTCGATCAGGGCACAGCCGACGGCTTCCTCGAAGAGGGCCTGCGCCCGCAGCTGCTCGAGATAGCCTGCGCCACGGCCGGCATCCCGCTGCAGCTGACGATGCGGGACGGCTACGATCATTCCTACAGCTTCATCTCGACCTTCATGGCGCAGCATGTCGCCTGGCACGCCGAGCGTCTGGTCGCCTAGTCGGTTCGCATAGCGGGAACGGTCGCTTCTCGGCTGCGTTGGGGCTGTCAGGACAGCCTTGATCGGCACGGGGGAATTTCACCATGGCCAAGCGCCGTCTGCCGCAAAGCGACCGCTCGCTCTTCACCCGCCTTTCGCAATGGGTCGCTCATTGGGCCGGCAAGCCGCAGACCTTCTTCGGCGCCGGCGCCCTCATCGTGGTGTGGGCACTTTCCGGGCCGATCTTCAGCTTCAACGACACCTGGCAGCTCGTCATCAACACCTCGACCACCATCGTCACTTTCCTGATGGTCTTCATCATCCAGAACAGCCAGAACCGCGACACGGCGGCGATGCAGATCAAGCTCGATGAGCTGATCTGGAAGCTGGAGGGCGCGCGCGAAGAGCTGCTCGATCTCGAAGAGCTGGATGAAGAGAAGATCGAAAAGATCCGCCAGGAATTCGAGGACATGGCGGCCAAGGCCCGCAAGGCGGCCGGTAAGCCCGCGAGCTAAGCACCCGCGCGAACAGCCGGCTCTCGCCTGCGTAGCGACGGGGCCCGTGGCCAGCATCGCTACCGGCGAGGGAAGAACATGCCAGGGTGGAATTTCTCTTCCCCTTTGCCCCCCTGCGAAATAGTTCATCCAAATGAAGGATGTGACTTAAGGTAATTTAGGGCCACATCTCGCCGGGGGGCCAAATGGGGCGTGGCCTATCGATGGCGGATTTGCAGATCGCTCACGTCAATGAGTGCGGAAACTATTTCGTGATCGTTCCGGTCGAGAGTTCTTTCGGGACGCAGACGCGCGTCGCCCAGGAAGCGGCTATCGACAGAATGCGGCTTGCCGCGATGTCCGCGCGCCTTAGCGGCACCGTCGTTCCGGTCTGGGAGGACGGCGACAGGCTGGTTTTCCGCGCGCCGCAACGCTTTCACAGCTTCTTCAGGAGCATGTCGCTGTCGCTCATCCGCAGCAAGCTGAACGCGACCTTGACCTGTCAGGGGTAGGAGCGCCTGTTCCGCGCCACCGCATCGCCCTGACAGACCGGCAGTCACCGCCGGAGCCTGGCGCAAATTCGGCCGCCAGCGTTCGCACCTTCGCTTCTACCCCGCCAGCAGACTGGAAATAGTGAAGTTCCGTTAACATTCGCGGCTATCTTCAGGAAAAAGTAAGGTTAGCCGTTAGGGTTAAGGGTCATTTAAGAAATCTCTGCCAAGGTCCTTCCTGTTGGTAACTCGCGCGGGCTGCGTTTTTGCGCCGCGCAAACGCGAAGGACACTGCCATGGGCAGCCTGAAAACTCTCGCGCTGGCGGGCGGCTTGGCCCTCGGCGCATCCGCCGCGGCCCATGCTGCCGATCTTGCCTATGCCCCGCCGCCCCCGCCGGAGCCGCTTGGCCTCAAGGGCACCATCTCCAGCGGCTTCTATCTGCGCGGCGATATCGGCGTCGGCGTCCAGACCATCGGCAGGTACCACCAGGACGACGTCGTCCAGTTCGGCGGCAGCTTCTTCGGCCAGACCGATAATTCGGCCTTCTTCGCCGGCCTCGGCGTCGGCTATCGCTTCAACAACTGGCTGCGCTTCGACATCACCGGCGAATATCGCGGCTCGTCGTCGATCGGGGTGAACGACATCGTTTTCAACCCCTTCATCAACGACAACCAGACCAACACCTACAAGGGCAACCTGTCTTCGCTGGTCACCCTGTTCAACGGCTATTTCGACCTCGGCACCTGGAACTGCCTGACGCCCTATATCGGCGCCGGCATCGGCTTCTCCCAGAACCGCATCAGCGGTCTGACCGATCAGGGCTCCGTCGCCGGCTTCCCGACGCTTGGCTATGCCAGCAACGGCACCAAGACCGATCTCGCCTGGGCACTCATGGCCGGCCTCGGATACGAGGTGAACAAGAACCTCACGCTCGAGTTGGGCTACCGCTATCTCAACCTCGGCGACGCCCAGTCAGGCCGGATCGTCAACGCCTTCAACGGCGATATCTACGCCCCGCTCAAGTCCAGGAACATCGACAGCCACGATTTCCGCATCGGCATGCGCTGGAACTTCGGCGATCCGAACTGCTGCGGCACGCCGGAGCCGGTCGCCTACGCGCCGCCGGTCGTGCGCAAGTACTGACACGGCCTCCACAAGCTGCAACCGAACGGCGCGGATCACTTCCGCGCCGTTTTGCGTTGACGGTCCGCTCGCTTCAGCGCAGCAGCGACCGCCCTGTCATCTCGGCCGGCTGCTCCAGGCCCATCAGTGCCAGCAGCGTCGGCGAGATGTCGGCGAGGCGCCCGTCCGCCAGGGCTCCGGCCTGCCCGCCGATCAGCATCAGCGGCACCGGGTTGGTGGTGTGCGCCGTATGCGGCTTGCCGGTCAGCGGATCGACCATCAGCTCGGCATTGCCATGGTCGGCGGTGACGAGCAGCGCGCCGCCCGCCCGCTGCACGGCATCCGCGATGGCGCCCAGCCCGGCATCGACCGTCTCGACCGCCTTGATCGCGGCGGCCAGCACGCCGGTATGACCGACCATGTCGGCATTGGCGAAATTCAGCACGACGAGGTCGTAGCGCCCGGAATCGATCGCCTCGACCGCCTTGGCGGTCAGCTCCGGCGCCGACATCTCCGGCTGCAAATCGTAGGTCGCGACCTTCGGCGAAGGCGCCATCACCCGGTCCTCGCCGGGATAGGGCGTCTCCTCGCCGCCGTTGAAGAAATAGGTGACGTGCGGATATTTCTCGGTTTCCGCCATGCGGACCTGCTTGAGGCCCGCCTTGGCCACCGTCTCGCCCAGCCCCTCGGCGAGCGTCTGGGCTGCGAACAGCATCGGCATGACCTTGTCGAGCTCGGCGCTGTAGGAGGTCATGCTGACGGCCTTGACCAGCTGCGGCCGGCGCGGGCGCATGAACCCGGCGAAGTCTGGCTCCAGCACCGCGCCGAGGATCTCGCGGATGCGGTCGGAGCGGAAATTGAAGCTGAGCAGGCCATCGCCATCCCGCATGCCGGCATAGCCGCCGACCGCGGCCGGGACGATGAACTCGTCGGTGACATCCTGCGCATAGGCGGCCGCGATCGCCGCGTCGGCCGTGGCGAATGCAGCGCCCTCCCCCAGCACCATGGCGCGCCAGGCCTTCTCGACGCGCTCCCAGCGGTTGTCGCGGTCCATGGCGTAATAGCGGCCGGAGACGCTGGCGATCACCGCTTCCGGCGGCAACGCCGCCGCGAAGGCCCTGACGTAATCCGCTGCCGATTGCGGCGGCGTATCGCGCCCGTCCGTGAAGACGTGGACACGGACCCGAATGCCCTGGCTGACCAGGATCCGGGCAAGCGCCACCGCATGGTCCTGATGGGCATGGACGCCGCCCGGCGACACCAGGCCGAGCAGATGGCAGGTTCCGCCGCTCGCCTTCAGCTCGTCGACGAGGCCGGTCGCCGCAAGCGCCGCCGCGATCGAACCGTCGGTGATCGCCTGGTTGATCCGCGGCAGGTCCTGCATCACCACGCGGCCGGCGCCGAGATTGAGATGGCCGACCTCGGAATTGCCCATCTGGCCCTCCGGAAGCCCGACATCGAGCCCGGAGGTCCGCAGGAAGGCATGCGGACAGCTCGCCCAGAAGCGGTCGAAGTTCGGGGTCGCAGCCAGCCGGACCGCGTTGTCCTCGCTCTCCTCGCGCCAGCCCCAGCCATCGAGGATCATCAGCATCACGGGGCGAGGCGGCATCGGCTGAACCTGTCGGCGTCTGTGAAGGATGGTTGTGCGGATATCACGCACCGCGCCGTCAATGCGAGTGCTAAGAAAGCGGCAGGACCGCGGCGAAGCCCCGACGGAGGACAGCGATGGCGATCAAGGCGCTGGTTTTCGATGCCTACGGCACGCTCTTCGACGTGCAATCCGTGGCTGGCATCACCGACGCGGCCTTTCCCGGACATGGCGCGACGATCACCCAGATCTGGCGGCTGAAACAGCTCGAATACACCTGGCTGCGCGCCCTGATGGGCCGCTATGAGGATTTCTGGACGGTCACGCGCGACTCGCTCGATTTCAGCCTGAGGACGCTCGGCCTCTCCGCACCGCCGGACCTCGTCACCCGGATCGCCGAAGCCTATGACGCGCTCGCGCTTTACCCGGAGGCGCGCACGGCGCTGGAGGGGCTCGCCTCCCACCGCCTCGCCATCTTCTCGAACGGCAGCCCAGCCATGCTGAAGCGGCTCGTCGCGCATGCCGGTATCGGCGAACTGCTGGAAACCGTGATCAGCGTCGACGAGATCGGCGTCTACAAGCCCGATCCGCGCGGCTACGCTCATGTCGAGAAGCGGCTCGGCCTGGCCCGCGAGGAGATCCTCTTCGTCTCATCCAACGGCTTCGACATCGCCGGCGCCAAGGCGCACGGCTTCCATGTCGCCCGCATAGAGCGTGTGTCGGCAGGCAGGCTGCGCAGCGAGCTCGAAGCCGCCGCCACGATCGACCCCGCGCTGATGTTCAAGGCGCTCAGGATGCAGCCGGAGCAGCTCGGCTTCCAGGCCGATGCGACCATTGCCGCGCTGACCGATCTCGTCTCCTATGTCGCCGGATTGAGACAGGCCTGAGCGCCGCCGAGGAGCCACCATGATCAAGGTCTACTACCACCCCTCGCCCAACCCCGCGAAGGTGGCGCTGTTTCTGGAGGAGGCCGGCCTGCCCTACGAGATGGTGCCGGTCGACACCCGCAAGGGCGAGCAGTTCAAGCCGGAATTCCTCGCGATCAACCCCAACGCCAAGACGCCGGCCCTGACCGACGGCGACGTCACCGTCTTCGACTCGAACGCTATCCTGCTCTACCTCGCCGAGAAGACCGGGCAGTTCCTGCCCGAGGATACGCCGAGGGCGCGCGGCGATATGCTGTCCTGGCTGATGTTCGTCGCCACAGGCATCGGTCCCTATTGCGGCCAGGCGGTGCATTTCAGCCGCTTCGCGCCGGAGAAGATTCCCTACGCCATCAACCGCTACGCCCGCGAGGCCGAGCGCCACTGGGGCATCATCGACGATTTGCTCGGCAGGCGCCGCTATATGCTCGGGGACCGCTACACGCTCGTCGACATGTCCGTCTGGGGCTGGGCGACGCGGCTGTCCTTCGCGATCGGCGACGCATGGCCCGAGATGTTCCCGCATGTGAAGCGCCATCTCGACGAGATCTCGGCCCGGCCCGCGGCCCAGCGCGCCGTGGCACTGAAGGATCAGTTCGCTTTCAAGACGGAGTTCGACGACGAGGCGCGGAAGTTCCTGTTCCCGCAGAATGCCCGCATCGCCGGCTGATCGGACTTTGCCGGCGCCTGCACCTCAGGCGCCGGCCTCGTTCTCGCCGCCGCTGAAGGCCTCGAAGGGCGCGTCGAGCGTGAAGACCAGCCCTTCCCGGAGATAGGCGGTGGTGGTGCCGGCGCGTACGGCCGGGAAGGAGCGCTCGATCAGGCGAGTGCCGAAGCCCTTGCGGGAGGGCGGTGACACAGGCGGTCCGCCACTCTCCTGCCAGCGCAGGCGGAACTGCTTGACGCCCTCGATCTCGTCGACGCCCCAGCTCAGCGTCACGATGCCGGCCTCGTTGGAGAGAGCGCCGTATTTGACGGCATTGGTCGTCAGTTCGTGGAGGATGAGGGTGAGCGCGAGCGCCGGCTTCGGGCCCAGCACCACCGTGGTGCCGTGGATGCGGAAGCGCTGCGCATCGCCCTGGAGGGCGATAATGCTCTGAGCGATGTCGGCCACGCTCGCATCCGCACGCCGGCCGCCGACCAGCAGATCATGCGCCCGCGAAAGCGCCGCCAGGCGCGCGCCGAAGGTTTCGCGCGCCCCCTCGAGCGTGCTCGCACTGCGCAGGGTCTGCGAGGCCAGCGCCTGGATCATCGCCATGGTGTTCTTCACACGGTGCGCCAGCTCCTGCATCAGCAGCCGCTGCTCGGCCTCGGCCTCCTTGCGCTCGGTCACATCCAGATGCGCCCCGACGAGACGCACCGCCTGCCCGTTCTCGTCCCGCTCGATCTGCGCGATCGCCGAGATCCAGCGCAGCTGTCCGTCCGAAGGCCTGACGATACGATATTCCGCCTGATACTCGGTCGCCGTTCCCTGCACCGCTTCGCGAAAATGGGCCTCGACCGCCAGGCGCTCGTCGGGGTGGATGCGCCGGACCCAGTCCTCATGCGTTTCCTCGGCCGCTTCCGGCGGCAGCCCGTGGATCAGCAGGTATTCCGGCGATCGGCGATTATGGAAGCCGGAGCGCAGATTGACTTCGAGCCCGCCGACGCGGCCGATTTTCTGGACCCGGGCCAATTCCTGCTCGCGTCGCCGCAGTGTCTGCTCGGCACGCACGCGCTCCGTCGTCTCGGTGACGATCGCCAGCACGCCGTCGACAGCGCCGGCCTCGCCGAGGATCGGGCTGTAGTCGACGTTCAGCCAGACCTCCTCCGCCACGCCGGTGCGGTAGAAGACGAAAGGCACGTCTCGGTACGATGGCGACTCTCCGGCGAAGACGCTCGCCATCACCTCGCGATTGAACGCTTCGACCTCGGGCCACGCCTCGAAGACGCCGACACCGAGAATGGCCGGATGCCGCGCGCCGGCAATGACCGCATAGGCATCGTTGTAGAACATCAGGCCCTGCTCGCCCCAGAGCAGAGTCATGGCCGATGGCGAAAGCAGGATGAGCTGCAAAGCGTTGCGCAGGTGCGGCGGCCAGTCGGCGGGCGCGCCGAGCGTGGTTTCGTTGCCGGTCCAGCCGCGCAGCAATGCTGCGATCTCGCCCTTCCCAGCAGGCCAGGCTGGCTGCTTCATGGTCGTATCCCCCAGCCGACCAGAATGCGAAGTCGCAAACCATCTGCGCCAGCATTGGTAACTGCCTGTTCCGGGCCTCCGCAAGCGGCCATATGCGCTGCCGATGCCGACTCGAAGCCAGTAGCAGTCGCGGCCGGCACCTCTTGTGTCAAAAGACATTCCGGCCTGTGCATCATGGCCGCCATCGCGGCGAAAGCGCTGGCGGCGCCGGGCGTTTCGCGCCAGTGTCGCCGCCGCCGCGCCGGGAGGCGCGGAGCCAGCACAATCTCCGAGAGGACGGATGTCGACCGATATCGAGATCGCGCGCGCCGCGACGCTTCAGCCCATCGCCGCCATCGCCGGAAAGGCGGGCATTCCGTCCGAAGCGCTCAATCCCTACGGCAAGCATATCGCCAAGATCGACACCCACGCCATTCCGGGCTTTCAGGCGCGGCCGGACGGCAAGCTCATCCTGGTCACGGCGATCAGCCCGACGCCGGCCGGAGAGGGCAAGACCACGACGACCGTCGGCCTCGGCGACGGCCTCTCGCGCATCGGCAAGCGCACCCTGATCGCCCTGCGCGAACCCTCGCTCGGCCCCTGCTTCGGGGTCAAGGGCGGCGCCGCCGGCGGCGGCTACGCCCAGGTCGTGCCGATGGAGCAGATCAACCTGCACTTCACCGGCGATTTCCACGCCATCACCAGCGCTCACAACCTGCTCGCCGCCATGGTCGACAACCATGTCTATTGGGGCAATGGCCTCGGGCTCGACACGCGCTATATCGCCTGGCGCCGCGTGCTCGACATGAACGACCGGGCGCTGCGCGCGACCGTGTCCTCGCTCGGCGGGCCCGGCAACGGCTTCCCGCGCGAGGACGGCTTCGACATCACCGTCGCCTCTGAGGTGATGGCGATCTTCTGCCTGGCACAGGATTCCGCCGATCTCGAAGCGCGGCTCGGCCGCATCGTCGTCGGCCGCACCCGCGACAAGCGCCTGGTCACCGCCGCCGACATCAAGGCGACCGGCGCGATGAGCGTTCTGCTCAAGGACGCGTTGATGCCGAACCTCGTGCAGACGCTGGAAGGCACGCCCGCCTTCGTCCATGGCGGCCCCTTCGCCAACATCGCCCATGGCTGCAACTCGGTGATCGCCACCCGCGCGGCGCTGAAGCTCGCCGATTACGTCGTCACCGAGGCCGGCTTCGGCGCCGATCTCGGCGCCGAGAAGTTCTTCGACATCAAATGCCGCAAGGCCGGGCTGAAGCCCGCCGCCGCCGTCGTCGTCGCAACGGTCCGCGCTCTCAAGATGCATGGCGGCGTTGCCAAGGACGCTCTCGGGCAGGAAAATCTCAAGGCACTGGAAGCGGGTCTCTCAAACCTCACCCGCCATGTCGGCAACGTCCGCAAGTTCGGCGTGCCGCCGATCGTCGCGATCAACCACTTCACCACCGACACCGCTGCCGAACATGAGCTGATCCGCAACTACTGCCGCAACCATCTCGGCGTCGAGGCGGTGATCTGCCGGCACTGGGCCGAGGGTGGGGCCGGCGCCGAGGAACTCGCGCGCAAGGTCGCCGCGCTCGCCGATGAGGGCGAGGCCGATTTCGCGCCGCTCTACCCCGACGCCATGCCTCTCCGGCAGAAGCTGGAGACGGTCGCGCGCGAGATTTACGGCGCCGAAAGCGTCAGCGTCGATGCGAAGCTGCAGGCGCGCTTCGCGGAACTTGAGGCGGCCGGCTTCGGCGACCTGCCGATCTGCGTCGCCAAGACCCAGTATTCCTTCTCGGCCGACCCGACGCTGCGGGGCGCGCCCTCCGGCCATATCGTGCCGTTGCGCGAACTCAGGCTCTCGGCCGGCGCCGGCTTCGTCGTCGCGATCTGCGGGGACATCATGACGATGCCCGGCCTGCCCCGCGAGCCGGCGGCCGAGCGCATCCATATCGACGCTCAGGGACGGATCGAAGGACTGTTCTAGGTCGTCGCTATGCCGCCGTCATGCTCGGGCTTGACCCGAGCATCTCTTCCAGAACGAGGCTCCGGTACCTCATTCTGCGTGAGAGTCTCGGGCCTCGCTGCGCTTCGCCCGCGAATGACCCTCGGCGTCCCTCAGGCGAAGTCGAGCTGCACCTTGATCGCCTTCGACTTGTCGGCGGCAAGGTCGAAGGCCTCGACCGCGCGGTCGACGGGAATCGTCGCGGTCAGCAGCGGCGAGAGGTCGATATTGCCCGAGCCGATCATCGCCACCGCCCAGTCGAATTCCTCGTGGAAGCGGAAGGAGCCGCGCAGGTCGAACTCCTTGGCGACGACGACATTCATCGGCAGGGTGAACTGGCCGCCGACGCCGATCTGGACGATGACGCCGCCCGGCCTGATCACGTCGAAGGCGCCGCTCAGCGCATGCTGATTGCCGGATGCCTCGAACATGACGTCGAAGGCACCCTTCTCCGCTCCATACTCCGCTTTCAGCCGTTCAGGTTCGGCCGCGACATTGATCGTCGCGGTCGCGCCCATCTTGCGCGCGATCGGCAGGGGACCGTCGACCACGTCCGTCGCCACGATCTCGGCGGCGCCCGCCGCCTTCGCCGCGACGATGGTGAGCGCCCCGATCGGCCCGGAGCCCGTTACCAGCACGCGCTTGCCGAGCAGCGGGCCGGCGCGCTTGGCGGCATGCAGGCAGACCGAAAGCGGCTCGGCGAAGGCCGCCTCGGCTGCCGTGACATGCGGCGCCACCTTCACAGCCTGCCGCTCCTCGACGACCAGCACATCGCGGAAACCGCCCTGCACATGCGGGAAGCGCATCGCCGAGCCGTAGAATTGCATGTCGGTGCAGTGCTGCTGCAGGCCCATCTGGCAATAGCGGCAATGGCCGCAGGCCCGGCTCGGATTGACCGCCACACGGTCGCCCGGCTGCACACGCGAGACCTCGCCGCCGACCGCCTCGACCCGGCCTGCGATCTCATGGCCCAGGATCATCGGCTCGCGCACGCGGATCGTGCCGAAACCGCCATGAAGATAATAATGCAGATCCGAGCCGCAGATGCCGCCGGCCTCGATCCGCACCCTGACGTCGTGGGGCCCGAGCTCGGGCGCTGTCGTAGCCTCGACGCGCAGGTCCTTCTCGCCATGAATGAAGACGGCACGCATGTCTCGCTCCCGCTCTGTTGCCGAACCGCGTCCGCAACCATTGTCTAATCGTTTGAAACCTGCTTACCGAAGGATGCAGGTTGTGCGCAAACCGAAACTGCTCCCCGCCGGAGCACTCTGCGAGGATACGCCATGTCGCTGTCGCTGTTCAGTCTCGAAGGCAAGATCGCGCTCGTCACCGGCTCGGGCCAGGGCATCGGCCTTGCGCTTGCGGAAGGCCTGTCGGAGGCCGGCGCCCATGTGGTGCTGAACGGCCGCGACAAGGGCAAGCTCGAACGGGCACAGCAGGCGCTTAGCCAGGCCGGCCGCAAGGCCTCCATCGCCGCCTTCGACGTCACCGATCACCGGGCGGTCGAGGCCGGCATCGCCGCGATCGAGGCCGATATCGGCCCCATCGACATCCTCATCAACAATGCCGGCATGCAGAAGCGCGCGCCGATCACCGAATTCCCGGTCGAGGGCTGGCATGAGGTGATGAACACCAACCTGCATTCGGTCTTCTACGTCACCCAGGCCGTGACGAAGCGGATGGTGCCACGCAAGCGCGGCAAGATCATCAATATCGGCTCGGTGATGAGCGAACTCGGCCGCGCCACCATCATCCCCTACACCGCCTCGAAGGGCGCGGTGAAGATGATGACGCGGGGTCTCGCAGCCGAGCTCGGCAAGCACAACATCCAGGCCAATGCCATCGGCCCCGGCTACTTCGCCACCGAGATCAACACGGCGCTGATCGCGGACGAGGCCTTCACGAACTGGGTCTGCAGTCGCACGCCGGCCGGGCGCTGGGGCGAGACCAGGGAATTGGTCGGCGCCGCCATCTTCCTCTCCGCTCCCGCCTCCGACTACGTCAACGGCCATCTGCTCATGGTCGATGGCGGGTTGACTGCGGTGGTGTGAGCGAGCTGCAAGAACGCCAGCGTCATTCCGGGGCAGGCCAAAGGCCTGAGCCCGGAACCCAGAACCGATTCGCCGAAAATGGGCTTTGGCCGATCGTGCCGTGCGATCAGGCGCATCGGTTCTGGGTTCCGGGCTCTTCGCTGCGCGAAGCCCGGAATGACGCCCGAACCGTTACCCCTCAATCTGCTTCAGGCCGCCGCCTTCGTCACGGCATCGACGACATCGTCCACCGCGCGCTCGACGAGGTCGCGATCGTCGCCCTCGGCCATCACGCGGATCACCGGCTCGGTGCCCGACGGGCGGATGACGAGCCGGCCGCTCTCGCCGAGCAACTGCCTCGCCGCCTCGATCGCGCTGACCACCGCCTGCTGCTCCAGCGGCTTGCCCGCCTTGTAGCGGACATTCTTGAGGATCTGCGGCAGCGGCTCGAAGCAATGGCAGACTTCCGAGACCGGCTTGTCCATCCGCTTGACCACTGCGAGCAATTGCAGCGCCGCCACCAGCCCATCGCCGGTCGTGCCGAAATCCGAGAGGATGATGTGGCCGGATTGCTCGCCGCCAAGATTGAAGCCGTGAGTGCGCATGTGCTCCAGCACATAGCGGTCGCCGACCGCGGTGCGCGCCAGCGACAGGCCTAGCCCCGCAAGGTAGCGTTCCAGCCCGAGATTGGACATCACGGTCGCGACGATGCCGGGCGCCGACAGGCGTCCGTCCTCCAGCCATGAGCGCGCGATCACTGCCATCAGCTGGTCGCCATCGACGATGTGCCCCTGCTCGTCGATGATCAGCACGCGATCCGCGTCGCCATCCAGCGCGATGCCGATATCGGCGCGCAGCTCGCGGACCTTGGCAACGAGCGCTTCCGGATGCGTCGAGCCAACCTCGCGATTGATGTTGAAGCCATCAGGCTCGTCGCCGATGACGATGACTTCGGCGCCCAGCTCCCAGAGCGCTTCCGGCGCGACCTTGTAGCCGGCGCCGTTGGCGCAATCGAGCACGATGCGCAGGCCCTCGAGGCTCATATTGCGCGGCATGGTGCGCTTGGCGAACTCGACATAGCGCGCCGCGGCGCTGTCGATGCGCTTGGCCCGGCCCAGCCCCGCCGACGCAGCCAATCGCGGCCCGAGATCGGCATCGATCAATGCCTCGATCTCCCGCTCGACCTCGTCGTTGAGCTTGTAGCCGTCGGGGCCGAACAGCTTGATGCCGTTGTCCTCATAGGCGTTGTGCGAGGCCGAGATCATCACGCCGAGATCGGCGCGCATCGAGCGCGTCAACATGGCGACGGCCGGTGTTGGCATCGGGCCGAGCAGCATCACGTCCATGCCGACCGCGGTAAAGCCGGCGACCATGGCATATTCGATCATGTAGCCGGAAAGCCGCGTATCCTTGCCGATCACGACCCGGTGGCGATGCTCGCCGCGGCGGAAGGCGAGGCCCGTGGCCTGTCCGACCTTCAGGGCGAGGTCCGGCGTGATGACGCCGTTCGCCCGTCCGCGAATGCCGTCCGTCCCGAAATATTTGCGCGTCATTGCGATTCGTTTCCGAGGGGCTGTCGCGCCCGATTTTGCGCGTTCTATAGCCAAAAAACCTTTCCGCCTTGTCACATATTATGACGGAACATGACAGCGGCCGAAGAAGGCCTGCACGACGGAGGGCTCGTCGTTCCCGGGCGGAGCGCAGCGCAGACCCGAAAATCTCGGGAAAGATGAGGAGCAGGAGCCTTCTCGTCACGAGATGCTCGGGTCGAGCCCGAGCATGACGGAGCTGGATAAACGAAAAAGGGCGGCCTCTCGGCCGCCCTTTTTCGTTTATCCGAGTCTGCCTCAGGCCTGGGGCTGCGGCTCCATCCCGGCATCCGGCTCGCCGCGCTTGCGGCCCTTGCCGGCGCTCGGCACGGCCGAGCCGCGCGGAGCGTGCGGCGTGTCGTCGGCATCGCGCACCGGGCGCTTGCCGGCGATCAGATCGCGGATCTCCTCGCCCGTCAGCGTCTCGAACTCGAGCAGCGCCTCGGCCACCGAGACGAACTCCTCATGGTGCTCGGTCAGGATGGTCTTGGCGTCCTGATAGCCCTGATCGACCAGACGCTTGACCTCGGCATCGATCTTCTGGGCCGTCGACTCGGAGATCGACTGGCTGCGGCCCATCGACATACCCAGGAAGACCTCTTCCTGGTTGTCGCCATAGGCGACCATGCCGAGCTCGTCCGAATAGCCCATCTGCGTGACCATGGCCTTGGCCATCTTGGTCGCCTGCTGGATGTCGCCGGTGGCGCCCGAGGTCACGTTCTCGCGTCCGAAGGTCATCTCCTCCGCCACGCGCCCGCCCATGGCGACCGCAAGCTGCGAGGTGAACTCCTTGAACTTCATCGAGTAGCGGTCGCCCTCCGGCAGGAACTTGACCATGCCGAGCGCACGTCCGCGCGGAATGATCGTCGCCTTGTGGACGGGGATGCCGGCGGGAACGTAGAGGCCGACGATAGCGTGGCCCGCCTCGTGATAGGCGGTCAGCTTCTTCTCTTCCTCGGACATCGCCATGGATTTGCGCTCGGCGCCCATCATGACCTTGTCCTTGGCGTCCTCGAACTCGGCATGGGTGACCATGCGCTTGCCGCGACGCGCCGCCAGCAGGGCCGCCTCGTTGACAAGGTTCATCAGGTCGGCGCCGGAGAAGCCGGGCGTGCCGCGGGCGAGGATCTTCAGGTCGACGTCCGGCGCCATCGGCACCTTGCGGACATGGACCTTCAGGATCTTCTCGCGGCCGGCGACATCAGGGTTCGGCACGACGATCTGGCGGTCGAAACGGCCGGGGCGCAGCAGCGCCGGGTCGAGCACGTCCGGACGGTTGGTCGCGGCGATGATGATCACGCCCTCGTTCGGCTCGAAGCCGTCCATCTCGACGAGGAGCTGGTTCAGCGTCTGCTCGCGCTCGTCATTGCCGCCGCCGAGGCCGGCGCCGCGATGACGGCCGACCGCGTCGATCTCGTCGATGAAGATGATGCAGGGCGCGTTCTTCTTGGCCTGCTCGAACATGTCGCGGACGCGGCTGGCGCCGACGCCAACGAACATCTCGACGAAGTCGGAGCCCGAGATCGTGAAGAACGGCACATTGGCTTCGCCGGCGACGGCGCGGGCCGTCAGCGTCTTGCCGGTACCGGGAGGGCCGACGAGCAGCACGCCGCGCGGAATGCGCCCGCCGAGCCGCTGGAACTTCTGCGGATCGCGCAGGAACTCGACGATCTCCTGCAGGTCTTCCTTGGCCTCGTCGATGCCCGCGACATCATCGAAGGTGACGCGGCCATGCGCCTCGGTCAGCAGCTTGGCCTTCGACTTGCCGAAGCCCATCGCCCGGCCGGCGCCGTTCTGCATCTGGCGGGACATGAATATCCACAGGCCGATGAAGATCACGAAGGGCAGCGAGTTGACGAGCAGCGCCATGAACCAGGGCGTGCCCTCTGACGGAGCCCGCGCCGAAACCTGAACGCCCTTCTGGGCCATGGTCTTCAGCAGGTTCGGGTCGCCATAAGGCGCATAGGTCACGAAGCTGCGGCCATCGGAGAAGCTGCCGGAAATCTCCTGCCCGGCCACGACGACGTTCGAAACGCGCCCGGCCTCCGCCTCGTTGATCAGCTGGCTATAGGGGATTTCGTTCGTGCTCGCCCGCTGGCTTGGGCTCTGGAACAGCGTCACCAGAGCCAGCACGAGCAGGAAGATCACCACCCAGAGTGCGAAATTACGAAAATTCGGATTCATCACCAGTCCGATCGGGCCTGCCGGTCCAACCGGATAAGGCCAAGGGTTTGCTCAGGTAATCTAGGTGCGGCACACGCCCTTGCCAAGGGAAACAGATGGGGAGGCGGCACTAAGATTTCGCAGGGTGAACACCGCGTCGCCGTGGCCCTTCTCGCCGAAGGGCCAACACGCCGTCTCGGCCAAGCGCGATAATGCAGCCGGACAATGTCCGTCTGATGGCGAAACCCGCCTTCGCAGCGTCGCGCAGGGCTTGCACGCATTCTTCGAGCCGCTCGAGCCGGCCGTAGCCGTCACCACCGGCCGTGACGCCCTCTAGCGCCAGCGCCAGCACACGCAGAACGATCTCCTCCGGCTCCGTCAACAGAGCCCGGAAGTCGAGTCGCAGGCGCTGCTCGTCGGGTTCCGAATGGGGTTCCGATGGCATGCGGACCACCGCGAAGACATCCCGCGCACGTTGCGCCGCCCCCGCGTCCAGCCGCGCCATTCGCTCGGCGAGGCGCCCGAAGCGCTCGGCCGTCAGCCCGTGTTCCGCCAGCACCGGCATCGCGCCCCGCCAGCGGACGCGCTCGAAACGCGGATCGGCATTGCTCGGGTCCCGAAAGAAGGGCAGCCCCCTCGCCTCTGCAGTGGCCACCAGCCGCGCCTTTGGGACACCGAGCAGCGGGCGGGCGAGCACGATACCTTCCTTCTCGACACGGTCCCGCATCCCGACCAGACCGGATGGGCCGGAGCCATGAGCGAGCCGCATCAGCATCGTCTCGGCCTGGTCGTCGAGCGTATGGGCCGTGACCAGCACCGCCCCGCCAAGCCGCCGCGCCTCGCCCGCCAGCAACGCGTAGCGGGCGCGCCTGGCTTCGGCCTGGAGGCCACTGCCGGGCTTCGGCCCGTCCCAATGCAAAATCCTGTGCCCAATGCCGAGCCGGTCACAGAGCGATGCGACGGCAACCGCCTCCTCTGCCGATTCCGGCCGCAAGCCGTGATCGACGGTTGCGGCATGGACCTTTGGCCGGCCTGAGGCCCGCCCCCATTCGGCGAGCAGCGCCAGCAGCGCGACGGAATCAGGGCCGCCCGACACGGCGACGAGCAGTGCCGCCTGGCACGCCAGCCCCATAAAGAGTTCGCCGGCCTCGACAGGCGAGACCGGCGACATCATCGTTTCGTTCTGAGATGCCGCGCTCAAGCGCAGCCGGAGCGGCGCCGTTCGCGCGCAATGCCCTGGCGCACGGAATTGGACGCCGCAGGATAGTCGACACCGACCTTGGCATAGGTCGCACAGGCCTGGTCTTTGGCTCCGAGCCCGTTCAGCGCCATGCCGAGCTTCAGCAGGCTGTCCGGCGCCTTGGTCGCCTTCGGCGATTCCCGCGAGATCTTCAGGAACTGCTCGGCCGCCTCGCGATAGCGCTGCCGCTGGAGATAGCTCTCGCCCAGCCAGTAGGTGGCATCGACCGCCAGCCGGTCGCGCGGATAGCTCTGCAGGAACTGCCGGAAACCCATCTCCGCCTGCTCGAATTCCTTCCGCTGCAAGGAGGCAAAGGCGAGATCATAAGCTTCCTTCGCGCTCTGCGGCCCACTGGCGGCGGCGACGCTCGGTCCGCGCGGCATGGCCTGCGACAGGCCGCCTTGCGGAACTGGCCTCCCGACGCCCTGGAGGTCGAGCGGCTGGCCGGTGGCAGGGCCTCCGCCGTACTCATCCTCGATGATGCCGGCGATGCCGCCACCAAGCTGCTGCGGCGCGCCAGCCGCGCCCTGCTGCATCGTCGGATCGAAGGCGTCGCCGCGTCGCTGGCGCTGGGGCGCAGGCGCGCCGCCGGCGGGCGGCGGTGCCACAGGGGCCGGCGCAGCCCCACCGGAGCGTCCGCCGCCCTTCTCGCTCAGGCGGAAATCGACGTCCTCCTGGAACTTGCGCACCTGCTCGCTGAGGCGGCGATTCTCGAACTGGAGCTGCTCGATCTGGCCAGACATCTGGCGCAGCTGGTTTTCCAGCCGCGTGGTGCGGACCAGCAGGTCGGCGGCGTCCTGCGCCACGCCCGGCACGGCGCCGCCGAAAAGCGCCGCGGCGAGGGCGAGCGCCGTCAGCCCGGGACGGGAAAGATGACGGGCAAGGATCGAACGAAGCATCGATGAAACCGGTTTTCCGAATATGTCGCGCCTGTCTATATCACCTGCGCACCACGGCCAAAATATGAACACTTTCATGGCGCGCCCGGCCGGGAGGCGCAAGGCATCCCGGTGCATGGATGCAAATCGCCTCTGGCGCTTTGCCGGCAGCTTACTTACATTGGCTGAGCGGGGCTGCCTGGTGCGTGCGAGACAGCATTCCCCGGGCCCATACGACTCCCTAGGGAGCTGTCCCTGACCGGGTCCCTGGATCCGGACACACGGCGCCCACCTACTTCTGTAGGTGTCCCGGGATTCAAAACTCCACGGCCGAGGTGGCTCCGCAACCTTCATGACGACGATGCCCGCCGATGCGCCTGTAACGCCCTCCCCCCGGAAAGCCGCCCTTCGCGCGGCCGCGCTCGACCGGCGGGACGCGCTCGAGATCGACGACCGGCTCGAATGGGATTCCGAAATCGCCGCGCGCGTCCTCGCGCTGCCCGTCTGGGAGAGCCGCGGCCCGGTTTCCGCCTATTGGCCAATGCGGTCCGAGGCCGATCCGCGCCCGATCCTCGAAGCGTTGCATGATCGCGGCCTGCCACTCTGCCTGCCGGCCATCGTCGACAAGCACATGATCTTTCGCCGTTGGGCGCCCTATGAGCCGATCGTGCCCGGCGGTTTCGGCACGCTCGTTCCCGCTCCGGCCGAGCCCGAGGCGAAGCCCGCCATCCTGATCGTGCCGCTCGCCGCCTTCGACCGGCGCGGCTACCGCATCGGCTACGGCAAGGGCTATTACGATCGCGCCCTTGCGGAGCTTGGCCCCACCGTCAGCATCGGCATCGGCTATGGCGCGCAGGAGATCGAGGCCGTCCCCGACGAGCCTCACGACCGGCGCCTCGACTGGATCGTGACCGAACGCGAAACCATTCGCTGCGGTTGATTCCGCCGGGCTTTCGGGCCACGGAGTGGGACGGAACTGCCAATCCACAGCCCTCATCCTGAGGAGCCGTTCGCAGGAACGGCGTCTCGAAGGATGTTCCAGGAGTCTCCGGTGCCTTCTGGAGCATCCTTAGAGACGCGGCCTGCGGCCGCTCCTCAGGATGAGGGCTTGTGTGGTGGGCGATCTCACGCGTTCGGAGCCCTCTATGCGTCTGCTTTTCCTCGGTGACGTCGTCGGCCGCCCCGGCCGGATCGCAGTGCAGGAGCGCCTCCCCGCCCTGCGCGAGGCCTGGAAGCTCGACTGCGTCGTCATCAACGGCGAGAACTCCGCCGGCGGCTTTGGCATCACCGAGGCGATCTGCGACGAGATCCTGGCAGCCGGCGCCGATGTCGTCACCCTCGGCAACCATTCCTGGGATCAGCGCGAGGCCCTGGTCTTCATCACCAGGCAGGACAGGTTGATCCGCCCGGCGAACTATCCGCCCGGCACGCCCGGCCGCGGCGCGACCGTTATCGAGGCCCGCAACGGCGCCCGCGTCCTCGTCGTCAACGTCATGGGCCGCCTCTTCATGGATCCGCTCGACGATCCCTTTGCCGCGGTCGAGCGCGAGCTCGCCGCCTGCCCGCTCGGCGAAGTCGCGGATGCCGTCATCGTCGACGTCCATGCCGAGGCGACCAGCGAAAAGCAGGCCATGGCCTATTTCCTCGATGGCCGGGCCAGCCTCGTGGTCGGCACGCATACCCATGCCCCGACATCCGACACCCGCATCCTCCCGGCCGGCACCGCCTACCAGTCGGATGCCGGCATGTGCGGGGACTATGATTCCGTGCTCGGCATGCAGAAGGACGAGCCGGTGCGCCGCTTCCTGCAGAAGGTACCTGGCGCAAGGCTGGAGCCGGCAACCGGCGAAGGCACGCTGTCGGGCGTCGCCGTCGAGATCGACGATGCGACGGGGCTGGCGACGGCGGTCTGGGCGGTGCGGGTCGGCCCGCATCTCAGCGAGGCCCTGCCCGGCTGGGCGCAAGCCTGACGAGGTCGGCCGACGGCTCTGAAGCACGCCGGTTTGACACGGAACCACGCCGTCATTCCGGGCGGGCTGAAGGCCCGAGCCCGGAACCCATGAACACCAGCCCATCGAAAGACGCGATCCAACGAGGCTTCTCGTACGATCCAGTGTTCATGGGTTCCGGGCTCTTCGCTGACGCGAAGCCCCGGAATGACGTTGTGGTCCCAGTCAAGCCCGGCAGGCTCTAAACCGCGCGGTTCTGCCGGATCAGATCGTCGAAGGCGTGGTTCAGGCTCTCCGCCTGGCGGGACAGCGTTCCGGCCACGTCGAGCACGTCATGCACCGCCTTTCCGGCCTGCTGCGCGCTGTCGCTCAACTGCACGATGGTTTCGGCGTTCTCCTGCGTGCCCATCGCCGCCTGATCGGCGCTGCGGGCGATCTCCTGCGTCGCGGCGCGCTGCTCGTCGATGCTGGCCGCGACCGCACCCGCGATCCCGTTCACCTGGCTGGCGAAGGCGACGATGCTCTCGATCGCGGCGACCGCCTCGCGCGTCGCAGCCTGCATGGCCGGGACCTGGGCCGCGATCTCGTCAGTGGCCTTGGCGGTGCGCGCCGAAAGCTGCTTCACCTCGGTTGCGACGACGGCGAAGCCGCGGCCCGTCTCGCCGGCACGCGCCGCCTCGATCGTGGCGTTGAGCGCCAGCAGGTTGGTCTGGCTGGCGATCGTCTGGATCATCTCCACGACCGAACCGATCGTCTCCGCCGAATGTGCCAGGCTTTTGACGATGGCGTCGGTCTTCTGGGCCGCGGCATGGGCCTCATGCGCAATCGTCGATGCCCGCACGACCTCTGCCGCGACATGGTCGAGCGAAATCGACAATTCGTTCGTTGCAGTCGCGACATTGCTGACGTTGTCGGAGGCGCTCTCCGCCGCCCCAACGGCGCGCTCGGCCTGGGCGCTGGTTTCCCCCACCACGTTCTCGACCGATGCCGCGAGCCGCCCGACCTTGCCGGCGCTGGCGTTCACCGCGCTCACCACCTCCCGGACGGTGATCTCGAACGTCTCGATCTGTTGGCGCGTGCGGTCGCGGCTTTCCTGCTGAACGACGGCGTAGGTTTCCAGCAGCAATTCGAGATCGAGCTGCGTCGCCTTGGACAACGCCGTTCGCATCGCGATGCGCCGGTCGAGCTTGCGCCTCTGCCAAAAGCTCGACAGCCCCATCATGCTCCGGCGGTCGAGCCCGAGTTCCACGATGATGGCGTTCGAGACGATCGCGTGGCAGATCACCACGGCATAGATCGGCACGCCGCGATCGTGAAAGACGGTCGCCAGGCCGCGTGCCGACTCGGTGTAGCCCTCGCCCAGATTCCCCGACGCAAGCTTTATCCAGTGCGCGAGCCGCCGCTCATGCACGTCGGGCCTGCGCAGGGCCTGCGCGATCTCGGGCCAGGGCGCGAATTGCGCGTGCAGTTCCTCCAGCAGCTTCGGCAGCCGATCGCGCGCAAAGCCGGCCAGCGAACCGAGAAGTTCGATATCTTCGTTGAAGATCCGGAACGCCTGGAAGCGGTGCTCCTGCGCGGCGATGGAGTTGGATGTCACGACGTCACGGTGGCTGGAGAAGGCAGCGGCAGGAATTCACCGCGGGGCGCCGGCATAATGCTCATCTATGGCAAAGAATGGCTTAACGGCGGCTTCGCCGCCGTTTCTCGGCCGGAAGCCCAGCGGACGCTTGCCTGCCACGGAAGCCCGCGCCTATAAGGCCGTTCCATTCGCCTCCGGCCCGCGCCGGCGGGCGATGTTCCCATGGTTCCATCTTCTCAGAGGGCAAAGAGTCCCCATGGCCGGCCATTCACAGTTCAAGAACATCATGCACCGCAAGGGCAAGCAGGACGCGGTGCGCTCCAAGCTGTTCTCGAAACTGGCCCGCGAAATAACCGTGGCCGCCAAGATGGGCATGCCCGACATCAACATGAATCCGCGCCTGCGCATGGCCGTTCTCGCCGCCCGCGCCGAGAACATGCCGAAGGACAACATCCAGCGCGCCATCAACAAGGCGGCCGGCGGCGAAGGCGACAATTACGATGAGGTCCGCTACGAGGGCTATGGTCCCGGCGGCGCCGCCGTCATCGTCGAGGCGCTCACCGACAACCGCAACCGCACCGCCTCGGCCGTCCGCTCCTACTTCACCAAGGCGGGCGGCGCGCTCGGCGAGAGCAACTCCGTCTCCTTCATGTTCAACCGCGTCGGCGAGATCACCTATCCGCCGGAGGCCGGCGATGCCGACAAGATCATGGACGCCGCGATCGAGGCCGGCGCCGACGACGTGATCTCGGACGAGAACGGCCACACCATCCTCTGCGCCTTCGACAGCCTGAACGAGGTCTCCAAGGCCCTCGAAGCCGCGCTCGGCGCCCCGGCCTCGGCCAAGCCCGTCTGGCGGCCGACCACGACGGCCCCGCTCGACGAGGACAAGGCCGCCTCGATGATGCGGCTGATGGAAGCGCTCGACAATGACGACGACGTCCAGAACGTCTTCGCCAACTTCGAGATCGCCGACGACATCATGGCGAAGCTCAGCGCCTGATTTCAGCCTGCGTCATTCTCGGGCTTGACCCGAGAATCTCTTGCCAGACGAGGCTCCCGCACCTCCTCGTCATGAGATGCTCGGATCAAGCCCGAGCATTGTCTGTTTGTGATGGGGTATTGAGGTTTTGTTCCGCGTGAGCGGGATGTCTGGTCCGGCTGGCCGGCCGGACCAGACCCGACTCGTCGACCGTCCCGAGCCAGGGCTTTCGCCCGTCGTCATCGAGGTTGCGGGTCGCTTCCTTGTCACGCTTGGTGAGTTGCCAGGGCCTCTTCGCATGAGCCGAACGCCCGCAGACAATCACAAGCCCTTCGAGGATAGCTCCCGATGCCGGTTTGCACCACGGTCCCTGAACCCTCCCGTTTCCTCGGCTGTGATGTCGGCAAGGCCGGGATCGTCGTCTTCGACAGCCGCGGCGACACCCTCGGCAGTCTCCCTAACGAGGCTTCGGCCCTGGCAGCCTTCGCAGCCGGGCTCGGCCCGGACTGCCTCGTCGTCTGCGAGGCGACGGGCGGCTATGAGGACGCCCTGCTGGCGGCGCTCGTCTCAGCCGGCTGCCCGGCCCATCGCGCCGATGCCCGCAAGGTCAAGGCCTTCATCCGCTCCTATGGGACGCTCGGGAAGAGCGATGCGCTCGATGCCAGGGCGCTTGCCCGCTACGGCGCCGAGCGCCACGCTCGGCTGATCCGCTGGCAGGCGCCCGCCCCGGCACGCGAGCGCCTCCAGGTCCTGGTGCGGACCAGAGCCGATCTCGTCGCCCAGAGAACGGCCTGCACCAACCGGCTCAACGCTCCCGGCATCGAACCGGTCAAAGCCCCGCTCCAGGCCCTGCACGACTGCCTCAAAGCCCAGATCGCCGCCCTGGCGCAAACCATCGCCGAGACCCTGCGCACCATCGCCCGCACCGACAGAAGCGAGCAGGCCTTGCGCTCCATCCGCGGCATCGGAACGACCACCGCCGCCACCCTCATCGCACTCATGCCCGAGCTCGGACGCATCAGCCGGCGCCAGGCCGCCGCACTCGCAGGCCTGGCTCCTCATCCAAACCAGAGCGGCAGTCGAGACGCCTACCGCCCAACCAGAGGCGGCAGGGCCGAAATCAAGGCCGCCCTGTTCATGCCCGCAATGGCCGCCGCAAGGCACGACCCCGCCATGCGCGACGCCTACACACGCCTCATCGCAAACGGAAAAAAGCCAATCGTCGCTCTCACCGCAATCATGCGACGCATCATCGTCATCGCAAATGCCCGCGTCAGAGACCAAAACAAACTGAGTTGATGACGGTCCTCGACTACCGCCCGATCACCACGTCCCAGAGCGGCAGGCTGATCAGCGCGCTCAAGAAGATCACCAGATAGGCGCCGCGCCGGAAGTTCCGCTCAGAAGCGAGCCGGAAGCCGTGCGTGCCGGCCCAGAGCCCGACGCCGTAGACCGCGAAGAGCGGCACCGCCATCAGCAACGCGCCGCCGGTCAGGATGCCCTTCCACCACAGAACGGTGCCGCTGATCAGCGTCGAGACGCCGAAGAAGGTCTGCATGTTGGCCCGCGTCTTGTGCCGGTCGTTGCGCTGCGCACCGAGCCAGAACACCGCGAGCGGCATGCCGCCGATCGAGGCCATGCCGTTGAACAGCCCCGACAGCGCGCCGACACCGAGCGATAGCGGGATCGTCGGGCGCCCGTGATAGCGCCAGCCCGAGGCCATGAGGCCGACGGCGAGAAGCACCAGCAGGGCGAGGAGCCAGCGCATCGTCTCGCGGTCGAGCCAGATCAGCAGCCAGATCCCGGCCGGCAACGCCAATGTCGCCGTCAGCAGCAGCGGCAGAATCTCGCTCCACTCGGCATTCTTGGAACTGCGCGCCGCGATCGGCAGAGCGAAGGGCAGGTCGATGAACCAGATCAGCCCCAGCGCCGCCACCGGCCCGAGCACCATCGAGGCCAGCGGCATGAACACCATCGCGAAGCCGAAGCCGGTGAAGCCGCGCACCAGCCCGCCGAGCAGGGTAGCGGCCAGCAGGACGGCGATGCCGTCGGCCGTCAGGCCGGGCATGAAGGAGGCAAGGCTGAAAGGCATGGCATCGGCGCGAGAGGATAATTCTCTGGCGAACATGCCTGCCGGCCTCCGGCAAGAACAGCTTTCCTTTTTGATGGGATCGATGAGGAGAATTCATCTCCACTCAAGTTCCGCATGGGACAAGTCCGAAACACCCGCTAGTTTGGGCGTGTCATGGCACCCGCGATTCGCATCCTCGGTCTCGATCCCGGCCTCCGGAAGACCGGCTGGGGCATCGTCGTCTCCGAGGGCAGCAAGCTCTCCTTCGTCGCCTGCGGCTGCATCGAGAGCGACGGCGATCTGTCCCTCGGCGAGCGCCTGCGGCAGCTGCATGAGGGCCTGCACCAGGTCATCGTCGCGCACAGTCCGCATGAGGCCGCGGTCGAGGAGACCTTCATCAATCGCGATCCGCAATCGGCGCTGAAGCTCGGCCAGGCCCGCGGCATCGCGCTGGTCGTGCCCGCGCTCGCGGGCCTCAGCGTCGCCGAATACGCCGCCAACCTCGTCAAGAAGACCGTGGTCGGCGTCGGCCACGCCGACAAGAAGCAGGTGCAGGCGATGATCCGCGTGCTGCTGCCCAAGGCCGAGACCAGATCCGCCGACGCGGCGGACGCGCTCGCGGTCGCGATCTGCCATGCCCAGCATCGCGGCATCAAAGCGCTCGTCGCGCAGATGCGCGCGGCGGGTTGAACGTGACCGTTGGGGGACGGCAACCATGATCGGCAAGCTCAAGGGCCTGATCGATTCCTACGGCGAGGACCACGTCATCATCGACGTGCAGGGCGTCGGCTATGTCGTGCAGTGCTCGGCGCGCACGCTGCAGCGCCTGCCCAAGCCCGGCGAGGCGGCAGCGCTCTCGATCGAGACCCATGTCCGCGAGGATGCGATCCGCCTCTACGGCTTCATGTCCGATATCGAGCGCGACTGGTTCCGGCTGATGCAGGTGGTGCAGGGCGTCGGCGCCAAGGTCGCACTCGCCATCCTCTCGACGCTCGATCCAGGCAGCCTCGCCACCGCCATCGCCACCAACGACAAGGCCGCGATCGCGCGCGCGCCCGGCGTCGGCCCCAAGCTCGCCCAGCGCCTCTGCGCCGAGCTCAAGGACAAGGCACCGGCCTTCGGCCATATCGACCCCGGCATCGTCCAGCTCTCCGGCGCGCTCGAAGACAGGAAGCTGCCGCAGCCGATCGCCGACGCGGTCTCGGCGCTCGCCAATCTCGGCTATCCTCAGGCACAGGCCATCGCGGCGGTCGCGGCTGCCGCCAAGGCGGCCGGCGACGGCGCGGGCACGGCCCAGCTCATCAAGCTGGGCCTGAAGGAACTGGCGAAGTGAGCGCGCCCGAAGAGCTGGACCTGCGCATCGTCACCGACAAGCGCGAGCTCCTGCGGATCATGCTGGCGAGCTGGGGCTCGCACAGCATGATGATCGGCCTGCACGTCTACGACGTCGCCGAGATCGACGCGCTCGGCCTGTTCGAGCCTGACGGCACGACGGCCGCGCTGGCGAGCTGGACGGTCAGGGGCGACACCGCCTATCTCTGCGCGCTCCACTCGCTGAAAACCGGCGAAGGCGTGGCGATCCGCATGCTCGACGCCGTCATCTTCTCGGCGCGCAAGGCCGGCGCCAAGAGGCTCAAGGCGATGCTGACCAACGACAACATGCCAGGCATGACCTTCTATCAGCGCCGCGGCTTTCGCCTCTCGGGGCTTTATCTCGAAGCCATCGACGCCTATCGCTCGGTCGTGCCGACCATCATCAAGACGGGATACATGGACATTCCGATCCACGACGCCCTCGAACTGGAGATCGCGCTGTGAGCGAGCCGAAACGCTCCGGGCTGATGACGGCCGAACGCCGCGAGGACGACAGCGAAACCTCGCTGCGCCCGCTTTCGCTCGCCGATTTCACCGGCCAGGCCGCGGCGCGCGCGAATCTCCAGGTCTTCATCAACGCCGCCAAAAGCCGTGGCGACGCGCTCGACCATGTCCTATTCGTCGGCCCGCCTGGTCTCGGCAAGACGACGCTGGCGCAGATCGTGGCGCGCGAGCTCGGCGTCAATTTCCGCTCGACCTCCGGGCCGGTGATCGCCAAGGCCGGCGATCTCGCCGCCCAGCTCACCAATCTGGAAGAGCGCGACGTGCTCTTCATCGACGAGATCCACCGGCTCAACCCGGCGGTCGAGGAAATCCTCTATCCGGCGATGGAGGACTACCAGCTCGACCTCATCATCGGCGAAGGCCCGGCGGCGCGCTCGGTCAAGATCGACCTGCCGAAATTCACCCTCGTCGGCGCCACCACCCGCGCTGGCCTGCTGACGACGCCGCTGCGCGACCGTTTCGGCATCCCTATCCGCCTGCAGTTCTACACGGTCGAGGAATTGCAGGGCATCGTCGCCCGCGGCGCCCGCGTATTGGGCGTGCCGATGTCCGACGATGGCGCCAACGAGATCGCCAAGCGTTCCCGGGGTACACCGCGCATCGCCGGCCGGCTGCTGCGCCGCGTGCGCGACTTCGCCATCGTCGACGGCGACCCGATCGTCACCCGAAAGGTCGCCGACAAGGCGCTCTCCCTGCTCGACGTCGATGCGATCGGCCTCGACCAGATGGACCGACGCTACCTCACCACGGTCGCGATCAATTTCGGCGGCGGCCCGGTCGGGATCGAGACCATCGCCGCCTCGCTCTCCGAGCCGCGCGACGCGATCGAGGAGATCATCGAGCCCTTCCTGCTCCAGCAGGGCTTCATCCAGCGCACCCCTCGCGGACGCCTGCTGACGCCGCACGCCTTCCGCCATCTCGGCATGCCCGAGCCGTCGCGCGAGACAGCGCAGTTCGGCCTGTTCGGGGACGAAGAGAGCGAGGCATGATCGCGGCCTTCCGCCAGCTTGCGCTCGCGCTCGCTTTGACCGGGCTCACCGCCCTGCTGGCGATCGCGGCCCGCGCGGCCGAGGCAACGCCGGACCGGCCGGTGAAGGACGCCTATGCCATCACCATCAAGACGCTCGCGGCTTCCGGCGAGCCGCCCTGGCGCCCGCCGCATCGCGACAGACTCCTCAGCAAGAGCCTCGCCGCTCTCTTCGCCCGAGACGATCTCTATCAGGACGAAAGCGGCGAGATGGGTCAGATCGGCGCCGATCCCTTCATCAATGGCCAGGATGGCGAGGTGAAGAACCTGCATGTCGCCGTCACCGAGAAGCCGGCGAACGGCAAGGCACAGGTCACCGCCACCTTCCGCAGCTTCAAGCAGCCGGTCACCGTGCGGTTCCGCATGGTTGAGGAAGACGGCGGGTGGCGCATCGACGACATCGTCAACCGCTTCGAGGGCAAGGATTATTCGATCCGCGACGAGCTCTCGAAGCCCTATGACTGCGGCTCCTTCATGAACAAGCCCTGCAAGCGCTGAGCGCTCGCAGGGCCTGAGGCAGCCGCGCCCCCGGAACGCGCCGATGGATCAGCCGCTACGGCGAGCCATCTTCGCGCGCATCATCGCGGGACGGGCGCCAGCATCCTTGAGGGCGCCCGACTTGACGGCCTTCGGATTCTCGACCGGCTGCATGCCCTTGCCGGCGGTCCGGCTCCTTGGCCGTTCCACGGCATTCTGACGCTGCTTCAGCGCCAGTGCCTTGCGCGCGAGGCTGCGCTGGCTGGGCGCCCTTTCCTTCTCGGCGCGGCGCGTGCGCTCGGCGCCGACGCGCTTCAAGGCTGCCGTCAGCGCGTCGGCCTTGGCCTTGGTGCCGCTGTTGTCGCTGGCCGGCTTCGCACCTTTGGGCTCGGCCTTGCCGCGCATCTCGCGCTTCTGGCGACGCGCGCCGTCGCGCGCCTTGTCGCGGCGCTCGCGCAACTGGGTGGCGAGCTCGCGCAGGTCGTCCGCCGGCAGCGAGCCGATCGCGCCGCGCTGGGTGCGGGCGACGAGGTCGAGCTCGGTCTTGTCGAGCAGCCGCGCCGTCGCCTTTGTCGATTGGGCCATCATGTCCTCCCTTGCAGTTGGCTACGCAACGGCCAACGCCCGTCTTCACGGCTGGGTTCCGGGTGCGATCGTCGCAGCCTCCCGTCCGGCCAGGCCGTTCCGCTGGCGCGCGCGATGGTCTATGCCGTGGCCGACCGATGGATAACGGCCGGAGCGAGATGAGCAGGACCCACCGCATCGACATTCGTGTCTACTACGAGGACACGGATTTTTCCGGCGTCGTCTACCACGCCTCCTATCTGCGCTTCATGGAGCGCGGGCGCACCGAGCTGATCCGCGCGCTCGGCATCGAGCAGCGCGAGCTTTTCGACGGCGAGACCGCGCTCGGCTTCGCGGTGCGCAAGATGACGATCGATTTCCTCCGCCCTGCCGTGATGGACGATCTGCTGACCGTCGAGACCCGCTCGGTCGAAGCCCGCGGGGCGACCATGGATCTGGAGCAGCGCGTGCTGCGCGGCGAGGAGGTGTTGATCGCGGCCGCGGTCAAGGTCGCCTGCGTCGGCGCCGGCCGGGCACGGCGTATCCCCGACGAGCTGCGCAAGCGGCTGATGCTCGACGAATGACGATATCGCGCATGCCCATCGACGCGCCGGCCGCCCATATGTTAGCGCTCCTTACATGAGCTGGAAGCGCGACCGACCCGAAACGCCCCGCGGCTATCACCACGGCAACCTCAAGGAGGAGCTGGTGCGGGCTGCGCTCGGGTTGATCGGCGAGAAGGGGCCGAACGGCTTCACCTTCGCCGAGGCGGCGCGCTTGGCCGGCGTCAGCCCCGCCGCGCCCTATCGCCATTTCCGGGACCGCGACGAATTACTGGCCGATGTTGCGACTCGCGGGTTCCAGGCGTTCGAGGCCGCCCTCGCCCGCGCCTGGGACCAGGGCAAGCCCGATCCCGAGACCGCCTTCCACCGGCTGGGCCGCGCCTATCTCGCCTTCGCCCATGACGAGCCGGCCTATTATTCGGCCATGTTCGAGGCCGGCGTGCCGCTCGATGCCAGCGCGGAGCTGCGCGCGGCGGCCGATCGCGCCTTCGCCGGGCTGCGCCAGGCGGCGGAGGCCCTGATCGCGCAATTGCCGCAGGGCAAGCGCCCGCCGGCCCTGATGATGGCACTGCATGTCTGGGCGATGTCGCACGGCGTCGCCGCCCTGTTCGGCCGGGCCGATGGCGGCCGTCGCCCTCTGCCGATGTCGGCGGCCGAGCTGCTCGAGGCCGGCATGCTGATCTATCTCCAGGGCCTCGGCATCGGCCCCAAGGGCGCGGCGAAGCCCGACTGAAGCAATTCCGGGCGGCAGGCTTCTTGACAATCGGCGCAGCTGGATCCATTTATGTAAATGTGATTTACATTCACGATCATTAGAGTGAGGGAGCAATGCCGATCGTCGCCAAGCTTGACGAATATGGGAAGGGTGCCTGGATCGCCTTCGCGGTTCTCGGCTTCATCGTGTTCTGGCCCTTGGGTCTGGCGACCCTGGCCTTTCTGTTCTGGAGTGGACGCATGGGTTGTGGTTACGCAGGAGACCGGTACGAGCACCGGATGAGCCGTCTTCAGGGCAAGATGGACCGGCTGCGCGAGCGCATGGCCGGCCGCGAAGGCGGCTTCGGAAGCGGCTTCGGCGGCTGGGGCCGCGGCGGCCCCTCCAGCGGCAACCGCGCCTTCGACGAGTACCGTGCCGAGACGCTGCGCCGCCTCGAAGAGGAACAGCGCGAGTTCCACGACTTCCTGGACCGGCTGCGCATGGCTCGCGACAAGTCCGAGTTCGACCAGTTCATGGCCGACCGCCGCAATCAGCCGCCGGCGAATCCTCCGGCGCAGCCCGACGCCGCCTGACGCCTGCTACGGCAGATGCAGATGAGAGCCCGCTCCGGTCTGCCGGGGCGGGCTTTTTCGTCGCATGCAGGAGCTTACATCGCATCGCCAACGCGGAACGGGTCTGCCTGCCCGGAGCCCGGGCAGGCATTGCGCCTCGGCGAATGCTATCTGAGCACGATGTAGAATGCCTCGGCGAAGCTGAGATCCACCATGTCGCCCCGGCGGAGCTTCTGCAGATTCGCCTTCACGTCAGGGTCGGTGACGGTGAGCGAACGCGGGCCGAAGGGGCCGACATAGCTCACGACGCTGTTGGCCGCGTCGAATCGTTCGAACCGCGCCGTCAGCGTCACCGACCGTGCGACGAATTTTTCTGGCAGGTTCTGGAACGACGGCGCGCTCGCCGCCTCGGTGTAGGTGATCCTGGGCTTCGCACCACGCTTGTTGCGCCGGACGTCGACGACAACCCCCTCGACCCGGTTGATCTCGACCATGTCTCCCTCGCGGACATTCTCAAGATTGCCGAAGACCGGCGGAACGTCGACGAGCCATCGATAGCCGCGCTGCTCGACGACCACCGCGCGGTTGGGCGGATCGACCGACACGACGCGGACGGTAAGGCGCTCGATATCGACCGGGCCCACCCCCGCGACGATCACTGTTCGGCTGGTAACCTCAGGGGTGGTGGCGCAACCGGCCGCCCCCAATGCGATCGAAATCGCAACAATCAGACCAATATGCTTCGACATGGAAACCTCTCCGCTAAGAAAGCAACTCCGGGTCAATTCTAGCATCTTGTCGCGGATGATAGCCGCAGGAGCAGTAGTAGAGTCTTCCGCCGAGAGTTTCAGCCAAATTCTTGCGGGTGCTTATCCAGATAAATCCCGAGCCCTGAACCGGTAAATTTCGGACCTTCCAGCCCGGCCATTCGAGGCACGAGGCTGGTCGTGCGCCCCTCCGGCGGATCGAATCCGATCACCGGCTTTTCTCGAAAACCAGCCTTGACGACATCTCTGTCGTTCGTGAACTCGTCCCTCGAATCCACGCGGAATACCGGCCAGAACGGCGCCAGATCTGTAAAGCGCTCGTGCGTCACGCGATCCGAGAGGGGTCGTCGGAGGTTGCCTCTCAGCGCCCTTGAGGCATCGCGCCAGCCGTATACCCCACATTAACCTTGCTGGATGCTTAACTCATTGCGGAGCATGTGTTCCGTGGGAAACCCCGTTTCGGCCCATCTTTCGCCGGATTCGCGCGCGATTGACGGGGTACGGCATTTCCCCGGATCGCGAAACGGGCGGCGGCGTGGGTCTCCCGCGACGCGAGCGGCGGGGTTTGGATCGGGGCCATGGGCCTTGCAGGCTCGGCCGTCGGTCGTACCGCCTGGGTGAGAAGGATGACAGGATGAACCCCGCCGACGTTGCGCAGGCCGCGCCGCAGATCGACATGTCGTTCTGGACGCTGTTCTGGCATGCTCACATCGTGGTCAAGCTGGTGATGCTGGGCCTGATCGGCGCCTCGATCTGGTGCTGGTCGATCATCATCGACAAGACGCTGCTCTATCGGCGCACGCGCAAGGACATGGACGCCTTCGAGGAGGTGTTCTGGTCCGGCCGCTCGCTCGAGGAGCTCTATCGCGATCTCGCCGGCAAGCCGGTCAACGACATGGCCGCCGTCTTCGTCGCGGCGATGCGGGAGTGGAAGCGCTCCTTCGAGAATGGCGGGCGCTCGGTCGCCAGCCTCTCGCAGCGCATCGACAAGGTGCTGGACGTCACCATCCAGCGTGAGACCGAACGGCTGGAATCGAAGCTCCTCGTGCTCTCAACCATCGCCTCGGCCGCGCCCTTCATCGGCCTCTTCGGCACGGTCTGGGGCATCATGCATTCCTTCACCGCCATCGCGGTCTCCAAGAATTCCTCGCTCGCGGTCGTCGCCCCCGGCATTGCCGAGGCGCTCTTTGCCACCGCGATCGGCCTGTTCGCCGCGATTCCCGCGCTGATGGCCTACAACAAGCTCCAGGCCGAGGTCGCCAAGGCTCAAGGCCGGCTCGAGGCCTTCGCCGACGAGTTCTCCGCGATCCTGTCGCGGCAGATCGACGAGCGCATGGCGGCTTGAGGGGCTGAAAGCATGGGTATGTCCGCCGCCACAGGCGCAAAGGGCTCAGGCCGCCGGGGTCGACGCGGGCGCCGCCACGGCGCCATCGCTGAGATCAACATGACGCCGTTCATCGACGTCATGCTGGTGTTGCTCATCATCTTCATGGTCGCCGCGCCGCTGATCGCGACCGGCGTGCCGCTCGACCTGCCGCAGACCGGCGCCAAGCCGATCAACGTCGACCAGAAGCCGGTCACCATCGCCATCGACAGCAAGGGCCAGATCTTCCTGCAGGACCAGCCGACGCTGGAGCCGGATCTGGTCGCCAAGCTGCAGGGCCTGGCGAAGCAGGGCTTCGACGAACGCATCTATGTGCGCGGCGACAAGCTGGTCGACTATGGCCGGGTCGCCTCGGTGATGTCGACCATCACCTCGGCCGGCTTCAAGCGGGTTGCGCTGGTCACCGAACCGGCGAGCCGCTGAGAGCGAAGAAAGCAAGGGTGTTCAGGGCGTGAAGCTTACGACCTCCGAACCTGGCATGCTGGTGTCGGCGCTCGGCCACGCGACGGTCCTCGTCGCGGGGCTGCTGGCGTTCGCCTCGCCGGCGCCGCTGCCGGAGAACGAGGAGGCGATCGCCGTCGAGATCATCGATCCCAACGCGCTAAACCAGGTCACGCGCGGCGAGCGCAGCGCCGAGAAGGTGCAGGCCCAGCCGACGCCCCGCGCCGAGCGCCAGTCCGAGACGGTCGAGCGCAAGGAGGCCGGCGAGGCCAAGACCGACACGCCCGCCCCGCCTTCACGTCCGCCCGAGCTGAAGACCGCCGACGACAACGCTTCCACGCCTCTGCCGCCGACCCGCTCAGTCGAACTGCCGAAGCCCGAGGCCAAGCCGCCCGAACCCGCCAAGCAGCCGCCGCAGAAGAGCGAGGCCGCCGCCGCGCGCGAGGCCGAGCAGAAGCGCGAGGAACTCGCCAAGCTCGCCGAGGAGGCCGAAATCGCCTCCAAGGCGAAGCAGGCCGAGGAAGAGGCGAAGGCCGCCGCCAAGGCCAAGTCGGAAGCGGAAGCCCAGGCCGCCAAGCGCGCGGCTGACGCAAAGGCCAAGGCCGAGGCGCTCGCCAAGGCCGAAGCCGACAAGGCCGCGAAGGAGAAGGTCGAAGCCGCCGCCAAGGCGAAGGCAGAGGCCGAGCAGAAGGCGAAGCTCGCCGCCGAGGCCAAGGCCAAGCAGGAGGCGGAAGCCAAGGCGAAGCGCGAAGCCGAGATCGCCAAGAACTTCAACGCCAGCGATATCGCCAAGCTGCTCCAGTCGAAGGAGAAGGCGCAGTCGTCCGGCTCCTCGGCGCCGCAGGTCAACCGCACAGCCTCGCTGGGCACCGAGCGCGGCGCCTCGCAGAAGCTCAGCCCCTCGCTTCGGGCCCAGCTCATCGGCATCATCCAGGACCAGCTCCTGAAGTGCTGGAACGTGCCGATCGCGCTCGCCAATGCGCATGGCAACGGCAATATCGTGCCCTCGGTCCGGATGAAGCTGAACACCGACGGCTCGCTCGCCGGCCAGCCGGGCGTCATCAACTCCTCCGCCGACCCGCTTTTCCGCGTCGCCGCCGACTCGGCGCTGACCGCCACCCGCCGCTGCGCGCCATTGCGCATTCCGGCTCAATTCGCCTCTTATTATGACGATTGGCGCGATGTCGTCGTCAATTTCGACGCAAGGGACGTCATGTGACCCCGATGATCGACCGTACCCCCCTCCCCTTCCTCACCGCCGCTCCGACCCGCCGCCGCCTTCTGGCGACGGCCGGTGCCGCGCTGCTGGTGCCCACGGCTGCCCGCGCCGAACTCGTCATTGACCTGCGCGGCGGCGCGTTCCAGCCGATGCCGATCGCCATCGCCGACTTCGCCGGCGAAGGCGGCGTCCTCGTCTCCGGCGTCATCACCAACAACCTGAAGCGCTGCGGCTACTTCACGCCGATCGACAAGAGCCGCTTCCCGGAGGCGAACCCGCCCTTCGACGCGGCGCCCCGCTTCGACGCCTGGAAGGCCAGCGGCGTGCAGGCGCTGGTGACCGGCCGAGTCGCGCGCGAGGCCGGCCGCATCCGCGCCGAGTTCCGGCTCTGGGACGTCGCGACCGGCACGCAGACCGACGGCCAGCAATATTTCACCGACCCGAGCAATGCCCGCCGCGTCGGCCACATCATCTCGGACGCCATCTTCAGCAAGGTCACCGGGCTCGGCGGCTTCTTCGACACCCGCGTCGTCTTCGTCGACGAATCCGGTCCGAAGGAAAACCGCCGCAAGCGCCTCGCCATCATGGACCAGGACGGCGCCAATGTGCGCTTTCTCACCAATGGCGACACCTCTGTGGTGACGCCGCGCTACTCGCCGGTCTCGCAGGACGTCACCTTCATGACCCAGCGCCAGGGCGAGCAGCCGCGCGTGCAGGTGCTCAACATCGAGACCGGCCAGCGCCAGGTCGTCGGCAACTTCCCCGACATGAGCTCGAGCCCGCGCTTCGCGCCCAACGGCCAGCGCGTCGTTCTCTCGCTGCAGCAGGGCGGCAACGCCAATCTCTATGCCATCGACATCGGCTCGCGTTCGACGACGCGGCTGACCTCGACGGCGGCGATCGACACCTCGCCCTCCTATGCGCCCGACGGCTCGAAGATCGTCTTCGAGAGCGACCGCGGCGGCCAGCAGCAGCTTTATGTGATGTCGTCCGCCGGCGGCGACGGCCAGCGCATCTCCTTCGGCCAGGGCCGCTACTCGCAGCCCTCCTGGTCGCCGCGCGGCGACCTGATCGCCTTCACCCGCCAGGGCGGCGGCGGCTTCGCCATCGGCGTGATGCGCCCCGACGGCTCGGGCGAGCGCATCCTGACCGAGGGCTTCCACAACGAGGCGCCGAACTGGGCCCCGAACGGCCAGTACCTGATGTTCTTCCGCGATCCCGGCGGCCAGTCCGGCGGCAAATTGTACATGGTGGACATCACCGGCCGCGTCGAAGTGCCGGTGCCGACCCCGGCCTTCGCCTCCGACCCGACCTGGTCGCCCCTGCTGACCGCGGCGCGCTGAGGCGAACTGGTTTTCCTCGGAAACACGCCGTCATCCCGGGCTTGACCCGGGATCCATGCCGGAGCGCTGCCGATCAAGGTTCAGGCATGGATCTCGGATCCACGCTTCGCTCCGGCCGGCATGACCCAAAAAGCCGCCCGATGATCTCGGGCGGCTTTTGCTTTTGCGATGCTGCCGGCTCAATCGCGATAGGCCGGCTCCTCGGCGTCGAGCTGCCGGCGGATCGAGGCCAGATGCAGGCGCGCCGATTCCGGGTCACCCTCGCGCATCTGCCGATAGGCCGCCTCGGCGATCTCCGGCTTGACCGGCAGCACCTGGCGCCCCGTCGAGAGCGCGAGAGCCTGAACTTCGCAGGCGCGCTCCAGATAATAGAGATCGTCCCAGGCCTCGGCGATGCTCGGCCCGAGCACCATGACGCCGTGATGCTTCATGAAGACGATATCGGCCCCGCCGACCGCAGCCGCGATGCGGTCCCCCTCGCGCTCGTCGAGGGCCAGCCCGTTATAGTCCCGGTCCACGGCCGTGCGGCCGTAGAACTTCAGCGCCGTCTGCCCGGCGAAGATCAGCGGATCGCCCTCGGTCATCGAGAGTGCCGTCGCGTAGGGCATATGGGTGTGGAAGGCGACCTTGGCGCGCGGGATGTTCTTGTGGATCCGGGCATGGATGTAGAAGGCGGTAGCCTCGGGCTCGCCCTCGCCGGACACGACATTGCCGTGGAAGTCGCAGATCAGCAGCTTCGACGCCGTCAGCTCCCGGAAGGCCCAGCCATAGGGATTGACCATGAACAGGTTGTCATAGCCCGGCACGAGCGCGGAGAAGTGATTGCAGATCCCCTCCTCGAAGCCATAACGCGCCGCCATCCGGAACGTCGCGGCAAGGTCCCGGCGCACCTCCCATACCACCTCGGAGTCGAGGTCGGGCTGGTTCGGACCGCGGATGGGCGCCGTGCTCGCAGCGCCGGACTTGAGGGAATGGGCCATCGCGATCTCCGGTCGACGGGAAGGCGGAAACGAAGCAAGCATCGAGCCGACGCTTGCGGAACGATAGGGCCGGCCCGGCGAAACAGGCGCTGCAATTGCTCCGCCGATTTGCAAGCTTCTTTCGTGGCCCCGATGAAGGCGTCGGCATGCTCCACAATCGACCCGCAGCCGGCGGCCCGGCATCCGATGTGTCCGCCGCACCACATCCGCTGGCGGAAACGCCTTTCGCCATAATTGGTTAACCATACGCCCTAATGCCGCCACTTCGCCTTGTTCTGGCAAGGTCTCGTTTAGGTTGACGCTTCATTGATGGAGCCATGCGAAGCCCTCTTCGAAGCGCGCCGCCAAAAGATTTGATCGCCCGGAGTTCAGCCATGATGACCACTCTCTTCACCGGCGGCCGTGCCGTCCGTTTCGCCGCCGCCATTGCCGCAACGCTCGCACTCGGCGCCTGCGCCAAGGATCAGAACGCGGATGCCTCGGGCTTCGGCGCCGGCGGCGCCGCGACGCCCGGCAGCGCGCAGGACTTCGTCGTCAATGTCGGCGACCGCGTCTTCTTCGAGACCGACTCCACCGACCTGACCTCCACCGCCACCACCACGCTCGACAAGCAGGCCGGCTGGCTGCAGCGCTATCCGCGCTACACCTTCACGGTCGAGGGCCACGCCGACGAGCGCGGCACGCGCGAGTACAACTATTCGCTCGGCGCCCGCCGCGCCCAGACGGTGCGCGACTACCTCGCTTCGCGCGGCATCCAGGCCAACCGCATGCGCACCATCTCCTACGGCAAGGAGCGCCCGGTCGCGGTCTGCAACGACATCTCCTGCTGGTCGCAGAACCGCCGCTCCGTCACGGTGCTGGACGGCGCCGGCGGCGCGCCGGGCGTCTGATCGCAGCGAAAACGCACAATAAAAAAGACCCCGGACGGCGACGTCCGGGGTCTTTTCGCTTATGGGCGAATTGCTGTCATTCTCGGGCGAAGCGAAGCGAAGCGCAGACCGACCCGAGAATCTCGGACAGAAAGAGGCGCCTTTTCTTCCGGAGATGCTCGGGTCAAACCCGAGCATGACGACGCGTGGTCTTTCTCAACCCGCCGGCGTCGGGATCAGGCTCTTGGCGACGCCCTCGATCCGCTCGGCCGCCGCGACGAGCGCTTCCGCCGCACGGTCCTCGACATCGCTCAAGCGCTGGTCGGCGGCACCGGCATCGCCCCGTATCGCGGCATGATCGGCCTCGAGCCGCGCCAGCCTCTGCCTGAGTTCATGCACCTCGTCGGCCACCATCAGCGCCGCCATGACATGCAGCCGCATGTCGCCGATCTCGCCGAAGGCCTGCCGCATCTCGCCGATCTTGTCGTCATAGAACTTGGCCAGCCCCTCCAGATGCGGTTCCTCGCCCTCACCGCAGGCCATGCGGTACGCCTTGCCGGCGATCATGACGTTGACTTGCGGCATCCGCTGTCCTGCCTCTCTGTCTAGCTCGCTTCGGGCTCGGCCGGCTGCTGCGCCTGCACGCGGTCGATCACGGCACCGATGACGTTCATCGCCCGCTCCAGCCGCTGATCGACATCGGCCGCCGCAGTCTCGACATGGCCGAGCCGCGCCATCGCGCCGTCGAGATCGGCCGCGAGCCGCGCCCGATCGTCCTGCATCAGCGCCAGTTCCGTTTCGAGATTGCCCCGGCCGCGTTCGGATTCGATCCGCCGCCGCGCCGCCGCCTCGAGCTGCGCAAGCGCGCCGTCGAGACGCGCCAGCGCATTGTCCAACATCAGGCTCGCCACCATCGCTCTCCTTTCAGACCGAAGCCGGCTCACACGATTCGTGACTGAATTTACAGCAGAACGCCGGAAAACAGGAATCGCTCCGAAGACCCGGAAGCACCGCCTCGCAGGCACTTGCCCGCCATGCTTCAGACGCCGTCTGCGGAAAACCGGCAAAAGCCAGCCCCTGCGACCTCGAAAGCCGGATTCCGCGAATTGACTCGACCCGAGGGCAAGGCCTAATCCACCCGTCCTTTTCGAAGCTTGCCAAGCCAGCCAGCAACACTTCCAGCAAGCCCTCCCGCCTGCCCCATGCCGGCTCGGAGCGGCCCTCCCGCCCGCCAGACGGAGCCTGTGATCACCATGACCACCATCGACCGTGCCCAGCACAACAAGCTCGCCAACGCCATCCGCGGCCTGGCGATGGACGGCGTCGAGAAGGCCAAGTCCGGCCATCCCGGCCTGCCGATGGGCGCCGCCGACGTCGCCACCGTGCTGTTCACCCGCGTGATGAAGTACGACGCCGCCGATCCGCGCTGGCCCGATCGCGACCGCTTCGTGCTCTCCGCCGGCCATGGCTCGATGCTGCTCTACGCCTTGCTCTATCTCACCGGCGCGCCGGGCATGGCGCTCGACGACCTCAAGGCCTTCCGCCAGGTCGGCTCGAAGACTCCCGGCCATCCCGAGAACTTCGAGACCGCCGGCGTCGAGACCACCACCGGCCCGCTCGGCCAGGGTCTGGCGACCTCTGTCGGCATGGCGATGGCCGAGCGCATGCTCGCCGCGGAGTTCGGCAGGAAGGTCGTCGACCACCACACCTACGTCCTCGCCTCGGACGGCGACCTGATGGAGGGCATCAGCCAGGAGGCCATCGCGCTGGCCGGCCACCAGAAGCTCAACAAGCTGATCGTGCTCTGGGACGACAACGGCATCTCGATCGACGGCCCGCTCTCGATTTCCGACAATGTCGATCAGGTCGCCCGCTTCAAGGCCTGCGGCTGGCGCTCGGAGCGCGTCGATGGCCATGATCCCGACGCCATCGAGGCGGCCATCCGCCGCGCCCAGAAGTCCAACAAGCCGACCATGATCGCCTGCAAGACCGTGATCGGCTTCGGCGCGCCGAAGAAAGCCGGCACCTCCAAGGCCCATGGCGAGCCGCTCGGCGCCGAGGAGCTCGCTGCCGCCAAGCAGGCGCTCGGCATCACCGGCGGCGCCTTTGAGGTCGCGGCCGACCTGCTCAAGGCCTGGCGCGGCTTCGGTGCGGCCGGCACTGCCGCCCACAAGGAGTGGAAGGAGCGCTTCGCGACCCTGTCCGAGCGCAAGCGCGGCGATTTCGAGCGCCGCATTGCCCATACCGTCCCGGCCAAGCTCGACAAGACGATCCTCGCCCACAAGAAGGCGCTGATCGCGGCGCCGCAGGCCGTCGCCACGCGCAAGGCCTCGGAGCTGGCGCTGGAAGCGATCATCCCGGTCATGCCGGAGCTGGTGATGGGCTCGGCCGACCTGACGCCGTCCAACAACACCCGCACCAAGGCCGCCGAGGATTTCACGCCCAAGACCCCCAAGGGCCGCTATGTCCGCTACGGCATCCGCGAGCACGGCATGGCCGCGGCGATGAACGGCATCACCCTGCATGGCGGCTTCCGCACCGCGAGCGGCACCTTCCTGGTCTTCGCCGACTATGCCCGCCCCGCCATGCGCCTCGCCGCGCTGATGGGGCTGCCGGTCGTCTATGTCATGACGCACGACTCGATCGGCCTCGGTGAGGACGGCCCGACCCACCAGCCGGTCGAGCACCTCGCCTCGCTGCGCTCGATGCCGAACATGCGCGTCTTCCGCCCGGCCGACACGATCGAGACCGCGGAAGCCTGGCAGGCCGCGCTGGAGCGCACCGACGGGCCGACGGTCCTCGCCCTCTCGCGCCAGAACCTGCCGCAGCTGCGCACCGACGCCACCGCGAAGAACCGCTCGGCGGCCGGCGCCTACGAGCTGCTGGCGGCCGAGGGCGGCAAGGCCCAGGTCTCGCTCTTCGCCTCGGGTTCCGAGGTCGAGCTCGCCGTCGCCGCCCGCAAGCTGCTGGCCGAGAAGGGCGTGCGCGCCCGCGTCGTCTCGGTGCCCTCGCTGGAGCTCTTCCTGGCGCAGGACGAGGCGACCCAGGCCGAGGTCGTCGGCAGCGCGCCCATCAAGATCGCAGTCGAGGCCGGCGTGCGCTTCGGCTGGGATGCGGTGATCGGCCATGACGGCACCTTCGTCGGCATGCACTCCTTCGGGGCGAGCGGCCCCTACAAGGAGGTCTACAAGCACTTCGGCATCACGGCGGAAGCGGTCGCCGAGGCGGCGATGAAGAAGCACAACGCCTGATTTTCGATAGAACGGGCTGAGATTCCCAGATCGGGTCTTGCGTTCGGCCATGCTTTGGCCGAATTGCCCGCGTGGATAGCGACGGCTGCGCCGGTTCGCTCGGCGAAGGAGAGGAAGACATGACGGTCAAGGTGGCGATCAACGGCTTCGGCCGCATCGGGCGCAACGTTCTGCGGGCGATCATCGAATCGAAGCGCAAGGACATCGAGGTCGTGGCGATCAACGATCTCGGCCCGGTCGAGACCAACGCCCATCTCTTCCGCTTCGACTCCGTCCATGGCCGCTTCCCCGGCACGGTGACCGTCTCCGGCGACACGATCGATGTCGGCCGCGGCCCGATCAAGGTCACCGCGATCCGCGATCCCAAGGACCTGCCGCACAAGGCCCTCGGCGTCGACATCGCCCTGGAATGCACCGGCATCTTCACCACCCGCGACAAGGCGGCGGCCCATCTCGCCGCCGGCGCCAAGCGCGTGCTGGTCTCGGCGCCCTGCGATGGCGCCGACCTGACCGTCGTCTTCGGCGTCAACCAGGGCGAGCTGACCAAGGATCACCTCGTGGTCTCGAACGCCTCCTGCACGACCAACTGCCTCGCGCCGGTCGTGCGCGTGCTGCATGACGCCGTCGGCATCGACAAGGGCTTCATGACCACGATCCATGCCTATACCGGTGACCAGCCGACACTGGATACCATGCACAAGGATCTCTATCGCGGCCGCGCCGCGGCAATGTCGATGATCCCGACCTCGACCGGCGCCGCCAAGGCGATCGGCCTCGTCATCCCCGAGCTCAAGGGCCGTCTCGACGGCACCTCGATCCGCGTGCCCACCCCGAACGTCTCGGTCGTCGACTTCAAGTTCATCTCGAAGCGCAAGACCTCGGTCGAGAAGATCAACGACGCCATCGTCAAGGCCTCGAAGCGCGGCCCGCTCCGGGGCATCCTCGCCGTCACCGACCAGCCGAACGTCTCGATCGACTTCAACCACGATCCGGCGTCCTCGACCTTCGCCCTCGACCAGACCAAGGTCATGGACGACAAGTTCGTGCGCGTGCTGTCCTGGTACGACAACGAATGGGGCTTCTCGAACCGCATGAGCGACACGGCCGTCGCCATGGGCGCCCTGCTCTGATCCATCGCCGCCATACCTCCGAAAGGGGGTATGGTGCATGAAAGCGGGGCCGCAAGCCGCTCGCGGCGCGGCCCCGTCATTTCCGCCAAGCTACGGAGAGCCTATGGCCAAGATCGAGCCGACCGTCATGTCCCCGGCGCCCACCGACGCGCCAGCCGTGACGCCGCCCCCCGCATTCAGCCCCGCTCCCGCAGCCGCGACGCAGCCGCCGGCCGCTCCGGCCGTCATTGTCGGCTCTGCCGTGCCGGCCTCTGCCGAAACCGCAGCGAAGTCCGATCCGCGCCAGCTCGACCAGCTCTCGCGCATCGAGGAGAAGGCAGCCCGCATCGAGGAGAAGTTCGCGCGCTACGAGGCCGTGCTGACCCGCGCCGAGGCCTCGCTGGAGCGCAGCGCCCATAAGGTCGACGCCGCCGCCGGCACCATGGATTTCGCCGCGATCCGCAACGAGATCGCCGCCCTGCGCAATCGCATCGACGCGACGCCGCGCGCCGGCACGCTGTTCATGACCGCGATCGTCACCTCGGTGCTCACCGTCATCCTCACCATCCTGGTGCTGAAGTTCGGCGTGCCCGGCCTGTTCGGGGGTCTGCTGCCGCGATGAGCTTCCGGGACGTCGCCCTTCTCGCCGAGCCGCGCAGCCTGCGCTGGCGGCCGGTCGAGGGCATCGGACTGGAGCATTTCACGCTGCGCGGCACGCCGGCCGGCATCCGCGCCGAATCCGTGGTGATCGGCGAGCGCGGCGGCGGAGAGCCCTACGGCGTTTCCTACGCCATCGATTGCGATCCGGGCTTTGCCGTGACGGCCTTGACGATCGCGACCACCGATGGGCGCCGCGTCTTCCTGGAGCGGCGCGACGGCATTTGGCGCGATGTCTTCGGCGAGCACCTGCCCGCTTTCGACGACTGCGTCGACATCGACCTCGCCGGCACGCCCTTCACCAACACGCTGCCGATCCGCCGCGAAAGCTGGCAGCCCGGCCAGAGCCGCGAATTCGCGATGCTCTACATCCCCTTCGACAGCTTCGTGCCGCGGCTCGACCGGCAGGTCTACACCTGCCTGGAGCCGCGCCTGTTCCGCTATCAGGCGGCCGACCGCAGCTTCGAGGCCGAATTGCCTGTCGACGATGACGGCCTCGTCCTCGATTATCCCAGCCTGTTCGAACGCATCTGAAGAGACGCCGATGACCGCCTTCCGCACCCTCGACGACGCCGATCTCGCCGGCAAGCGCGTGCTTGTCCGCGTCGACCTCAACGTTCCCATGGAGGACGGCAAGGTCAGCGACACCACCCGCATCGACCGCATGCTGCCGACCATCCGCGAAATCGCCGACAAGGGCGGCAAGGTCATCCTCCTCGCCCATTTCGGCCGCCCCAAGGGCCGCGACGACAAGAACAGCCTGAAGCAGATCGTGCCGGCCCTCGCCCAGGCGCTCGGCCGCCCTGTCACCTTCGTCGACGACTGCATCGGCGATGATGTCGCCAAGGCCGTCGCGGCGGCTGATAACGGCGACGTGCTCCTGCTGGAGAACACCCGCTTTCACGCTGGCGACGAGAAGAACGACCCGGACTTCGTGAAGGCGATCGCCGCCAATGGCGACGTCTACGTCAACGACGCCTTCTCGGCCGCCCACCGCGCCCATGCCTCGACGGAAGGCCTCGCCCATGTCCTGCCGGCCTATGCCGGCCGCACCATGCAGGCCGAGCTGGAGGCGCTGTCCGCCGGCCTCGACAATCCGGCCCGGCCGGTGATGGCGATCGTCGGCGGCGCCAAGGTCTCGACCAAGCTCGAGCTGCTCGGCAACCTCGTCAGGAAAGTCGGCGTGCTCGCCATCGGTGGCGGCATGGCCAACACCTTCCTCGCCGCGCGCGGCGTCAATGTCGGCAAGTCGCTCTGCGAGCATGATCTCGTCGGCACCGCCCGCGAGATCGAGGAGAAGGCCAGGGCCGCCGGCTGCGAGATCCTGCTGCCGGTCGATGCGTTGGTCGCACGCGAGTTCAAGGCCCATCCCAGCTACCGGGTCGTGCCGGTCGACGGTGTCGAGGCCGACGAGATGATCCTCGATGCCGGCCCGCTCAGCATCGCCGAAGTCGTGCTGCGTCTGGAGAAGGTGAAGACGCTGGTCTGGAACGGCCCCTTCGGCGCCTTCGAATTACCGCCCTTCGACACCGCGACCGTCGCCGTCGCCAAGGCCGCGGCCAGGCGCGTCAAGGCCGGCAAACTCGTCGCGGTCGCGGGCGGCGGCGACACCGTATCCGCGATGAACCATGCCGGCGTCGCGGATGACCTCACCTATGTCTCGACGGCGGGTGGCGCCTTCCTCGAATGGATGGAAGGCAAGGCCCTCCCGGGCGTCGAGGCGCTGCGGAAGGCGTAAGGCACGGAAACGGCATTGAATCGGCCGCTCCGGCGACGGGGCGGCCGTTCGCATTTTAAGCTTTTTGCCGCTTTCGCTTTGCGCGGGCGGCGCTTCCGCACTACATCCTCCGACATACCGATTAGCCAAAGGGGAGTGCCATCGTGGCCCGTATCACGCTTCGCCAGTTGCTCGACCACGCCGCCGAGAACGACTACGGCGTGCCCGCTTTCAACATCAACAACATGGAGCAGGCGCTGGCGATCATGGCGGCGGCGGATGCGACCGACGCGCCCGTCATCATCCAGGCCTCGCGCGGCGCCCGCAGCTATGCCAACGACATCATGCTCAAGCACATGATGGACGCCGTCACCGAGATCTATCCGCATATCCCGGTCTGCGTGCATCTCGACCACGGCAACGAGCCGTCGACCTGCATGACCGCGATCCAGGCCGGCTTCACCTCGGTGATGATGGACGGCTCGCTCAAGGCCGACGGCAAGACCCCGGGCGACTGGGACTACAATGTCGGCGTGACCAAGACCGTCACCGACATGGCCCATCTCGGCGGCATCTCCGTCGAAGGAGAGCTCGGCGTCCTGGGTTCGCTTGAAAGCGGCGAGGGCGAGAAGGAGGACGGTCACGGCTTCGAGGGCAAGCTCAGCCACGACCAGCTCCTGACCAACCCGGACGAAGCCGTGAAGTTCGTCGCCGAGACGAAGGTCGATGCACTCGCCATCGCCATGGGCACCTCGCACGGCGCCTACAAGTTCACCCGCAAGCCGGACGGCGCGATCCTCGCGATGAACGTCATCGAGGAGATCCACAAGAAGCTGCCGAACATGCATCTCGTCATGCACGGCTCCTCCTCGGTTCCGCAGGACCTCCAGGACATCATCAACCAGTATGGCGGCAAGATGCCCCAGACCTGGGGCGTGCCGGTCGAGGAGATCCAGCGCGGCATCAAGCACGGCGTCCGCAAGATCAACATCGACACCGACAACCGGATGGCGATGACCGGCCAGATCCGCAAGATCCTGTCCGAGAACCCCGGCGAGTTCGACCCGCGCAAATATCTGAAGCCCGCCATGGAGGCGATGACGAAGCTCTGCACGCTGCGCCTGCAGGAGTTCAACACCGCCGGCCAGGCCTCGAAGATCAAGCGCGTCATCACGCTGGCCGAGATGGCCAAGCGCTACGCCAAGGGCGAGCTCGACCCGACCTTCGGCGCCAAGAAGGCGGCGTGACGCTTTGATCTACCCCCTCTCCCCCTGATCCCGGGGCTTGCCCGAGATCAGCTTCGCGAAGTGCCGAACTCGGCAACAGCCGAGTTCGGTCGGGAGAAGGGAAAGCGGCGTGATACGGCCATGCGGGAGAGTCTCTTTCCGGCTGGGTGCATTTCTGATTCAAGAGGTCGAACCCCGCCGCCGAGCCCGCAATCCATGTCGATCGTCTTCTCCGCCCTGGTCGCGGTCTTCGTCGGCTTCGCGGCTTCCGTCGCCGTCATCCTCTCGGCCGCGCACGCGCTCGGCGCCACGGCCGATCAGACCGTCTCCTGGGTCGCCGCGCTCGCCATCGGCACGGCCCTGCCGAGCATCTGGCTGTCCTGGCGTTACCGCATGCCGATGATCTGCGCCTGGTCGACGCCGGGCGCGGCCCTGATCGCCGCCGCCAGCGGCTTCGACATGGCCTCCGCCGTCGGCGCCTTCCTCGTCGCCGCCGTGCTGATGATGCTGACCGCGGCCTTGCGCCCGCTCGGCGGGTTGATCGAGCGCATCCCCATGCCGATCGCCTCGGCGATGCTGGCGGGCGTGATCTTCCGTTTCGTCGTCGCCGTCTTCGACGAGATGCGAATATCGCCGCTGCTCGTGCTGCCGCTGCTCGCGGTCTTCCTCGTCGCGCGGCTTCTCAATCCCTTCCTCGGCGTCATCGCGGCGCTGGTCGCCGGCATAGCCATCAGCTTCGCGGGCGGGCTCGCCCATTGGCCGGCAAGAGAGATCGCGCTCACCGGCCTCGAATTCGTCACGCCGCGCTTCGATATTGCCGCCATGCTCGGAATCGGCGTCCCGCTCTATCTCGTCACCATGGCTGCCCAGAACCTGCCCGGCTTCGCCGTGCTCCGCGCGGCCGGCTATAACCCGCCGACGGCGCCGGCCCTGTTCGCCACCGGGTTCGTCTCGCTGCTGACCGCCCCCTTCGGCGCGCATATGACCAACATGGCCGCGATTTCGGCCTCGATCTGCACCGGCGGCGACACCCATCCCGATCCGGCCCAGCGCTGGAAGGCCGGCGTCATCTACGGCTTCGCCTATCTCGTCGTCGCCGGCTGCACCGGCCTGCTGATCGCGCTGCTGCTCGCCCTGCCCAAGGCGTTGATCGTCGCCGTGGCTGGGCTGGGCCTCGTTGGCTCGTTCACCGGCGCGCTCGCGCAGGCGATGTCGTCCGACAAGGAGCGCTTCGCCGCGGTCATCGCCTTCGCCGTCGCAGCCTCCAGTCTCTCGCTTTTCGGCATCGGTTCTGCCTTCTGGAGTCTCGTTGCCGGGCTTAGCGTCTTGACATTGGACTTCGCTGCGGGCCGTTTGCGCAGCCGATCATGACTACACACGCTTCCCCCACTCGCCTGATGCTCGTCACCCCGCCCGTCGAAGACGCGGAGGCGATGGCCTTTCGCCTGATGCAGGCCATGGCCGGCGGCGATGTCGCCGCCGTCGTGCTGCGTCTGTCCCCTGGCGACGACCGCAGCCGGATCGAGCGCGTCAAGCGCCTCGCCGGCCCGGTCCAGGCCAACAATGTCGCGCTCGTCGTCGAGGACAGCGCCCTCGTCGCCACGCGTGGCGGCGCCGATGGCGTCCACCTCACCGGCGGCCCCGAGGCCATCGCGGAGGCCCGCTCCAGCCTGCGCAACGAGCGCATCGTCGGGGCCGGCAACCTGCGCGCCCGCCACGATGCCATGGATGTCGGCGAGGCCGGCGTCGATTACGTCATGTTCGGCGAGCCGCGTGCCGATGGCAGCGTGCCGCCGCTCGCAGCCGTGATCGAGCGCGCAGGCTGGTGGGCCGAAATCTTCGAGACGCCCTGCGTCGCCTATGCACCCGATGCCGAATCCATCGCCGCCCTGGTCGAGACCGGCGCCGAATTCCTCGCGCTCGGCGCCTGGGCCTTCGAGGAAGGGCAGGACATTCGCGCGCTGGTCGAGGCCGCCAATGCTGCGATCGCGGCCTGCTCGGCGCGGAAGACCGCGCGATGAAGCGGCTTGCCCGCCTCGCCTGTCTTGCCGGCCTCGTGCTGGCGGCGCCGGCCGAGGCTGCGCCCTACGCCGACAATGCCTACGGTGCCTACCAGGCCGGCCATTACCGGCGCGCCCTCTCCGAAGCCCTGAAGCGCATCGAGACGGATAGCAGCGACGCCGCGGCGATGACGCTGGTCGGCGAACTCTACCGCCAGGGCCTCGGCATCCCGCCCGACCAGATGGTCGCGACCGAATGGTATGAGCGGGCCGAGGCGCGCGGCGACGTCAATGCCGCCTTCGCATTGGCCACGCAGCTTCTCGACGAGAAGAGCGGCAAGCGTGACCCGGCCCGCGCCGGCGCCCTGCTCGAAAAAGCCGCCGCTGCCGGCCACCCGGCAGCGAACTACAATCTCGCGCTGACGCTGCTCGCCACCGGTCGCGAGGCTGACGACAAGCCGGCGGTCGCCCATCTCGAGATCGCGGCCAAGGGCGGGGTCAGCGATGCCATGCATGCGCTCGGCGTGCTGGCGAAACAGGGCCGCGGCATGCCCGCAAATGAGCAGGTCGCGGCGCGCTGGATGCAGCAATCGGCCGCCACCGGCAACATTCCCGCCATCGTCGAGTATGCGATCATGCTGTTCAACGGCACCGGAGTGCCGAAGGACGAGGCGGCAGCGGCAAAGCTGTTCCAGCGTGCGGCCGCGCAAGGCAACCCCATCGCCCAGAACCGCCTGGCCAAGCTCTATCAGTTCGGCCTGGGCATTCCGCCGGACACGATCGAGGCCGCCGCCTGGCATCTCGCAGCCCGTTCACAGGGCCTCGACGACCCCGCGCTGGAAGCCATGTTCGACCGCCTGAAGCCGGAGCAGCAGGGCCGCGCCGCGCGCATTGCGGCCAGCCGCATCAGCAGCGCAGTCTTGACGGCGCCCTAAGAGCCGCGCAAGTGACGGCTCGCTATTCTCGCCGGGCGCACAGGCCGCGCCGCAGGCTCATCGCGCCATCGCCGCGCGCAAGAGGTTCCAGATGATCCGTTCCCCCCTGATGACCGTGATGACCGACGCCGTGATCAAGGCGTCCCGCTCGCTCAAGCGCGACTTCGGCGAGGTCGAGAACCTGCAGGTTCTGGCCAAGGGCCCCGGGGACTTCGTCTCCAAGGCCGACCACAAGGCAGAGCAGATCCTGCGCGAAGCGCTTGAGAAGGCCCGCCCCGGCTACGGCTTCGTTATGGAGGAGAGCGGCATCGTCCACGGCACCGACGAGAGCAATCGCTGGCACATCGACCCGCTCGACGGCACCCACAACTTCCTGCGCGGCATCCCGCACTGGAACATCTCGGTCGCGCTGGAGCGCGACAACCAGTTCATCGCCGGCGTGATCTACGACGCCGCCAAGGACGAGATGTTCGTGGCCGAGAAGGGCAAGGGTGCCTTCGTCAACAACCGCCGCCTGCGCGTGTCCGGCCGCAGCGAGCCGGCGGACATGCTGATCGGCACCGGCATCCCGCATATCGGCAAGGGCGGCCATGGCCAGTTCCTGCGTGAACTCGCCGCCGTGATGCCGCGCTTCGCCAACGTCCGCCGCATGGGCTCCGCCGCGCTCGACATCGCCTATGTCGCCGCCGGCCGAATGGACGCCTATTGGGAGCGTGGCCTCAACACCTGGGATTTCGCGGCGGGCGCCGTGCTGATCCGCGAGGCGGGCGGCACCTTCGGCACGCTCGACGGCAAGCAGGTCACCAGCGCGAAGGACATCCTCTGCGGCAACGAGGCCGGCGAGCAGGCGTTGCGCGCCGCGCTGAAGACGGCGGGCTGAGGAACCTTCCCCGCTCTTTCGTGCTTGATCCCGGAGACGCGGGAGGCGACAGTCCTCCCGCACTCCGAGGCGAACGGAAGACGACGCATGGCGAATGAGGATTTCGCGGCCGAGCCGGTGACGGCCGCACCAACGCGGGCGGAAACCCGTTTCTCAAGGCCGCTTCGCTACGTCGTCCGCGCGGTTCTGTTCCTGGCCCTGATCGGCTTTCTCGGCTTCATCCTGCAGGGCGGGCTGGTCCAGGCCTTCATGACCAATCCGGGGCTTAACGGCCTCATCCTCGGCGCGCTCCTCGTCGGCGTGCTGATCGCGCTGCGCGAGCTCTGGCGCATCCACAGCGAGGCCCGGGCCGCGACCCGTCTCGCCGCCGCCCCCGCCTCGGCGGAAGTGCGGCGCGGACAGGTCATCGCGCCGCTCGGCCCGGTCCTGCCGGCGCTGGACAACGGCTCGCTCGCACCGGCCCAGGCCGTCTCCGCGCTCGAATCGATCGCGGTCAGGCTCGACGACGGGCGCGAGGTTCTGCGCTATCTCGGGGGCCTGCTCGTCTTCCTCGGCCTGCTCGGCACCTTCTGGGGCCTGCTCGACACGGTCGGCTCGGTCGGCGGCGTCATCAAATCCCTGCGCACCGGGGCCGAGGCCGGCGTGCTCTTCGACGAGCTGAAGGCCGGCCTCTCCGCCCCGCTCGCGGGCATGGGCCTGTCCTTTTCGTCCTCGCTCTTCGGCATCGCCGGCTCGCTGATCCTGGGCTTCCTCGATCTCCAGGTCGCGCAGGCGCAGCGCCGTTTCCGCAACGAGATCGAAAGCTGGCTGGGCACACGCACCGCCATTCCCGGCACCATCGCCCCGTTGCTTGGGGCGGGCGATCCGCTGGCCGATCGCTTCGAGAAGCTGAGCGCGGCGATGGCGGACGGGGCGTCCAACAACCGGGCCGCCACGCAGGCGCTCGCCAATCTCGCCGAAGGCATCCAGGGCCTCGTCCAGCACATGCGGGCCGAGCAGCAGATGATCCGCGATTGGGTCGAGGCGCAGGCCTCGCGCGAGAAGGATCTGAAGCGCCTGATCGAGCGCCTTACTGCCGACCAGATCGCTGAGCCATGATCAGCCTCTCCAGCGCAGGACTCTGAAGGATGGCCCTCTCCCGCGCCCATCGCCGCGAGGAAACGAACTTCTGGCCCGGCTTCGTCGATGCGCTCTCGACGATGCTGATCGGCATCGTCTTCCTGCTCACCGTCTTCGTGCTTGGCCAGTTCTTCCTCTCGCAGGAGCTCACCGGCAAGGACACGGCGCTGGAGCGGCTCAACCGGCAGATCTCCGAGCTGACGGACCTGCTCGCGCTGGAGCGCTCCTCCAACCGGCAGGCACAGGAAAGCCTGCAGCTCATGCAATCGACCTTGACCCAGTCGCTGGGCGAGCGCGGCCGCCTGCAGGGTCTGATCGATACCCAGAACGGCAACGCCCCGGCTCAGCTCGCCGAAGCGCAGAAGGCGCTGGAGACCGAGAAGCAGCTCTCCGCCCGCGCCCAGGCCAGCGTCGATCTCGTCAACCAGCAGATCATGGCCATGCGCCGCCAGCTCGCCGCGCTGGAGGAGGCGCTGGGCGCCTCGGAAGCCAAGGACAAGGAATCGCAGGCCCGCATCTCCGAGCTCGGCTCGCGGCTCAACGTCGCGCTCGCCCAGCGCGTGCAGGAGCTGGCGCGCTATCGCTCGGACTTCTTCGGCCGGCTGCGGCAGGTGCTTGGCACGCGGCCGGACATCCGCGTCGTCGGTGACCGCTTCGTCTTCCAGTCCGAGGTCTTCTTCGATGCCGGCCAGGCCGTGCTGAAGCCCGAGGGCAAGGGCGAGCTCGACAAGCTCGCCACCATCCTGCTCGATCTCGGCAACGAAATGCCGCCGGACCTGCCCTGGATCCTGCGCGTCGACGGCCATACCGACAATCGCCCGATCAAATCGGCGCAGTTTCCCTCGAACTGGTATCTCTCCTCGGCGCGCGCCATCGCGGTCGTCGAGTACCTGATCTCGCGCGGCCTGCCGACCGACCGCGTCGCCGCGACCGGCTTCGGCGAATACCAGCCGCTCGACGTCGCCAACAGCGACGAGGCCCACCGCCGCAACCGTCGCATCGAGTTCAAGATCACGGAGCGCTGAGCGTTTTAAGCCTTCTGGAACCTCATCGTCATGCTCGGGCTTGACCCGAGCATCTCGGAAACCAGTTTCTTCTGGTCCTGAGATTCTCGGGTCTGCGCTTCGCTCCGCCCGAGAATGACGCAGCGGTTCCCGCGCGCCTCTTACGCCGCCTCGAGCCCGAACTGCAGCGCCGCGAGACGCGCATAGAGCCCGCCGCGGGCCTTCAGCTCGGCATGGCTGCCCTCCTCGACGACGCGGCCGTCTTCCAGGACCAGGATGCGGTCGGCCGAGAGGATGGTCGCGAGGCGATGCGCCACCACCAGCGTCGTGCGCCCCTGCATCAGCCTGTCGAGCGCGTCCTGCACCACGCGCTCGCTTTCGGAATCGAGCGCGCTCGTGGCCTCGTCGAGCAGCAGGATCGGCGCGTCCTTCAGGATCGCACGGGCGATGGCGAGGCGCTGGCGCTGGCCACCCGACAAGGTGACGCCACGCTCGCCGACGACCGTGTCATAGCCCTCGGGCAAGGCGCGGATGAACTCGTCCGCGGCAGCGAGCCGCGCCGCCGCCTCGACCTCCGCCAGCGAAGCGCCGGGCTGGCCATAGGCGATGTTGTCGCGCACCGAGACGCCGAACACGGTCGGCTCCTGCGGCACCAGCGCGAAGCGCTCGCGCCAGGCCTCGGGATCGGCCTCCGGCCCGGCGACGCCGTCGACGACCACGCGCCCGTTCTGCGGATCGTAGAAGCGCAGAGCCAATTGCAGCACGGTGCTCTTGCCCGCGCCCGATGGCCCGACCAGCGCCACGCGCTCGCCCGGCCTGATCGAGAAATTCAGGTTCGACAGCGCCGGGCCGACGCGCCCGGGATAGCTGAAGGAGACGTTCTCGAAGGCGAGTTCGCCGAGCGAGGGATGCGGCATCGGCTTGGGATGCGGCGGCGCGGCGATGGCCGGCTTCATCGCCAGGATCTCGCCGAGCCGGCTCGAGGCGCCGGCCGCCGCGCTGATATCCCCGTAGACCTCGGAGAGCTGGCCGAGCGAGCTTGCCGCCAGCACCGCATAGAGAATGAACTGCGAGAGCCGCCCGCCCGTCATGCGCCCCTCGAAGACCTCGGTCGCCCCGGTCCAGAGCACGCAGACGACGCTCGCGCTGACTAGGAAGATCGCGACGCCCGAAAGCAGCGCGCGCGATGCCGTCGCCTCGCGCGAAGCCGAATAGGCCCCGTCCGAAGCGGCCTCGAACCGCGCCGAGGTCTGGCTGGCAGCGCCGAAGGATTGCATCGTGCGGATCGCACCGACCGCCTCGGCGGCGAAGGCCGAGGCGTCCGCGAGCCGGTCCTGCGCCGCCCGCGCCCGCCTGCGCACCGTACGCCCGGACAGGACGAGCGGGATGACGATCAGCGGGATGACGCCGATGACGATGGCGGAGAGCCGCGGGCTCGTCGCCACCATCAGCCCGAGTGCGCCCAGCGCCATGATGGCGTTGCGCAGCGCGATCGAGGCCGTCGAGGCGAAGGTCGACTTGATCTGCGTGGTGTCGGCGGTGAGCCGCGAGACGAGGTCGCCCGCCCGGCTCGAATCGAAGAAGGCCGGCTCCAGCCGCGTGAGGTGGCGGAAGACGTCGGCGCGCAGGGAGGCGACGATGCGCTCCCCCACCGTCATGACGAGGTAGAAGCGCGCCGAGCTCGCCAGCGCCAATACGGCGACGACGCCGATCAGCAGGATGAAATAGCTGTTGGCGAGCTGCTGTTCGCCCCCGGTGAAACCGACATCTATGACGCGCCGGACCGCCATGGGCAGCACCAGCGTCGCCAGCGACGCGATGACGAGCGCGACCAGCGCCAGGGCGATCCGCCCCTTCTGCGCCTGCGCATAGGGCCAGAAGGTCGCCAGAGAGCGGAAGTCGGGCCGCGCTTTCTTGTCGTTCTTGTCAGCCTCGGCCACGCGCCGGACCTCCTTCGTCTCTCGCATGCGCCACGCACGCTCTTTCAACCAATATCAATCTCGCTTCGTGAAGCCGATAGCGGCGCCCTTGGCAAACGACTCAACGCCGCAGGGGCCGCCTCGAATGCCGGTTAAGCTTGCGCTGTGGTCCCGGCTGCGATATGTGCACGCGACTTCACGACAGGCTCATCCGAATTCTTTTCGACGGGCCGGGCAGGCCCGCCTGCTTGTCGATGCGCCCGTTTTTGTAAGCTTCGAGGATTTCGTCATGGCCAAGTCCGGCATCCACCCCGACTATCACAACATCAAGGTCGTCATGACCGATGGCACCGAATATGCCACCCGTTCGACCTACGGCAAGGAAGGGGACACCCTCAACCTTGACATCGACCCCAAGACCCACCCGGCCTGGACCGGCGGCACCCAGCATATGCTGGACCGTGGCGGGCGTGTGTCGCGCTTCAACACGCGCTTCGCCGGCCTGGGCACGATCGGCAAGAAGTGATGCTGCGGCGCTCTGGCGCCGTCGTTGACCTGAAACAAAAAACCCGGCCTCGCGGCCGGGTTTTTTGTTGGAAATCCTGAACGCGCAGGCATCAGTTCGATCGAGCGGCACTGCGCGCCGTCATTCCGGGGCGGCCCGCAGGGGCGAGCCCGGAACCCAGAACCTATGCGTTTCACGCGGAGGCGCGAGGGTCGAGCCCGCATTCGAACGGCACCGGTTCTGGTTTCCCGGCTCAAGCGCTCCGCGCTTGCCCCGGAATGACGGCGGTGTCCTGCGACGAAAGCCGGTCAGCGACGCCCGATGATCCTCAATGCGTCAGGCCGAGCCGCGCTTGCAGGCTCGCCAGCTGGTCCTGGACGGGGTTGCGAGCTTCGTTGCGGGTCTCGGCTCCCGACATCTGGCTTTCGAGATGGCGCAGGCGCGCCTGCAGCCGCTGCGAATGCGCCATCAGATCGCGCAGGCGTTCCGGCAGTTGCGCGACGATATGCTCGGCCGGCGCGATCATCGGATCGCCGATCTTGACCTTGTTGTGCTCGGTCCTGGCCTGCTCGGCCGTCAGTTCGCCCTCGGCCACGGCACGTTGCACCAGGAGCCAGGAGGCGATCTGCATCAGCCGGGTGGTCAGGCGCATGCTCTCGGTAGCGTAGGTCAGCGCGACCTCGCGCGGCAGCGCCGCCGCTTCCTTGCGGCCGTCCCCGTCGAGATAGGCGGCCGTCTGCTCCACCAGCCCCATGCCCTCGCGGAACAGCAGCATGAAGGCGTCGGATCGCACGAAGCGACGCGCGAAGGAAAGGGCGCCCTCTTTCGTCTGCGGATCGAGCAGCTGGGCATCGTTCATGCGGTGTCTCCCATCGGCACAAGCCCGTGCGCCTTTGAAACGCGTCACGGATCATGCCGCCGATGTCGCAAGGATAGCGCCGATCACGTTTCCCGACGCCGGTAAGATGTCGTTAAGGTTAACGCGGCTAAACAGCTCTGGCGAGATACGACCGTCAGCGCCCGGACACGGGAATAAACGCGCTTATGGGCACGGTGCGCGAGAGACCCCAAAGACAAAAAAAGAGCCGCCAAAGGCGGCTCGAAGGTCAACAGGGAGGCGTCAAACAGAGTGGGCAGGAGCCACTCGACATCCAGACAAACTGGATGATGCGATTCATACTTTGGAATCTTTAACGCACCCTTAACGGGCGTGCCTTTTTGACCCTTGTTCAGGCCAGCTTTCGGAAAAACGCGTCCGCCGCGGAGCGCGACGCATCCTTTTTCGCGCGCGCCTCGGCCAGGCGTTCGATCTCGGCCTTCAGCACCGAGATGCGCTCATCGATCTCGGCGAGCGAGAGCATCGACAGATCCTGCCCGATCTCATGCACGCTCTTCGGCTTGGGGCGATCATCCTCCGGGAATATCGACATGGCGGCCTCGCATCTGCTCAAACTGCGCGCGGCAGGCTAGCCAACTCACGGCCGCAGTCACGCTGCGCCGCACCATGACGAAGGACGACAGGCCATGAAGCCCCTACCCGAGACGATGACAGCGATCGGCATCGCGCAGCCCGGCGGACCGGAAGTCCTGCGGCCGGAGAGCCGTCCCGTTCCGAAGCCCGGCCCGGGCCAAATCCTCGTCGCCCTCGCCGCAGCCGGCGTGAACCGCCCCGATGTCCTGCAGCGCCAGGGCGGCTATAGCCCGCCGCCCGGTGCCTCCGACATCCCCGGCCTCGAAATCGCCGGCACCGTCGTCGCGCGCGGAGAGGGAGCGGAGCGCTTCGCGATCGGCCAGCAAGTCTGCGGCCTCGTCGCCGGTGGCGGCTACGCGCAATATGCCGTCGTCCACGAGAGCAACGCGCTGCCCGTACCCGACGGCCTCTCGCTGATCGAGGCCGGCGCTATCCCCGAGACCTTCTTCACCGTCTGGACCAACGTCTTCCAGCGCGGGCGGCTGCAGGCCGGCGAGAGCTTCCTCGTCCATGGCGGCTCCTCCGGCATCGGCACCACGGCGATCCAGCTCGCCAAGGCCTTCGGCGCGACCGTGCTGGCGACCGCCGGTTCCGAGGACAAATGCCGGGCCTGCCGCGAACTCGGCGCCGACCATGCCATCAACTACCGCACGGAGGATTTCGTCGTGGCGGTGAAGGCGGCGACCGAGGGACGCGGCGTCGACCTCATCCTCGACATGGTCGGCGGCGACTATATCGACCGCAACTACGAAGCCGCCGCCGATCAGGGCCGCATCGTCCAGATCGCCTTCCTCAACGGCCCGAAGGCGACTGCCAATTTCAGCCGACTGATGCTGAAGCGCCTGACCCATACCGGCTCGACGCTGCGCCCCCGCACCATCGCCGAGAAGGCGGCCATCGCCGCCGAGCTGCAGGAGAAGGTCTGGCCGCTGCTGGAAGCCGGGCGCTGCAAGCCCCTGATCAACGCGACCTTCCCGCTTGCAGAGGCCGCGCAGGCGCACCGGCTGATGGAATCCAGCGCCCATATCGGCAAGATCGTGCTGACGGTGTGACTCCCCTCGCCGTCATTCCGGGGCTTCGCGCAGCGAAGAGCCCGGAACCCAGAACCAATGTCCTTCTGGCGGGTCTTGCAACGAGGTCCGCGCCGTCATGGAAAGCGCATCGGTTCTGGGTTCCGGGCTCAGGCCTTCGGCCTGCCCCGGAATGACGATGCGGTTGCGCCAACTGCCAGCAGCCTCTGCTACTACAGCGCACGCTTTCCATGGACACCTGCCCCGCCCTCGCCTATAAGGCGCGCCATCCTGCTCATCGTCGATGATTTGGATGGCCGGCCGGGGAGGCCGGTCGGCGCATGAGAGCTTTTGTCCGCGACCTTGCCTTGACGAGCCCCAGCCAAGCGAGCTGACGGCGCGAAGGCATTTCAGGAGACGCAACCGTGTCACAAACCCCGCTGATGCCCAAGGCCACCGCGGTCTGGCTGGTCGAGAACACCTCGCTGACCTTCGAGCAGATCGCCGAGTTCTGCAAACTGCACCCGCTCGAGGTGCGCGGCATCGCCGATGGCGAAGTTGCGGCGGGCATCAAGGGCCTCGACCCGATCACCTCCGGCCAGCTCACCCGCGAGGAGCTGGAGCGCGCCGCCAAGAACCCGAGCCATCATCTGCGTCTCGCCGAGCGCAAGGTGAAGGTGCCGGAGATCAAGCGCACCAAGGGCCCGCGCTATACCCCGGTCTCGAAGCGCCAGGATCGCCCGAACGCCATCCTCTGGCTGCTGCGCAACCATCCCGAGCTCAAGGATGCCCAGATCATCCGCCTGATCGGCACGACCAAGTCGACGATCGCGCAGATCCGCGACCGCACGCACTGGAACGCCCAGCAGCTCACCCCGATCGACCCGGTCAGCCTCGGCCTGTGCTCGCAGATCGACCTGGATTTCGAGGTCGGCCGCGCCGCCAAGGATCGCCCCGCCGCGCTGGTGGAAGCCGGCTCGACCCTGCTCCCCGCGGAGGAGACGACCGCTCGCGAGCCCAAGCCTTCCGAGAGCCAGCCCTTCGCCGACATGAGCCGGCCGAAGCGCGAGGAGGAAGCCGCCATCGACGTCGATTCCGTCTTCGCCAAGCTGAAGCAGCTCAAGCGCCCGGCCGACGAGGACGACGAGGGCTGAAGCTTTCTAGCCAGCCGTCATGCTCGGGCTTGACCCGAGCATCTCGGAAATCAGTGCTCTCTTGTCATGAGATTCTCGGGTCGAAGCGTCGCTTCGCCCGAGAATGACGGCATGATCGGGGCCTACCCGATCCCCCTGCCCTTCAGCGCCGTACCGATCTCGCCCAGTACTGCGGGGTCCTCGATCGTCGCCGGCACGGCATAATCCTCGCCATCCGCGATCTTCTTCATCGTCGCCCGCAGGATTTTGCCGGAGCGCGTCTTCGGCAGCCGGTTGACCGTCAGCGCCAGCTTGAACGCCGCGACCGGACCAATCCGCTCGCGCACCAGTGCGACCAGCTCGCGCTCGACCTGCTCGGGCGTCTCGGTCGCGCCTGCCTTGAGCACGACGAAGCCGCAGGGCTGCTCGCCCTTGAGCGCGTCGCGGATGCCGACGACCGCGCATTCCGCCACCGCCGGATGCGCCGCCAGCACCTCCTCCATCCCGCCGGTCGAGAGGCGATGGCCGGCGACATTGATGATGTCGTCGGTGCGGCCCATGATGAAGACATAGCCGTCCGCGTCGATGAAGCCGGCATCCGAGGTGTTGTAGTAGCCCGGATAGGTCGTGAGATACGCGTCCCTGAAGCGCTCGTCATCGTTCCAGAGCGTCGGCAGCGCGCCGGGCGGCAACGGCAGCTTGAGCACGATCGCGCCCATCTTGCCCGGCTCGACCTGCCGCCCGCCCTCATCGAGGCACTGCACGTCCCAGCCCGGCAGCGGTACGGTCGGCGAGCCGTGCTTGATCGGCAGCAGGCCGAGCCCCATCGGGTCGCCGACGATCGGCGACCCGCTCTCCGTCTGCCACCAATGGTCGATCACCGGCACCTTCAACAGTGCCTCGGCCCATTTCAGCGTCTCGGGATCGGCCCGCTCGCCCGCGAGGAACAGCGCCCTGAAACGCGAGAGGTCGTGGCCGGCGAGATGCCTGCCCTCCGGGTCCTCCTTGCGGATGGCGCGGAAGGCGGTCGGCGCCGTGAACAGCACCTTGACGCCATGCTCGGCGATCACCCGCCAGAAGGCGCCGGGATCGGGCGTGCCGACCGGCTTGCCCTCGTAGAGCACGCTGGTCGCGGCCTGGAGCAGCGGCGCATAGACGATGTAGCCGTGGCCGACGACCCAACCGACATCGGAGGCGCAGAACATCACCTCGCCCGGCCCGACGTCGAAAAGCTGGTCCATAGTCGCCTTGAGCACGACCATGTGCCCGCCATTGTCGCGCACCACGCCCTTCGGACGGCCGGTCGTGCCGGAGGTGTAGAGGATGTAAAGCGGGTCGGTGGCGGCGACCTCGACGCAGTCGGCCCTGCGCCCTGCCGCCTTGGCGGCTGCGACCAGCGTGCGCCAGTTCCTGTCGCGCGTGGCATGCATCGAGGCGTCCGCCTGCGGCCGCTGCAGCACGACGCAGGTCTCGGGCTTGTGCGTGGCCATCGCGATCGCGCCGTCGAGCAGCGGCTTGTATTCGACCACGCGCGTCGGCTCGACACCGCAGGTCGCGGTCAGGATCACCTTGGGCTCGGCATCGTCGATGCGCGTCGCCAGCTCCTTGGCGGCGAAGCCGCCGAACACCACCGAATGCACCGCGCCGATGCGCGCGCAGGCCAGCATGGCGAAGGCGGCTTCCGGCACCATCGGCATGTAGATGATGACGCGATCGCCCTTGCCGACACCGAGATCCTGCAGCACGGCCGCAAGCGTCGCGACCTCCTCCAGCATCTGGGCGTAGGTGTAGCTCGCCTTCGTCCCCGTGACCGGGCTGTCATGGATCAGCGCGACCTGCTCGCCGCGCCCGTCGCGGACGTGACGGTCGAGCGCGTTGAAGCAGGTGTTGCAGGTCGCATCCGGGAACCAGCGGCCATAGATACCGGCTTCCGGATCGAAAGCCCTAGCGGGCGGCTTGATCCAGTCGATGCCCTCGGCGATCTCGAGCCAATAGGCGCCCGGATCGGCCTGCCAGCGGGCATAGGTTTCGTAATAGCCTTCGGCGGGCCGGGCGGGCGCCGCATGGGAGCCATTCATCGGAAGCGTTCCTCTGCGCCGGATTTCATCCTAAAGCCCCGCAGCGAGCCGGCGTTGGCGGGGCCGATTTTGCGCGGAAGACTGCGCACTCCCCTTGGCCAGCGCAAGCTTCGTGTGCTTACGACTTTCGCCCATCCCGTTCCGCATCTCTCGGCCCTGCGCCCCGCCGTCGCTCCATGCCCTTCGACCTCGTCTTCTTCGCCGCCATGGTGCCGGCCGTCATCCTGACGGGATTGGCGAAGGGTGGATTTTCCGGGATCGGCCTGCTCTCCCTGCCGCTGATGGCCCTGGTCGTCTCGCCGGTGACGGCGGCGGCGATCATGCTGCCGCTGCTGATCGCGCAGGATGTCGTCTCAGTCTGGTCGTACCGGCGCGAATTCGACCGCCGCAACCTGGCGACGCTGGCGCCCGGCGCGCTGCTGGGCGTGCTCGCCGGCTACCTGTTGGCGGCGAAGGTCTCGGATGCGGCCGTCGTCCTCGCCGTCGGGCTGATTTCGATCGGCTTCGCGCTGCGCCGCATGCTGGGCGACGGCAAGAGGCCGCCCGCGGTCCAGCGCGCCAGCTGGGGGCCGGGCAGCCTCTGGGGCTTTCTCTGCGGCTTCACCAGCATGGTCGCCCATGCCGGCGGCCCGCCCTTCCAGATCTATGTGATGCCGCAGCGCCTGCCCCCGGCCATCTTCGTCGGCACCGGCGCGATCTTCTTCGCCGCGATGAATCTGGTTAAGATCATCCCCTATCTCGCCCTCGGCCAGTTCAGCAGCCAGAACCTCATGGCCTCCGCCGCGCTGCTGCCTTTCGCCGTGGCCGCGACCTTCGCCGGCGTCTGGCTGGTCCGGCGTGTGCCGGCCGAGCGCTTCTACGGGATCATCTACTGGCTGCTGCTGCTCGTCGGCGCGAAGCTCGTCTTCGACGGCGTGCGCGGCCTGCATCTGCTCGGCTGAGGCGCAGCCGCGCGATTGCGCCGCATCGGAAAAAGGGATGGATTACGCGAAGGCGCAGCAGCCGCTAAGGCTGTCCGCGCCTGCGTGGAAGGTTTTGCGATGACCCCTTCGGCCTACGACACCGATCTCGACCGCAACCCGGCGAATTTCCAGCCGCTGACGCCGCTGACCTTCCTCGAACGCGCCGCCGCCGTCTTCCCGGATCGCACGGCAATCATCCACGGGCCGCTGCGCCGCTCCTATGCCGAGTTCTATGCGCGTTCCCGCCGCCTCGCCTCGGCCCTGGCCAAGGCTGGCATCGGCAAGAACGACACCGTGGCGGCGATGCTGCCGAACACGCCGGCCATGCTCGAATGCCATTACGGCGCGCCGATGGCCGGCGCGGTGCTGAACACGCTGAACACCCGGCTCGATGCCGCGATCATCGCCTTCTCGCTCGACCATGGCGGCGCCAAGGTGCTGATCACCGACCGCGAGTTCTCGAAGACGATCAGGGAGGCCCTTTCCCTGTGCAAGGCGAAGCCGCTCGTCATCGACTATGACGACCCGGTCTATGACGGCCCCGGCGAGCGGCTGGGGAGCATCGAATACGAGGATTTCATCGCCGGCGGCGATCCCGATTTCGACTGGCAGATGCCATCGGACGAGTGGGACGCCATCGCGCTGAACTACACCTCCGGCACGACCGGCGATCCCAAGGGCGTGGTCTATCACCATCGCGGCGCCAATCTGCTGGCGACCTCCAACGTCATCACCGGCAATATGGGCCGGCATCCCGTCTATCTCTGGACGCTGCCGATGTTCCACTGCAATGGCTGGTGCTTCCCCTGGACGATCTCGATCGTTGCCGGCACCCATGTCTGCCTGCGGCAGGTCCGGGCCAAGGCGATGTACGACGCGCTCGCCGACCATGGCGTCACGCATCTCTGCGGCGCGCCGATCCTGATGTCCGCGCTGCTCAACGCCTCCGCCGAGGAGCGCCGCGACTTCCCCCAGACGGTGGCCTTCTTCACCGCCGCCGCCCCGCCGCCCGAGGCCGTGCTCGCCGGCATGAAGCAGGCCGGCTTCGAGGTGACGCATCTCTACGGCCTCACCGAGTGCTACGGCCCCTCCGTCGTCAACGACTGGAACGATGACTGGAACGCGCTTTCCCCTGCCGAGCAGGCGACCAAGAAGGCCCGCCAGGGCGTGCGCTACCCGGCGCTGGAAGGGCTCGACGTGCTCGACCCGGAGACGATGCAACCCGTGCCGCGCGACGGGCAGACGCTCGGCGAAGTCATGATGCGCGGCAATGTCGTGATGAAGGGCTATCTCGGCAACCCTAAGTCCACGCAGGCCGCGTTCGCTGGGGGCTGGTTCCACACTGGCGATCTCGGCGTGCGCTATCCCGACGGCTACATTCAGCTCAAGGACCGCTCCAAGGACATCATCATCTCCGGAGGCGAGAACATCTCGTCGATCGAGGTCGAGGATGCGCTCTACAAGCATCCCGCCGTTCAGGTTGCCGCGGTGGTGGCGCGGCCCGACGAGAAATGGGGCGAGACGCCCTGTGCCTTCATCGAGCTGAAGCCGGGCAAGGCGGCGACCGAGGCGGAGATCATCGCCTGGTGCAAGCAGCACCTCGCCTCGTTCAAATGCCCGAGGACGGTCGTCTTCGCCGAGGTGCCGAAGACCTCGACCGGCAAAATCCAGAAATTCCGGCTGCGGGAGATGGCGCGGGCGCTGTGAGAGCCCGCGCCGTTCGCCGTCAGGCGCGGTTCAGGCGTCCGTCCGGCGTGTAGTTGTCCACCGCCTCGGGCAGCACCTTCGACAGCCGCGCCAGCAGATCCTCGCGCGACAACCCGGTCTGACGGGCGATCGCATCGATGACCTGCGGCCCGAGCGCCTGCTCCAGATCGGTCGGCGCGACCTCCTCGTTCGGGCCCTGCCGCACCCAGGAATCGGCCTTCTCGCCCTGCCCCGACTGGTTGAAGCGGTCGACGAGCTCGCCGAGGCCGTTGTTCAGCACGGCGCCGACGCCGCCCGCCCCCAGCAATCCGCCGAGGCTGCCGAGCAGGCCGCCACCCTCCTGAGGCACAGACTGCGCCTGTCCCGGCTGGGGCGCAGGAATCTGTCCCGGCTCCGGCTGGCCCCGGCTGCCGAGCCACTCGGAGATCTTGTCGCGGTTCTGGTAACCCGCGACGGCGAGAAGCCCGAGCAGGGCTGTCAGCGACGGAAAACCGCTGCTGCTGTTGTCGTCACTCACGGCGATCACTCCTTCTCTCGTGCAAAGGATACCTGGATCAGACAGTGCGATTGCGGCCGGAAATGGCCGCCCAGACGACCAGCACGACAATGGCACCGACGACGGCGCCGATCAGCCCCGCCCCCTGACCGGGAGCGTACCAACCGAGTGACTGGCCGAGATAGGTCGCGACGAAGGCCCCGATGATGCCCAGGATCGTCGTCAGGATGAAGCCGGACGGCTCGTTCGAGCCCGGCATGATGAACTTCGCGACGACACCGGCGACGAAGCCGATGATGATGGTCCAGATAATGCCCATGCTATCCCTCCCTTGCTGAAGCGCGGCACATCAACCCACGGCCATGCGACAAAGTTCCGTTCGGCCCCGACGGCATCTGCCCATCGGCGCGGACAATAAAAAACCGGCCCCTTTCGGGGCCGGCTCGTCCGCATCTCGAATCAGTAACGGGTTGAGCGCCCGCTTCGCTTCAATGCAAGGTTCGCGATGGCATCGTCTGCCTTACGCGTTCGATCTCATCCTTCAGTTGCAATTTCTTCCGCTTCAACTCGGCCACGCTGAGATCGCTCGATGACGGGCTCGCCATAGCCTGGGCGATCGTATCTTCGAGCTGGCGATGCTTGCGCTCGAGTTCCGCAAGACGGGTTTGCAACGACATCTGGATCCTCCTGATCAGCGGTTGACGTCTCAATCTGGCATAGAGCCGGCTTCGCGTCTGCCCTGTGATGTCACACGGCATTCATGAGTTTCTTTGATCCTCTCCGGCTCATTCCCGGAAAGTCGTGAATAGGACGACCTTCCGGCCCTTGCGCGACGGCGGATGCCCTTGCGGGGCGCGCAGCGGGAAAGGCATAGTCACGCCCAATAACGGCGATGATGAGATGGCCATGGGATTCGAGCTCAGCCCTGAAGAGGTCGAGACCTTCACCGCGGAGCTGGCGCGGCTGCGGGAGGAACATCGCGATCTCGACAGTGCCATCGATGCGCTGGAGCGGGTCGGCTCGATCAACCAGATCCAGGTGCAGCGGCTGAAGAAGCGCAAGCTCTACCTGAAGGACCGCATCGCCCAGATCGAGGATGCGCTGACTCCCGACATCATCGCGTGACGCTGCGCCTTTCCGGCGGCGCTGTGCCCGATTCGCCCTTGCTTCACGGGCCCTGGACGGTCTAGATCGCGCGCTTCCGTAAGCGGAGCCCGAGCGCATCTCATGGCCGAGACCAGCACACCCGTCGCCATCATCATGGGCAGCCAGTCCGACTGGGCGACGATGCGCCACGCCGCCGAGACGCTCGACGCGCTCGCCATCCCCTATGACGCCCGCATCGTCTCGGCCCATCGCACGCCGGAGCGCCTGTTCGCCTTCGCCAAGGGCGCCAGGGCCGAGGGCTTCAAGGTGGTGATCGCCGGCGCCGGCGGCGCCGCGCATCTGCCGGGCATGGCGGCATCGCTGACGCCGCTGCCGGTCTTCGGCGTGCCCGTCGAATCCAAGGCCCTGTCGGGGCAGGACAGCCTGCTCTCCATCGTGCAGATGCCGGCCGGCATCCCGGTCGGCACGCTCGCCATCGGCCGGGCCGGCGCCGTCAACGCGGCCCTGCTCGCCGCAGCCGTGCTCGCCCTTTCGGATGCGGGCCTGGCGGAGCGGCTGGACGCCTATCGCGCCCGCCAGAGCGCAGGCATCGCCGAGCGGCCCAACCGGGACGAGGCATGAGCCCGCCCGTCCCCACCGGCCTTGCGCCGGGCGCCGTGCTCGGCATCCTCGGCGGCGGCCAGCTCGCCCGCATGATCGCGCTGGCGGCGGCCGATCTCGGCATCCGCTGCCATGTCTTCGCGCCCGAAGCCGACAGCCCGGCCTTCGACGTCGCCGCCCGTCACACCATCGCCGACTACGAGGACGAGGCCGCGCTCGCCGCCTTCGCGGGTGCCGTCGATGTCGTGACCTATGAATTCGAGAACGTCCCGGCCGCGACCGCGGCCTTCCTCGCCGGGCGTGCCCCGCTGCATCCCGGCGCACGCGCGCTCGCGGTGACGCAGGACCGTTTCAGCGAGAAGAGCTTCGTCGCCGGGCTCGGCCTGCCCGTGGCGCCCTTCCGCGCGGTCGATTCGCTCGCCGACCTCGAAGTCGCCGTCGCCGAGCTCGGCCGCCCTTCGGTGCTGAAGACCCGGCGCTTCGGCTATGACGGCAAGGGACAGGTCAAGATCGCGCCCGGCAGCGATCTCGCCGAGGCGCATGAGGCGATCGGCCGCTTCCCCGCGATCCTCGAAGGCTTCGTGCCCTTCGTCCGCGAGGTTTCGGTCGTCGCCGCCCGCGGCATCGACGGCGCCTTCGCCGCCTTCGACGTCTGCGAGAACGAGCATCGCGACCACATCCTCGCCTTCACCCATGTGCCCGCGAATCTCTCCGCCCCGGCCTCCGATGCGGCGATCGAGGCCGCACGCCGCATCGGCGAGGCGCTGGGCTATGTCGGCGTCTTCACCGTCGAGCTGTTCGTGCTGGAAGCGCAGGTCGGCAAGGGCGAGCGCATCGTCGTCAACGAGATCGCCCCGCGCGTCCACAATTCCGGGCATTGGACCAGCGAGGGCGCGCTGACCTCGCAGTTCCACCAGCATGTCCGCTCCGTCTGCGGCTTCCCGCTCGGTGCCACCACCCGGCGCGGCCGGATCGAGATGGAAAACCTGATCGGCGACGCCGCGCTGCGGTGGCGCGAGATCCTGGCCGAGTCCGGCGCCCATCTCCACCTCTACGGCAAGCGCGACGCCCGCCCCGGCCGCAAGATGGGCCATGTCACGCGGGTCATGCCGGAATAAGCATCGCCGTCATGCTCGGGCTTGCCCCGTGCATCTGGTGCCGGAAGAGGCTCCCAGGCCTTGTCCTGCCGGAGATTCTCGGGTCTGCACTTCGCTCCGCCCGAGAAATCGGAACCACGGAAAGCCCTAGTAAAAACCGCCATTTTCACCGCTCCATGCCGTGGACAGGCGAAATGAATTCTGGTATCCGCACGAACCTTCGAGCGATGTGCCCTGCGCCATCGTCGGCGCTGATTATTGACTCAACCCGCTAAGGACGGACGTTTCACGTGCAGGTTCTCGTTCGCGACAACAATGTCGACCAGGCTCTCCGCGCTCTCAAGAAAAAGATGCAGCGCGAAGGTATCTTCCGCGAGATGAAGCTCCGCGGCCACTACGAGAAGCCGTCCGAGAAGAAGGCGCGCGAGAAGGCCGAGGCCGTCCGCCGCGCCCGCAAGCTGGTTCGCAAGAAGCTGCAGCGCGAAGGCCTCCTGCCTGCGCCGGTCAAGCCGAAGCGCCCCTGATCCATTCCGGACGGCCTTCGGGCCGCCTTGGAAAGGGCCGATAGCCATCTGCGCCTGGAGCCCGCTCCGGGCGCTCTTGCTTTTCGGCGGCGTTAACCAAGTTTTGGCGGGTTTGAGTCGTTCTTTCCCGTGAGGCGCTGTCGGTTGGGGAGCGCAGAGACGCCGCGGCCGGCCCTCGGGCCGGATCAGCCTCCCGCAAGGGGGCAAGCGGCAGGCGAAGCACTGAACCAAAAGAGGCAGAGCATGATCCGAGGCAGGTATTGGCTGGCAGCAGCCGGCATGGCGGTCGCGCTCGCAGGGTGCGACACCGTCTCGAATTTATCCTCGCAGCCCGCCGTCGCCGAGCTCGACACACGCGACACCGCCGATGCCAACGTCAACATCGGCTCGTTGACCGAGGTCATCAACCGTAACCAGAACGACCCCGGCGCCTACAACACCCGCGGGGCGGCCTATGCCCGGGTCGGCCGCTTCTCGGACGCGATTTCGGACTTCACCAAGGCGGTCCAGATCGACCCTAACCTGGCTTCGGCCTACACGAATCGCGGTCTCGCGCTGCGCCAGAGCGGCCGCACCGACGCCGCGCTGGCCGATTTCAACCGCGCCACCACGGCCAATGCCAATTATGCGCCGGCCTATGTCGCCCGCGCCAACCTGCTGCGCCAGCAGGGCAACAGCCAGCAGGCCATCGCCGACCTCAACACGGCGATCCGCCTCAACCCGGAAGCGGCCGAGGCCTTCCATGCCCGCGGGCTGGTCTACCAGAAGGAAGGCCAGCACCAGCATGCCGTCACCGATTTCGATTCGGTGATCGACCGCAATCCCTACACCGCCCCGCCCTATATCGCGCGCGGCCAGAGCCTGAACGCGCTCGGCAAGTACGACGCCGCGCTCGAGGATTTCACTGCCGCGCTCAATGTCGACAACCGCAACGCCGACGCCTGGGCCGGCCGCGGCTTCGCCTTCGAGAAGCTCGGCAAGAAGACCGAGGCCTCCGAAGCCTATCAGCGTGCGCTTGGCCTCGACGGCAACAACGCGCAGGCGCGGGCCGGCGCCTCACGGATGGGCGGCGGCGGCGGCTTCTTCCGAAGCTGAGGAGCCACTCTTCGGGCTTCTTCAGGGCGACGCGCCGGCCTTGGCGGCCGGCCCGCCTACCGTGCGGGTTTCGGCTCCGGCCGGGCCTCCCTTGGCGACATCCGCGAGGAAACGCCGCACCTCGGCGACCGAGCCGTATCGAGGCAGATCCTCGTGCCGGCCGGCCGGAAAGCGCAGGAAGCGCTTGGGCGCGTTGGCCAGCTCATAAAGCGCCTGCCCCTGGGCGAAGGGGATGAGCTGGTCGCGCTCGCCATGCATCACGAGCAGCGGCACCTTGACCCGCCCGATGATCTCGTCCGAGCGGAACTTGTCCTTCATCAGCAGCCCCACCGGCACGTAAGGGTAGATGGCCTGCGCGACGGAGACGGTCGAGAGATAGGGTGCTTCCAGCACCACCGCCCGCAGCGGCACCTCCGCCGCCAGCTTCAGCACCACGCCGGTCCCGAGCGATTCTCCGTGGCCGACCAGCCGCCCGGTGCCGAAGCGCTCGGCAGCGGCGCCATAGGCGGCGCGGGCATCCTGTAGCAGCCCCTCCTCGCTCGGGCTGCCGGTGGAACCGCCATAGCCGCGATAGCTCACGGCGAAGAGACCCGTCCCGTCTTCCGTCAGCGCGCGGAACCGCCCCGCCCGGCCTGCCCGCCCGAGATTGCCGGCATTGCCATGGAAATAGAGCAGGACGGGCTTGTCGGCGCGCGGCGGCACGACCCAGGCGACGAGCCGCTCGCCATCGGCGGTCGCGATGCTCGCCTCCTCAGCCGCGACGAGGCCTGCGGTCGCGATATCGGCCTTGGCCGGATCGCGCGGATACATCAACTCGCGCTGGCGCAGATAGAGCATGCCGAGCATGGCCAGATAGCCGGCGACGCCAAAGACGCAGCAGCTTCAGAAGGCGCAGAATCATGCGGGGGCATGCCCGGAAAGCGAAAGGGCCGGCGATCAAGCCGGCCCTTTGCAGCAATCCGATGACGGCTGGCGTGTTTAGTGAGCCATCGCCTTGACGATGTCGTCGGTGACCTTCTTGGCGTCGCCGAACAGCATCATCGTGTTGGGCCGGAAGAACAGCTCGTTCTCGACGCCGGCATAGCCGGCCGCCATGCCGCGCTTGATGAAGAGCACGGTCTTGGCCTTCTCGACGTCGAGGATCGGCATGCCGTAGATCGGCGATGCCTTGTCGGTCTTGGCCGCCGGGTTGGTGACGTCGTTGGCGCCGATGACGAAGGCGACGTCGGCCTGGCCGAATTCCGAGTTGATGTCCTCGAGCTCGAAGACCTCGTCATAGGGCACGTTGGCCTCGGCCAGCAGCACGTTCATGTGGCCGGGCATGCGGCCCGCCACCGGATGGATGGCGTATTTGACCTCGACGCCTTCCTTCTTGAGCAGGTCGGCCATCTCGCGCAGCGTATGCTGCGCCTGGGCCACCGCCATGCCGTAGCCCGGCACGATGATGACCTTGCCGGCGTTCTTCATGATGTAGGCGGCATCATCCGCCGAGCCCTGCTTGACGGGCCGAGCCTCGACCGCACCGCCAGCGCCCGCCGCGGCATCGTCGCCGCCGAAGCCGCCGAGGATGACGGAGATGAAGCTCCGGTTCATCGCCTTGCACATGATGTAGGACAGGATCGCGCCCGACGAGCCGACCAGCGCGCCGGTGATGATCAGCGCCATGTTCCCGAGCGTGAAGCCGATGCCGGCGGCGGCCCAACCCGAATAGGAGTTGAGCATCGAGACGACGACGGGCATGTCTGCGCCGCCGATCGGGATGATCAGCAGGATGCCGAGCGCCAGCGAGACCGCGACGATCAGCCAGAAGACCGCATGGCTCTCCGACTTGATGAAGATCGCCAGCAGCACGATGAGCGCGATGCCGAGCCCGATATTGATGCCGTGGCGCTGCGGCAGCATGATCGGCTTGCCGCTCATGCGCCCGTCGAGCTTGAGGAAGGCGATGATCGAGCCGGTGAAGGTGATCGCGCCGATGGCGACGCCGAGCGCCATCTCGAACAGGCTCGCGCCCTTGATCGAGCCGGTATGGCCGATGCCGAAAGCCTCCGGCGCATAGAGCGCCGCCGCCGCCACCAGCACGGCGGCAAGGCCGACGAGCGAGTGGAAGAAGGCGACGAGCTGCGGCATCTGCGTCATCTGCACGCGCTTGGCCATATAGGCGCCGATGCCGCCGCCGATGGCGATGCCGAGGATGACCAGCAGCCAGCCGGAGAAGCCGGAGGGCGGGAAGAACAGCACGGTCGTGACGATGGCGATCGCCATGCCGATCATGCCGTAGCGGTTGCCCTGCCGCGAGGTCGTCGGATGCGACAGGCCCCGCAGGGCCATGATGAACAGGACGCCCGAAACGACGTAGAGCAGGGCTGAGAGGTTCGCGGCCATGCGTCAGCCCTTCTTCTTGTACATCGCGAGCATGCGCTCGGTGACGAGGAAGCCGCCGAAGATGTTCACCGAGGCGAGGATCAGCGCCAGGAAGCCGAAGACCTTGGCCCAGATCGGCCCGTCGCCGAGCGCCGGCAGGGTCTCGACGCCGACGGCGAGCAGCGCGCCGACGACGATGACCGAGGAGATCGCATTGGTGACCGACATCAGCGGCGTGTGAAGGGCCGGCGTCACCGACCAGACGACGTAGTAGCCGACGAAGACGGCGAGCACGAAGATCGCGAGGCGATAGACCGTCGGGTCGACGCCGCCGGTGGCGATGCTGGCGGCGGCGGCGGCCTGGTCGGCATAGCGCTCGGCGAGCTCGGCCGCCTGCCTGGCGAGCGTGGCCGCGTTGCGGGCCTGTTCGAGAGCCTGTTCGGTGGTCGGATTTGCCATGTTCGGAATTCCTTCGCTCAGGCCTTCGGCGCGAAATTCGGATGGATGACGGCGCCGTCCTTCGTCAGGGCGGTGGCCTTCACCAGCTCGTCGTCCCAGTTCACCGCGAGCTTCTTCTCGGCCTTGTCGATCAGCGTCTCGACGAAGGCATAGAGGTTCTTGGCGTAGAGCGAGGACGAGGTCGCCGGCAGGCGGCCGGGCACGTTGAGATGGCCGACGATCTTGACGCCGTTCGGGGTCGTGACGACCTCGCCGGGCTTCGCCAGCTCGCAATTGCCCCCGCGCTCGACCGCGAGGTCGACGATCACGGAGCCCGGCTTCATGCTCTCGACCATCGCGGTCGAAATCAGCTTCGGCGCGGGCCGGCCGGGGATCAGCGCGGTGGTGATGACGATGTCCTGCTTGGCGATGTGGCTGGCGGTCAATTCCGCCTGCTTCGCCTGGTATTCCTTGGACATTTCCTTGGCGTAGCCGCCGGCCGTCTGCGCCTGCTTGAACTCCTCGTCCTCGACGGCGAGGAACTTGGCGCCGAGCGATTCGACCTGCTCCTTGGTGGCGGGGCGCACGTCGGTCGCCGTCACGATGGCGCCGAGGCGGCGCGCGGTTGCGATCGCCTGCAGGCCGGCGACGCCGACGCCCATGATGAAGATGCGCGCGGCCGGCACCGTGCCCGCCGCCGTCATCATCATCGGCAGCGCCCGGCCGTATTCGGCGGCGCCGTCGATCACGGCGCGGTAGCCGGCGAGATTGGCCTGCGAGGACAGCACGTCCATCACCTGCGCGCGGGTGATGCGCGGCATGAATTCCATGGCGAAGGCGGCGACATTGGCCTTGGCCAGCGCCTCGACCTGCGCCTCGCTGCCATAGGGGTCCATCACGGCGATGACGAGCGCGCCCGCAGGCAGGCCGGCGATCTCGCCCTCGCCCGGACGGCACACCTTCAGCACGATGTCGGCGCCGGCGAGCGCCTTGGCCGCGGTCTTCGCGATCGTCGCGCCGGCCGCCTCGTATTCCGCGTCGACGATGCCGGAAGCAATGCCGGCCCCCGTCTGGATCACGACCTCGGCGCCGAGGCCCTTGAACTTGCGGACGGTCTCCGGCGTCGCGGCGACGCGGGTTTCCGCCCCTTGCGTTTCGGCTGGGACAGCAATGCGCATGGTGGGGCAGGCCTTTCCGGCGTTATGGGAAGACGGTCAGAGCAGCAGGAGCGCGAGCAGCATCAGCACCAGCGCGACGAGCGGTGCACGCCAGGAAATCGAGGGAGCGGCGATGCCGACGCCCGTGCCGACCACGGCGAGCAGCGTGCCGATCAGCGCCGTGCCCCAGGCATGCTTGGTGCCGCCGACCGCAAGCGCCGCGACGATCGCGAGGCAGGCGACGGTGCCGACCTCGGCGAAGTGCACGAAGCCCGTATAGGTCCGCTCATGCTCGTTATAGTCCATCGCGGGGATGTCGGCATGTTGGGCGTGGTCGGCCATGGTCTCGATCCTGAAAAAGACACAGTCTCTTTACGCCTGTAGCGCACCCGCGACGCACGGGCAACGCGGCAGCGCCGCGTGCCGGCGAAATGCATCGCTCGCCAACCCGGCACCTATCCAATACCGGCGGCCATTCGCCATTTCAATCGATTTAATCGTACGGAACCTGACGGTATGTCATCGCGCGCCCGTGGCCGCCATTAACGGCATTTCGGCAAAGGCCGGGACGATCCTCCCAGATTCGGTTAAATCCTTGCAATCGAGTGGAGGCGGTTTTCATGGACGATCCGCGCAAGAATACCGATGGCGATGATCCCTTCGCGCTCGATCCCGCCCTGCAGGAGAAAGCCAGGCGCTGGTTTGCCGAAGCGCGCGAGCAGACCAAGCGCGACGACGAGGAAATCGCCGCCTGGCGCAGCGACGCCCGTCCAACCGGAGGCGATGGCGGAAGCGGCGGTTTCGGCGGCGACGGCGGAGGGGATTGCGGCGGGGGCGATTGAGCCGCTCAGGCCTGCGCCTTCAGGCCGGCGCCTGCCAGCGCCGTGCTTTGCCGCTCGGCCACCCGCTCCAATGAGAAGCCGTCGATCTCCGTCTCGAACAGCCGGTGGAAATTCAATTCGGCGTCGAGATGAAGGAAGACGCCGCCGAGCCCGATCGCGGCGCGGTCCATGAAGACGAACTCGCGCGGCACGGTCACCGGCCCGCGCTGCTTCAAGGCCTGATGCACCTGGAAGGCCTGCTTGCGGCCGTATTCGGCCGGGCCGACGCCTTCGGCGATGCGCCGTGTCCGGTCCTCCAGCAACGGCCCGTAGATGAAGCGTGCCCAGATGTTCAGCGTGTCGACGAGATCCTTGGTCAGCCCCTTGAAGCCCCAGGTCTCGTAGGCATGGACGACCCGGGCATCCTCGCCGTCGCGCAGGCCGCGGTAGAGATCGACCACCCCGCCGACGAAGGAGGGCGGGAAGATGCGGATGCAGCCATAGTCGAGCAGGTTGATGCCATCAGGCTCGCCGGCCTCCGAAAACACCGTGTAGTTGCCGAGATGCGGGTCGCCATGGATGACGCCGTGATGGCTGAAGGGCCGCCACCAGGCCTTGAACATCGCGGTCGAGATCCGGTCGCGCGCCTCCTGCCCGTCCTGCTTGTGCGAGAGGATCGGGCTGCCGTCGAGCCAGTGCATGGTGAGCAACCGCCCGGTCGAGAGCCCCGCCTCGACAGCCGGCACGCGCACCTGCGCCGTGTCGGCGAGGATGGTCTGGTAGAGCGCGATGTGCTTGGCCTCGCGGCGGTAGTCGAGCTCCTCGCGGACGCGGGCGCCGATCTCCTTGGCGATCTCGGTCGTATCGATCACCGCGCCCATGCGCCGATGCAATGCGAACAGTATCTCGAGCTGGGCGATATCGGCCTCCACGGCCGATTCCATGTCAGGATATTGCAGCTTGCAGGCGAGTGGGGCGCCTTCCCTCGTCGTGGCGCGATGCACCTGCCCGAGCGAGGCCGCCGCCGCCGGCTTGAGATCGAACTCGCCGAAACGCTCGCGCCAGCCCGCGCCGAGCTCCGCCATCATCCGGCGCTTGACGAAGGCCGCGCCCATCGGCGGCGCCTGCGACTGCAGCTTCTGCAATTCGGCGGCATATTCGGGCGGCACGACATCGGGAATGGTGGCGACGAGCTGGGCCACCTTCATGATCGGCCCCTTCAGCCCGCCGAGCGCCTTCGCCAAGGCCTCGGCATTGGAGGCGTCGCGTCCCTCGACGCCGAAGAGCCGGGCGCCGGCGATCCGCGCCGCCACCCCGCCGACATTGGCCCCGACGCGGGCATAGCGCGCGGCACGGGCAGAAAAGCGGTTGGCTTCGGTATCGCGGTCGGACATCGGCTCGCTTTCGCGGGATCGGGCTTCACCTGATGTAAGCCGTCGCGCGGGGGATGCCAGTGCGGCCCGTCGCCTCGCCGGTCATGCCGCGGGCCGAGTGCGCCCCGGCGCATGGGGCCGCGTCACGGCCGCCCCAGCCGTTCGAGCGCCGTTCTGAAAGGGGCGTCGGAGACACGGATGAAGCCGAGATAGGGATGATCCATGTCGATGATGAGGACCAGGGCGACGCTGACGGACAGGGCGCAGACGAGCAGCGTGAACACGACCGTCCCGTTGCTCGGCGCGAGGATACCGAAGGAGGCGAAGAGCAAGGTGAACCACAGGATCAGCACCGCGAGAAACGGGGTGGGAAACCCGCCCACCTCCGTTTCGGTGCGCACCCATCTCGCTTCGGCGATGTCGCCGCTGACCTGAAGCGCACGCGACTGAAGCAGGCGCTGCGCTTCGGTCGTCGGCGTCAGGCCCCGCAGCCCATCCTGAATGGCTTCGACGTCGAAGCCCTCGGCGAGCGGGATATCGTGGACACCGTCATCCCGTTCGGCGCTCAGCCTCGCTTCGAGGGCCTTGCGAAGCGCCAGGCGCATCGGCTGCGTTTCCGGCCCGTAATGCGCCATGACGCGATCAAGCAGGAGCACGCGCGCCGCCGACGTCCGCCTCTCCAGGCCGGCATCGTCGAAGGATCGCTTCGCCGAAGCGATGAGGAGCCCGAGCGCTAGTGCCGAAAGCGTCCCGATGATCGCCGTCGCCAGCTTGATCGCATCCCTGGATTCGGGAGCCAGATGGTGGTCGGGCAGGCGCGAGCGCAGCACCATTCCCGCGAGCGCCGCGCCGAACACGCAGAGAAAGGCGATGCAGCCGATGGCGATGGGGCTCATTGCGCGCCTGATGCCTCTCGCCCTGTCGGGCAAGCCGGCAAGATATCGTCAGCTTGACGTTGCGTCCACCGCCGGCCGGCGTCCCGCGAGATTCGCCCGCACCTCGGCCACGCTGGCGGCCCGCCCTCCAGCAGCCTCGACCTTGCGAACCGTCTCGGCGATCAAGGCCGCATTGGTCTTGGTGCAGCCGAAGGGCGCATCCTCCAACCCGCCGCGAACATGGACCCCGCGTGAGACGGCGGGCGCGATCAGCTCGGATAGATCGACGCCGAGCCCGGCGATCATCACCGGAGCTTCGGGAGCATCCTCGGCCAGCAGCTTGAGATGCGCCTCCAGCGCCCATTCGCGCGGCGGAAAGCCCCAGGCGAAGGCGTCGGAGAACATCAGCCGGTAGATCGGCGTGGGCATGCCTGGATAGGCCCTGGCCAGTGCGGCCCCCAGCCGCGTGAAGCCGGGCTCGTAGATCGCGTAGCTCGGATGGACCTTGTGACGCTCGGCCACCTCCATGCCCTCGCGGATATGCTCGCCGGGGTTCTGATAGATGAAGCCCGGCTCTCCCTGCGGGATGCCGGCGAAGGTCGTCCAGTTGCAGGAGCCGGGATCGAGCACGCCCCATTCGACGAGGCCGCGCTTCGCGAGTTCCTCGAGATGGGTGTACCGGCCCGAGCCGATCATGTCGCCGGCATAGCCGGAACCGAGGATCGGGATCGTCGGATAGACGATCGCGTCGACCTTGGCGCGAATGCCCTCGATCGCCTGCGCATAGAGCTCCCAGTCGTCGCGCTGGCGGCCCGTCGCGACATCGTAGACGTGCAGATGCACGATCGCAGCACCGGCCTCGACCGCCGCGATGCCGTCGGCGACGATATCGGGAATGCTGATTGGAATACCAGGCTGGCGCTCTTTGCCCCAGGGCCCGTTGATCGCGGCTTCGATCCAGATCGGCTTGGTCACAGGCATTTCCTCGATCGGCTTATGCGGCTTTCCGCAGACCGTAAGCCGCGTCCGCCGGGCTTGTCAGCCTGCCCGCAGGCTGGGCAGGATCGGCAGGAATGCATGAGAGCGACCGGAGCGGACCTGTGTTGGAGCGCGGCACGACTTATGAAGATTCGCTGCGCCGCTTCGCCTGGCGCATCCCGGAGCGCTTCAACATCGGCACCGCCTGCTCGGACGCCCATGCCGACGGCACCGGCCGTCCGGCCCTGATCTTCGAGGAGGCTGACGGCAAGGTCGCGACGCTCTCGTTCGACGACCTCGCCCGTGCATCGAACCGCTTCGCCAATCTGCTCAGCGCTCACGGCATCGGCCCGGGCGAACGCGTCGGCATTCTGCTGCCGCAATCGCCGCAGACCGCGATCGCCCATCTCGGCACCTACAAGCGCGGCGCCATCGCCCTGCCGCTCTTCATCCAGTTCGGCCCGGAGGCGCTGGAGCACCGGCTCGGCCATAGCGGCGCCAGCGTCCTCGTCACCGATGCCGAGAACATCGGCAAGGTCGAGGCAATCCGCGATGCGCTGCCGAACCTGCGCAAGATCTTCGTCGTCGGCGGCGCCGGCCATCTCGATTTCGAGGCGGAGATGGCGAAGGCTTCCGACAGCTTCACCGCCGCCGACACCCGCGCCGACGACCCGGCCGTGATCATCTATACCTCCGGGACCACCGGTAAGCCGAAGGGCGCGCTCCATGCCCATCGCGTCCTGCTCGGCCATCTGCCGGGCGTGCAGATGCCGCAGGAGTTCTTCCCGCAGGCCGGCGACCTGTTCTGGACACCCGCCGACTGGGCCTGGATCGGCGGACTGCTCGATGTGCTGCTGCCGAGCCTCTATTGCGGCGTGCCGGTGCTCGCCTCCCGCGCCCGCAAATTCGATCCCGAGGCTGCCTTCGCGCTGATGGCGCGCCACAAGGTCCGCAACGCCTTCCTGCCGCCGACAGCCCTCAAACTGATGCGGCAGGTCGGCAATCCCCAGCGCTTCGGCTATTCCATGCGCTCGATCGGCACCGGCGGCGAGACGCTCGGCGCCGACATGCTCGACTGGAGCCGCGAGACCTTCGGTTTCCCGGTCAACGAATTCTACGGCCAGACCGAGGCGAACCTCCTCGTCGCCAATTGCGCCAGCCTGTTTCCGGTAAAGCCGGGCTCGATGGGCCACGCCGTGCCCGGCCACCGCGTGGCGGTGATCTCGCCCGAGGGGCGTGAGTTGCCGCCCGGCGAGCCGGGGCTGATCGCGGTCAACAGGCCGGACCCGGTAATGATGCTGGAATACTGGAACCAGCCCGACGCCACCGCGGCGAAATTCATCGGCGACTGGCTGGTCACCGGCGATACCGGGTCGCGCGACGATGAGGGCTATTTCTGGTTCCAGGGCCGCGACGACGACATCATCTCCTCGGGCTCCTACCGCATCGGCCCGGGCGATATCGAGGATTGCATCATCCGCCACCCCGCCGTGCTGATGGTGGCGGTCGTCGGCGTGCCCGATCCCGTCCGCACCGAGATCGTCAAGGCCTTCGTGTTGCCGAAGCCGGGCATCGATCCCTCCGCGGCGCTGGCAGCCGAGATCCAGGCCTTCGTGCGCGACCGGCTGGCGGCCTACCAGTATCCGCGCGAGGTCGAGTTCGTGACGGAGCTGCCGCTTACCGCCACAGGCAAGATCATGCGCAAGGATTTGCGGAATCGGGAGATCGAGAAGCAGCGGGGCGGCTGAAACCTCTCGTCATGCTCGGACTTGACCCGAGCATCTCTGGCGGACGGAGGCCCCGACGCTCCTTGTTCGGCAGGAGATTCTCGGGTCTGCGCTACGCTCCGCCCGAGAATGACGACGCTGCTATAGCGCCTCCAGCACCAGCTCGAAGGTCATCAGCACCGGATTGTCGCCGCGCTTCAGCCGCCCGCTCGCCAGCGTGCCCTTGTAGTCGACCAGCGCGACATCGATCGCAGCCTCGAACCCGCCCTCGCCCGCCGCGATCCGTCCATGAGTGATCGCGACCTCCGTGGCGAAATTCTCGACCACCCCGCCATCCGCGAAGCGCGCGCCGATCGTCGAGCCGACACCGCCATGGATTACGGCCTCCCGGATGCCATGCTCGGCGCAGAACCCCTCCAGCGCTCCGCAGAAATCGACGTTTGGCTTCACCCGCAGCGCAAAGAAACGCCCGTTGCGCGTCGCGTCGAGCAGCGCCGCCGGTTTCGGCCCGAACAGTTTGAAATTCGTCTCCCCGTCCGGCTCGGCGACGAAAGCCGTCCCGTCGAGCCCGACCGCCGGCAGCGTGATCGTCTCGGCGACCACCGTCTCGTCGGGCAGGATATGGCCGCCGCTGCGCTTGGCCGGCCCCTCGGCCCAGAGTGCATGGGCGTGGAAGAACGGCGCGCCGTCGCGCTGGCCGAAGGTCATCGCGCCGAGCTCGACCTGCGTCACCCCCGCTGGCCGGAAGGTCTCGCTGTAGAAAGCGGCATGTTCCGGCGTCTTCGACAGCGCCGGCATCACATAGGCGAAGGGCGAGAGCTTGAGCCCGTCAAGCTTGGCCACGCCGGAGACGAAGCCCGCCGCCGCGAAGCTGCGCCTGACGGCCTCCAGCAGCGGCAAGCCCGCCTGCAGCGTCATCGGGAAGGAAAGCCCATGGCACTCCGCCCACTGGATGCGCTCGGGCGTGCCGATGCCGGGCTGCTCGATCCGCCTCACTTTGCCCTCCCCTTCAGGAAATCGAGCTCGCCACGCTTTTCCAGCTCGTCCTTGACGAGGCGTTTCGGCACCTTGCCATAGCCGGATTTCGGCAGGGCCTCCCAGAACAGGAAACGCTTCGGCATCTTGTAGCGCGCGATCTTGGGGCTAAGGAAATCGGCGATCTCGGCCTCCGTCGCGCGCTGTCCTGGCCTGTTGACGCAGACCGCGATGCCGATCTCGCCCCAGACCGGGTCGGGCACGCCGAGCACCGCGACCTCGGCGATAGCCGGATGGGTCAGGATCTTCTCCTCGATCTCGCGCGGATAAATGTTCGAGCCGCCGGAGATGTACATGTCCGAGGCGCGGCCGGTGATGTAGACGAAGCCCTGCTCGTCCATATGGCCGAGATCGCCGGTGCGGAACCAGCCGTCGCGGAAGGATTTCGCATTGGCCTCGGGGTTGTCGTAGTAGCCGGCGAAGACGGCCGGGCCGATCACGCAGATCTCGCCCTGCACGTTCGCGCCGACCTCCCGGCCCTCCTCGTCCTGGATCTGCACCTGCATGCCCGTGCGCTCGAAGCCGCAGGTGCCGATGCGCGCATGCGGCCCGTCCTCTGGCTCATGCAGCGCCGGCGGCAGCACGGTGATGTTGCCGGTCACCTCGCCCAGCCCGAAATACTGCACGATCACCTTGCCGAGCTTGGCGAGCGCCGCCTTCTGGTCCTCGCGATACATCGGCGCCCCCGCATAGATGATGTGGCGCAGGCTGGAATGGTCGTGCTGGTCGGCGGCGGGATGCTCGACCAGCATCTTCAGGATCGTCGGCACCGTGAAGATATTGGTGATGCGGTGCTTGGCGATCAGCCGATAGGCCTCGTCGATATCGAAACGCTCGGTCGGCAGCAGGATCGAGGCCGCGCCGCGCGCCGAGATCACCAATTGGTGCACGCCTGCGCCATGCGAGAGCGGCGCCACCACCAGCGAGGCGTCGGCCTCGGTCGAGCCCGGCACCAGGTCGCAGAGATGGTTGGTGATCACGAAGCCCATCTGGCCATGGGTCAACACGGCTGCCTTGGATCGCCCGGTCGTGCCCGAGGTGAAGAAGAACCAGCAGGGATCGTCGTGCTCGACCGCGGCGTTCTCGACCTTTTCGCCGCGATGGCGCGCGATCACCGCCCCGACCTCGTCCTCGCCGAACGCGCCTTCCCCGATCCGCCAGAGAAATTCGGGCGCCGGGTTCGCAGCCGCGACCGCCGCGGCATGTTCCGGGAAATCGCCATGGCAGAGGAAGCCCTTGGCGCCGGAGGCAGTGGCGAGATAGGCCACCTCGTCCGGCAGCAGGCGGAAATTCGTGGGTACCCAGACCGCGCCAAGCCGGAAGGTCGCGAACATCGAGACGAACATCGCGTCGCAGTTCTTGGAATGGACGAGCAGACGGTCGCCCTTGCCGATGCCGCGCGCCTTCAGGCCCGCCGCCAGCGCCGAGACCTGCGCATCGATCTCGGCCCAGTCGAGCGTCTTCTCGCCCCAGATGAAGGCGGGGTGCTCGGCCAGGCGCCGCGCGTTCTGCGTCGCGATATGGGCGAGGTTCATCACGCGCCGCGTCATCGGCACGACGCCTCCGGCGGGGGCTGCGGTTACGGAGCTCATCGTGCGGCTCTCCCTGTCTCGATCGATCGCGGCGCGGCCGCCGTCATGGGCCTGGCGCCCTGTTTGGAAACGAACATCTGCGCCAGCAGCGCTTCCATCCGCACGCCCTCGCGTACCAGCAGCCCCGAAAGCTCGGCCTGCCGCGCCGGCGCCATGCGGCTGTCGATCGCGGCGATCGACAAAGCCCCGGCGACGCGCCCGTCCGGATAGCGGAAGGCGCGGCCTACTCCCCATGAGCTGGCGACGAGCCGGCCGGGATTGAGCGAGAAGCCGCGCTCGCGCGTCTCGACGATATCGGCGCGCATCGCTTCGGGCGCGAAGCCCGGATAGCGCGCCAGCAGCACGGCCGCGTTGGCGGCGATGATGCGGTCCACATCGTCGTCCGGCAGCGCGGCGAGGATCGCGAGTGAACCCGCCCCGACGCCCAGCGGATGCTGGTCGCCACCCTGCAGCGCATGGGTCCGCACCGGATAGGTGCCCTCCTCCCGATGCAGGCAGATCGCATAATTCTCGCGCCGCACGGTCAGGAAGCTCGTATCCTTCGTGTCCGTCGAAAGACGGCGAAGGCTGTCCATCGCCATATCGAGCACGCCATGGCGGCGCCCCGCCAGCACGCCGAGCACGAAGGCCTCCTCGCCCAGGCAATAGCGGCGCGTCTGCGGCTCCTGCTCGACGAGCCCGGCCCGCATCAGCGCCAGCAGCAGCCGCCGCGTCGTCGGCTTGTTGAGCCCGCTGCCGGAGACAATCTCGCCGAGCGGCAAGCCTTCGGCCGGCTCGCGCCCGATCAGCGAGAGCAGCCCCAGAGCGCGGTCGACGCTCTGCGAGCCGGACAGACCGGCTTCCGGCGCGGAACTCTGCGGCAAGCGCTCCTCCAGATAGTCCATGATATGGACCTTGTTCTTATCCTCAGAGCCTAGATTGGTGCATTGCCGATTGCAACGCCGCCTTCATCGTGTAAATCTGCCACGCGTCCACTGCTCACAGTGTGGACCACAATCGACGCCGACAGTTCACAAGATCGGCGCGAAGGGAGGATGAGCGATGGCCCTAGAGGCACACTGCGTGGCGGGGACAAGCCCGTGCCGCCCAAGCCGTAGCTGAGGTCGCGGCATGGTCGATGTCGTCGATACGCTGGCGCTGCCCGAGAACCTGAGCGAGAACGCGGATGCGCGCCCCGGCTCCCCGATCATGCGCCCGGTCGAGTTCGTCGCCGGCGCGCTCGTCGCCTTCATCATCTGCGTGCTGCTGCTCGGCGTCACCTCGCGCTATGTCTTCTCGCTGCCCTTCGTCTGGGTCGACGAGGTCGCCTCGATCTCGTTCATATGGCTGGCCATGCTCGGCTCGGCCATCGCCATCGACCGCAACGAGCATCTGCGCCTGTCGCTCTTCGTCAACATGATGCCGGAGCGGCTGCGCCAGTTCGTCGAGACCTTCGCGCTGCTCGCCATCGCGGCCTTCCTGGCGGCCATGGTCTATCCCGCGATCGACTACACGATCGAGGAAAGCTACGTCACCTCGGCCGCGCTCAACATTCCCAATAGCTGGCGCGTCTCCGCCATCGCCATCGGCATCGTGCTGATGCTGCTGCTCGCACTGCGCTATGCGATCAAGACCTCCCGCCCGCAGGATCTGGCCCTGGCCGCCGCCACGATCGTGGGCCTGGGCCTGCTGTTCTGGCTGGGCACGCCGGTCTTCAAGGGACTTGGCTACCTCAACATCCTGATCTTCCTGATCGGCGTCGTCGCGCTCTGCCTTGTTGCCGGCGTTCCCATCGCCTTCTGCTTCGGGCTGGGCACGCTCTGTTTCCTGATGTTCTCGACCAGCGTGCCGACCGTCGTGATGGTCGGGCGCATGGATGAGGGCATGTCGAGCATCATCCTGCTCTCGGTGCCGATCTTCGTGCTGCTCGGCTGCATCCTCGACGCCACCGGCATGGGCAAGGCGATCGTCGACTTCCTCGCCTCGATGCTCGGCCATGTCCGCGCCGGCATGTCCTATGTCCTGCTCGGCTCGCTCTTCCTGGTTTCCGGCATCTCGGGCTCCAAGGTCTCGGACATGGCGACGGTCGCGCCCGCTCTCTTCCCCGAGATGAAGCGGCGCGGCTACAAGCCCAAGGACCTGATCGCGCTGCTCTCCACCGGCGCGGCGATGGCCGACACCGTGCCGCCCTCGATCGTGCTGATCGTGCTCGGCTCCGTCGCCGGCGTCTCGATCGCCGGGCTGTTCAATGCCGGCTTCGTCATCGCCGGCGTGCTGCTGCTGGCGCTCGCCGGCCTCGCCCGCTGGAAGGCGATGGCCGAGGATATGAAGGGCGTGCGTCGCGCGCCCTTCTCGATCATCGGCAAGGCGGCTCTGATCGCCGCGCCCGCGCTCGTCCTGCCCTTCATCATCCGGGCCGCGGTCGGCGGCGGCGTCGCCACCGCCACGGAAGTCTCGACCATCGCCGTGCTCTACGCGCTGATCATCGGCATGGTGCTCTATGGCGGCATCGGCCGGGCCAAGTTCTACGCCATGCTGGTCGAGACCGCCGCGCTCTCGGGCGCGATCCTGATGATCCTCGGCACCGCGCTCGCCATGGCCTGGGCCCTGACCCAGACCGGCTTCGCCCGCGACCTCGCCACCTTCATGGCGGGCCTGCCCGGCGGCTGGCTCACCTTCATGGCGGTCACGATCGTCGTCTTCATGATCCTCGGCTGCGTGCTGGAAGGCCTGCCGGCGATCGTGCTGATGGCGCCGCTGATGTTCCCGATCGCCAAGAACCTCGGCATCAACGACATCCATTATTCGATGGTCGTCGTCACGGCGATGAACATCGGCCTGATGACGCCGCCGATCGGCATCGGCTTCTATATCGCCTGCAAGATCGGCAACGTCTCGCCGGACGAAGCGATGGGCGCGATCTGGCCCTATCTCATCGCGCTGCTGATCGGCCTCGTCGTCATCGCCCTCGTCCCCGGCCTATCGACCTGGGTGCTGTGAAGCTCATGTTGAAACGAACAGGCTCGACGTCATCCCGGACAAGCGGCGCTAGCCGCGCAGATCCGGGATCCATCGTAGAGCACAGAGCCCTACGATGGATCCCGGCGCTCCGCTACGCTGCGGCCGGGATGACCCGCCCCTGAAATCAGCCGCAGCAACAAGTAAAAGCAATCCAAGGAGAAAACGCCCATGACCATCTCACGCCGCAGCCTGCTCCAGGCGACAGCCGCCGCCTCCGCCATCGGCACCTTCCATATCGGCCGCGCCAATGCGCAGGCCGCCGAGTTCACCTACAAATACGCCAACAACCTGCCCGTCGCGCACCCGATGAACACGCGCGCCAACGAGGCGGTGGCGAAGATCAAGCAGGAGACGAACGGGCGCGTCGATATCCAGATCTTCCCGAACAACCAGCTCGGCTCCGACACCGACATGCTGAGCCAGGTCCGCTCGGGCGGCGTCGAGTTCTTCACGCTCTCGCCGCTGATCCTGTCGACGCTGGTCGCCAACGCCTCGCTGTCGGGCATCGGCTTCGCCTTCCCGAACTACGATGCGGTCTGGAAAGCGATGGACGGCGAGCTCGGCGCTTACGTCCGCGGCCAGATCAACAAGGCCAACCTCGTCGTCATGGACAAGATCTGGGACAACGGCTTCCGCCAGATCACCTCCTCCAGGGGCCCGGTCAACACGCCCGAGGACCTCAAGGGCTTCAAGATCCGCGTGCCGGTCTCCCCGCTCTGGACCTCGATGTTCACCGCCTTCCAGTCGGCCCCGGCCAGCATCAACTTCGCCGAGGTCTACACGGCCCTGCAGACCAAGATCGTCGACGGCCAGGAGAACCCCCTCGCCATCATCTCGACGGCCAAGCTCTTCGAAGTGCAGAAGTATCTCTCGCTGACCAACCACATGTGGGATGGCTTCTGGTTCCTGGCCAATCGCCGCGCCTGGGAGAAGCTGCCGGAGGACCTGCGCGCCATCGTCGCCAAGAACATCAACGCCGCCGCCCTTCTGGAGCGAGACGACGTCTTCAAGCTCAACGCCGGCCTGCAGGGCGAGCTGGTCTCGAAGGGCATGGTTGCCAACGAGACCAAGGCCGACGCCTTCCGCGAAGCGCTGCGCAAGGCCGGCTTCTATGCCGAGTGGAAGAAGAAGTACGGCGACGAGGCCTGGACGATCCTGGAGAAGGCGGTCGGCAGCTCGCTGAGCTGATCGCTCCGTAACCGTCATTACTCGGGCGAAGCGAAGCTTCGACCCGAGAATCTCATGACCAGCTAGCTCTGGTTTCCGTCATGCTCGGGTCAAGCCCGAGCATGACGCGCTTCCTCGACGCGTCCGCGCTACGCCACAGAAAGACTGACCACCATGGCTGACCGGCTGAAGGGCAAGATCGCCATCGTCTTCGGCGCCGGCTCCTCCGGCCCCGGTTGGGGCAATGGCAAGGCCGCCGCTGTCACCTACGCCCGCGAGGGCGCCGGCGTCGCCTGCGTCGACCTGAACCGCGAAGCCGCCGAAGAGACGGCAAGCATCATCGCCGGTGAAGGCGGCAAGGCGCTGGCGCTCGCAGCCGACGTCACGAAGCTCGCCTCGGTCGAAGCCTGCGTCGCCGACGCGGCGCGCCATTTCGGCCGCATCGACATCCTGCACAACAATGTCGGCGTCACCCATATGGGTGGGCCGGTCGAACTGTCCGAGGAGCAGTTCAACGCCTCGCTGCAGCTCAATCTCGGCTCGGTCTATCGCTGCGCCAAGGCCGTGATCCCGCAGATGCTGAAGGGCGGCGGCGGCGCCATCGTCAACATCTCCTCGCTCGCCGCCATCCGCTGGACCGGCTATCCCTACTTCGCCTACTACGCCACCAAGGCGGCGGTGAACCAGGCGACCGTCGCGCTGGCGATGCAGTATGCCCGGCAGAACATCCGCGCCAACTGCATCATGCCCGGCCTGATCGACACCCCGCTGATCTACAAGCAGATCTCCTCGCAATACGCCTCGGTCGAGGAGATGGTCGCCGCCCGCGACGCGCAGGTGCCGATGGGCAAGATGGGCACGGCCTGGGACATCGCCAACGCCGCCGTCTTCCTCGCCTCCGATGAGGCGAAGTTCATCACCGGTGTCTGCCTGCCGGTCGATGGCGGCCAGAGCTGCACCGCCGGCCTGCCGGGCTGACTCGCGGCGTCATTCTCAGGCGAAGCGAAGCGGAAACCCGAGAATCTCATGCCGAAGAAGCGGCCGGAGCCTCTTTCGGCAGGAGATGCTCGGGTCAAGCCCGAGCATGACAGCCTCTCCCCCGTCGATTGTTCATTCCCCCATTGGAACGCTTGCTCCATTTCCGCTTCGCTGCCAGAACTGTCGCAACAGGGACGGCAACGGAAACCCAAGAATGAGCGAAACCGCCGTTGCGGAACTGCCGCGCGATTTCGACGGCCTGCGCACGCTGATTCTCGCCCAGCGCGAGAGCCTGCCCAAGCGCATCGCCCAGATCGCAGCCTATTCGCTCGACAATCCCGACGAGATCGCCTTCGGCACCGCCGCCAGCATCGCCGTCTCGGCCGGCGTCCAGCCCTCGACGCTGATCCGCTTCGCCCAGCATCTCGGCTTCGATGGCTTCACCAGCCTGCAGGGCGTCTTCCGCGAGCGGCTGCGCGAGCGCAATTCGAGCTATGAGGAGCGCCTCAGCACGCTGCGGACCGGCGAAGGCGCTGCCGGTAACCACCACATTCTCGACGGCTTTCTCACCGCCTCGCGCAAGTCGCTCGACGTGATGAGCCGCAGCCTCGACGACGCGACGCTCGACCGCGCGATCACGATGCTGGCGGGGGCCGAGACCATCTATATCCTCGCCCGCCGCCGCTCATACCCCATCGCGAGCTATCTCGCCTATGCGCTCGGCAAGCTCGGCGTCCGCTATCAGCTGGTCGAATCGGCGGCCGGGCTCGACCCCGAGATGATCGCCTTCGCCTCGCCGAAGGATGCCGTGCTCGTCGTCAGCTTCTCGCCCTATGCGCAGGCCACCGTCGAGGACGCTCGCGGCCTCGCCGAACGCGGAGTCCCGCTGGTCGCCATCACCGATAGCGCGTTTTCCCCGCTTGCGAGCTTCGCCAGCCTCTGGTTCGAGGTCGCCGAGGCCGATTTCGGCGGCTTCCGCACGCTCTCCTCGACCATGGCACTGGCGATGGCGCTCTCCGTCGGCATCGGCGAGGCCCGCCGCATCGGCCGCAAGGGTCGCCGGCGCGGGCAAGCTTGACGTCTGAGGAACATCTATTCCGCATTGACGAAATAATGGAATTATTATTTCATGCCGGCAGCAAGGGCCGTTCGGCCTCAACGAGCATCGCAGCCGGGAGGATGATATGACGGGACCGCTCGGCGGATCGGCGCAGGCGCTCGACGTCATCACCATCGGCCGCGCTTCGGTCGACCTCTACGGCCAGCAGATCGGCTCGCGGCTGGAGGATGTCACCAGCTTCGCCAAGTCCGTCGGGGGCTGCCCGGCGAACATCGCCATCGGCACCGCGCGGCTCGGCCTGCGTTCGGCCTTGCTAACCCGCGTCGGCAACGAGCAGTTCGGCCGCTTCCTGCGCGAGCAGCTCGGCCGCGAAGGCGTCAATCTGGACGGGCTCAAGACCGACCCCGAGCGACTGACCGCGCTCGCCATCCTCTCGGTCGAGAGCGACACATCCTTCCCGCTGCTGTTCTACCGCGAGAACTGCGCCGACATGGCGCTGGAGGAGGGCGACATCGACCCCGCCTTCATCGCCAAGGCCCGCGCCGTCGTCGTCACCGGCACGCATTTCGCCCGGCCGAAGCCGGAGGCCGCCCAGCGCAAGGCGATGAAGCTGATGCACGCGAACGGCGGCAAGGTCGTGCTCGACATCGACTATCGCCCCAATCTCTGGGGCCTCGCCGGCCATGACGCGGGCGACAACCGCTACATCGCTTCGCAGGCGGTGTCCGAGCGGATGAAGACCGTCCTGCCCGGCTGCGACCTCATCATCGGCACGGAAGAAGAGGTGCTGATCGCGTCCGGCGAAAGCGAGCTGCTGCCGGCGCTGAAGACCATTCGCGCGCTGACGCCTGCGACCATCGTGCTCAAGCGCGGCCCGATGGGCTGCATCGTCTATGACGGCGCGATCCCGGACGATCTGGAAGACGGTATCGTCGGCAAGGGTTTCCCGATCGAGGTCTATAATGTGCTCGGCGCGGGCGATGCCTTCATGTCCGGCTTCCTGCGCGGTTGGCTCGGCGGCGAAAGCCTGCAGACGGCTGCGACCTGGGCCAATGCCTGCGGCGCCTTCGCGGTCTCGCGCCTGCTCTGCTCGCCGGAAAGCCCGACCTTCGAGGAACTGCAATATTTCCTGAAGAACGGCAGCCCGCACCGCGCCCTGCGCAAGGACGAGGACATCAACCACATCCATTGGGCCACGACGCGCCGTCGCGACATCCCCTCGCTGATGGCGCTGGCCTGCGACCATCGCTCCCAGCTCGAGGAGCTGGCGGCGAAGGCCGGGACCGATCCCGCCCGTATCCGCGACTTCAAGGTGCTCGCGGTCAAGGCCGCCGCGCGCGTCGCCAATGGCCGGCCCGGCTACGGCATGCTGCTCGACGAAAAGCATGGCCGCGAGGCGATGTTCGAGTTCGCCCGCCATCCTTTCGCCTGGCTCGGCCGGCCGGTCGAACTGCCGGGCTCACGCCCGCTGCGCTTCGAGATGAGCCAGGATATCGGCTCGGCCCTGCCGGAATGGCCGGTGGAGCACTGCATCAAATGCCTGTGCTTCTATCATCCGGACGACGCTCTGGAACTGAAGCAGACCCAGCAGGACAAGCTGCGCGGCCTGTTCGAGGCGGCGCGCAAGGTCGGGCGCGAACTCCTGATCGAGATCATTGCCGGCAAGAACGGCCCGCTCGGCCCCGACACCATCTCCCGCGCGCTGGAGGAGATCTACGCGCTCGGCATCAAGCCCGACTGGTGGAAGCTCGAGCCGCAATCCTCACCTGCTGCCTGGGCGGCCATCGAGCAGACCATCGCGAAGCACGACCCCTGGTGCCGCGGCGTCCTCCTGCTCGGCCTCGACGCGCCGGTCGAGGAGCTGGAAGCCGGCTTTGCCGCCACGGCCAATGCGCCCATCGTCAAGGGTTTCGCAGTCGGCCGCACCATCTTCATGTCGGCAGCCGAGGGCTGGCTTTCGGGCCAGCTGGATGACGAGGCTGCCATCGCCGACATGGCCAGGCGCTTCGGCGCGTTGACCGACCTCTGGCTTGCCACGCGCGGCCGCAAGGCGGCATAGCTTTCATGCGATCGGCCCACCCACGCGGGTCATCCCGGCCAAGCCGCGCGAGCGGCGCCGAGCCGGGATCCATGCCTGAACGGTTCCGGCATGGATCCGGGGTCTCGCTTCCCTCGCCCGGGATGACTTCATCATTCGTTGCGGAAAGTCGGAATCCGAAATGACTGGCACCATCCGCCTCACCATGGCGCAGGCCCTGACGCGCTACCTCGCCGCGCAGATGACCGAGATCGACGGAGAGCGTCTCCCGATCTTCGGCGGCGTCTGGGCGATCTTCGGCCATGGCAACGTCGCGGGCCTCGGCGAGGCGCTCTGGCACGAGCGCGAGCGCCTGCCGACCTTCCGCGCCCATAACGAGCAGGCCATGGCCCATGCCGCCATCGCCTACGCCAAGGCGAACATGCGCCGCCGCTTCATGGCCGCGACCACCTCGATCGGCCCCGGCGCGACCAACCTCGTCACCGCTGCGGCGCTGGCCCATGTCAACCGCCTGCCGGTGCTGCTGCTGCCGGGCGACGTCTTCGCCAACCGCATTCCCGATCCCGTCCTCCAGCAGGTCGAGGCTTTCGGCGACGGCACCGTCTCGGCGAATGACTGCTTTAAGCCCGTCTCGCGCTATTTCGACCGCATCACCCGGCCCGGGCAGATCATCCCGGCGCTCGCCCGCGCCATGCAGGTGCTGACCGACCCCGCCGAATGCGGCCCTGTGACGCTCGCGCTCTGCCAGGACGTTCAGGCCGAGGCCTATGATTACCCCGAGAGCTTCTTCACTGAACGCCTCTGGACGCCGCGTCGTCCGCGCGCCGACCGCGCCGAGCTGAAGGCCGCCGCCGAGGCCCTGAAGGCCGCAAGGAAGCCATTGATCGTCGCTGGCGGCGGCGTGCTCTATTCCGGCGCCTCCGACGATCTCGCCCGCTTCTCGGCCGCGACGGGCATTCCCGTCTGCGAGACGCAAGGGGGCAAGTCCTCCCTGCCGGACGACAACCCGCTGAACATGGCGGCCGTCGGCGTCACCGGCACCGCGGCCGCCAACCGTCTCGCCGCCGAGGCCGACCTCATCCTCGCGGTCGGCTCACGCCTGCAGGATTTCACCACCGGCTCTTGGGCACTGTTCGGCGCCCCGCAGAAGACGATCATCGGCCTCAACGTTCAGGCTTTCGATGCCGGCAAGCACCGGGCCCTGCCGCTCGTCGCCGACGCGCGCGAAGGTCTTGCCGAACTGGCTGAGGCCATCGCCGGCTGGAAGGCCCCGGAAAGCTGGACCGCCGACGCCAAGGCCGGCAAGGCCGACTGGCGCAGGGAAGCGGATCAGGTCACGGCCGCCACCAACGCCGCCCTGCCCTCGGACGCGCAGGTCATCGGCGCGGTTCAACGCAGTCTCGGCTCGGATATCATTCTGCTGCATGCGGCAGGCGGTCTGCCGGGCGAGTTGCACAAGCTCTGGCAGGCCGGCCCGCCCGGTTCCTGTCACGGCGAATACGGCTTCTCCTGCATGGGCTACGAGATCGCCGGCGGGCTCGGCGCCAAGATGGCGAAACCGGAGAAGGAAATCGTCGTCATGGTCGGCGACGGCTCCTATCTCATGCTCAATTCCGAGATCGCGACCTCGGTGATGCTGGGCCTGAAGCTCACCATCGTCCTGCTCGACAATCGCGGCTACGGCTGCATCAATCGCCTCCAGAACGCCACCGGCAGCGCCTCCTTCAACAACCTGCTGAAGGATGCCCGCCACGAGATGCTGCCCGAGATCGACTTCGTCGCCCATGCCGCGAGCCTCGGCGCCATCGCGACCAAGGCGGCGTCGATTGCCGAGCTGGAGACCGCGCTGGCGCAGGCCAAGGCCAACACCCGCACCACGGTCGTCGTCATCGACACCGACCCGCTGATCTCGACCGGCGCCGGCGGCGCCTGGTGGGACGTGGCGGTGCCCGAGGTCAGCGCGCGCGCGGAAGTCCGGGCGGCGCGAGCCAACTATGAAACCCGCGTGAAGCGGCAGCACATCGGCGACTGAACCCGCCTATCGGAAAGACGAAAGACATGATCCGCATCGGCGCGAACCCCATCGGCTGGTCGAATGACGACATGCTGGAGATCGGCGGCGACATCCCGCTCGAAACCTGCCTGAACGAGGCGCGAGAAGCCGGCTTCACCGGCATGGAGCTCGGCAACAAGTTTCCGCGCGAGGCCGGCAAGCTGAAGCCGATCCTGGACGCTCACGGCCACGCCCTCGTCTCGGGCTGGTACTCGACCGAGCTGCTCGTCCGCGACGTCGCCGCCGAGATGGCGGCCGTCAAGGCTCACGCGACGCTGCTGCGCGACATGGGCTGCTCGGTCCTGATCGCGGCGGAGACGTCGAACGCGATCCATTCCGACATCACCAAGCCGCTTTCGGCGCGGCCGGTCCTGCCCAGGGCGAAATGGGACGATTTCGGCGCGGGCTACACCAACTTCGCCGAGGCGGTGAAGGCCGAGTACGGCCTGCAGCTCGTCTATCACCATCACATGGGCACGGTGGTGCAGACCGAGGCCGAGATCGATCGCTTCATGGGCGTCACCGGCCCGGCCGTCGGCCTTCTGCTCGACACCGGCCATGCCACCTGGGGCGGCGGCGACCCGGCCCGCATCGCCCGCCACTGGAAGGCACGCATCCACCATGTCCACTGCAAGGACATCCGCGAAGCCGTGATGTGGCGCTCCAACCGCGAGGACTGGTCCTTCCTCGAATCCGTGCTCGCCGGCGTCTATACCGTGCCGGGCGACGGCCTCATCGACTATGTCCGCGTGCTCAGGGAGCTTCAGGGCTACTCCGGCTGGATCGTGGTCGAGGCGGAGCAGGATCCGAAGAAGGCCGAGCCGGCGACCTATGCCAAGCTCGGCCATGCCAATCTGGCGCGCTTCATCAAGGAAGCGGGGCTGGCGTAAAGCAGCTTGCAAGCCCTCATCCTGAGGAGCGCTTCGTAAGAAGCGCATCTCGAAGGATGCTCCAGCTGGTTCCGGAGCCTCCTGGAGCATCCTTCGAGACGGCCCTGCGGGCCTCCTCAGGATGAGGGCTACGTTGATCTCCGGCGCGAGGAACGACCCATGTCCCATCTCAAGGTCAAGCCGACCGGCACGCAGGGCCGCGTCACCCATGTCACGCCGGAAAGCGCCGGCTGGACCTATGTCGGCTTCGATCTGCACCGGCTGAAGCCGGGCGAAACCGTCTCGGCCAGGACCGGCGACCGCGAGACCTGCCTCGTCTTCGTCACCGGCAAGGGCGAGGCCACGGCCGGCGGGCAAGGGCTCGGCGAACTCGGCGAGCGCATGACGCCGTTCGAGGGCAAGCCGTGGTCGGTCTATATTCCGCAGGATTCCGATTGGTCGGTCACCGCCACCACCGATCTCGAACTCGCGATCTGCAGCGCGCCGGGGCTCAACGGCGGTTTACCCGTGCGCGTCATCAAGCCCCGCGATCTCGGCCAGGAAATCCGTGGCAAGGGCTCGAACACGCGCCACGTCACCAACATCCTGCCCGAAGGCGAGCCGGCGGATTCCCTGCTGGTGGTCGAGGTCATCACGCCCGCCGGCAACACGTCGAGCTATCCGCCGCACAAGCATGACAGGGACGAGCTGCCGCAAGAGTCATACCTCGAAGAAACCTACTACCACCGCCTCAACCCGCCGCAGGGCTTCGGCTTCCAGCGCGTCTATACCGACGACCGCAGCCTCGACGAAGCGATGGCGATCGAGGATGGCGACGTCGTGCTGGTGCCGAAGGGCTATCACCCCTGCGCCACCTGCCATGGCTACGATCTCTATTATCTCAACGTCATGGCCGGGCCGAAGCGGACATGGAAGTTCCACAACGCCGCCGAGCATGAGTGGATGCTGAAGAGCTGAACCACCTGCCCTTCGGGCGCCGAGGTCAGGCCTGGGCGCCCGTGAGCAGTTCAGTCGGCATCCGTCTCATGGATTGCACTTGTAGACCGTGCCGGAGGTCTCCGGCCCCTTCCACTTGATGTCGGCGACAGTGGAGAAGACATGGGTTCCACCCATCTCCGCGCCCTTGATCTTCAGGCGGGTGATGATCGAATCGCGCGCCGTATCCGTCAGCAGCACCGAATGCAGATCGGACCTGCCGTCGATCTCGCCAAGCTTGGTGCAGTTCTCCACAACCCCCTTCGCATCGGTCACCACGACGATGCTGCTGCGCGAGGTGTGATAGGCGCAGGCCCCCAGCAACAAAGCCGGCACAAGAATGAAGAAACGCGGCATTGCCATGGTTCGGGCTGTCCTGATCGATTTGTGCCCCATGTTCAGCCGCTCCGCCATAAATGCAAGTCCGGGGATATGGAAGCGGCGTCTTGCCGCCCGGCAGGTTCGCCGCTGCTTTCCTGAGCCACTGATTGCTGCGGGATTGAATGAATTCGACCGCACGAACTTTAACGCAAAGCCCGCGTCATTCTTGACCTGCGATGGCGGCTGCATTTAAGTCGCGACAGGCCAATGGGAGGCTGAAAAAGGATAAACGATGCGTAGCATTTTGATTGTTGGCGCCATGGCCGCGCTCCTTGCCGGTTGCCAGACCGCGCAGGAGTCCCTGGCCGACGCTGAAGTCACCTGTGAGGCCCAGGGCTTCCGTCCGGGCACCCGTGCTTATCAGCAGTGCCGTTCGGCGAACTATGTCGAGAACCGCCGCGCCTCGAACGAAACCGGCAATGCCGTCGCAGCCGGCGTCGCGGCCGGTGTCATCGGGGGCGCCCTCGTTGCCGCCGACAACCGCTCCTATTACGGCCGCGGCTATTACGGACGCCGTGGCTACTGGTGGTGATAGGTGAGCGCATCCCATTAGGATGCGTCTCCCCATAGGATAATGAAAAGAAGGGCCCTGCGGCATGCCGCAGGGCCCTTCTTCTTAGGAGAGCTGGTTGCTTCAGCGCTTGGCAGCACGTCGCCGCGCCGGAGCCGGCTCCTTGGCCGCGCTCGAAGCCGACGTCAGAAGCGAGCCGATCACATAAACGGCAAGCCCCAGCCCGACCATGACGGCCATGGGCTCGCGCTCCGCGCGCTTCGCCAGCATGCGGCCGCCCATATCGGCATAGTCGCGCGCCCGCGCCGCGTAGTCGTTGGCGCGATCCGCATAATCGTCCGCGCTCTCGCGGCGGGCGCTCAGCCAGCTGCTGCCAGCCTTCAGGGCACGGTTGCCGGCGTCCGCAGCATCGGAGCCGTAGTCGTTGAGCCAGCTACGCATGCGGCCATAGTCCGGCTCGTAGCGCTCCCAGCGCGAGGAGGGCTGGCTGCGCAGCGTCGCCCAGGCAATCAGCCCGATGCTCACGGCACCCAGGCCGAGCGTCGCGAGCGGATGCCGCTCGACGGTGCGCACGACGGTGTCCCCGCCTTCTCGAACCGCCTCCATCGGATCGGCCTCGTCCCAGGCTTCCTTGGCTCGCTCATAGCCGTCCTTCACGGTCTCGCTCGCCTTGTCGGCCATATCGGCCGCCTTGCTGCGCAGCGACCGCACGGTCGTCTCGGCCTCGTCCTGGATCTCGTCGGCAGCGTTCTGAACATCGGGCGGGAATCTGTTGGTGATCGCCATGGCGGTTTCTCCGTTTCTGGAAGCGGGCATGTGCAATGAACGAGAGACTCCGGGCCTGTGTTCCCGCGACGGTCGAAAACGCTTGGGTCATCATTCTTCGCCTGTTCGGCCATAACCCGGTCATGTTTGGATGCGATCTATCGCGGAACAGGGGCATTCAACGAGAAGGAGACGCTTATGCACGTTCAGCACCTCCAGATCGCTCATCCTGCAGTTCTCTCGGATCCCGAATGGATCGCGCTGGAGAGCATCGAAGAACAGACCCAGCACTTCATCTTCGACGACACGATGCTGCTTGCCTTGCGGGATCGTGGGCTGGTCGAGTCGGACGGGATCGTCTGGCGCGTCACCCAGACCGGGCACAGGCGCCTCATCGAGCGCGATTGAGCCTCCGGCCGAAGGCCGGGTTCCGTTCCGTATCATCATCATTGTCGATCATCATGCCCGCCTCCCGGCGGGCTTTTCGACGGCGCTGGAAAAACTCCGGCGCCGTCGCCATGTCTGGGCCTCGTGCCATGTCCGGGCCTGGTTTCGCAGCTCGGCTCCGCTTTCCGATGAGGTTCCATGGGTAAACCCGTCTCCATCACCATCTCGCATGACCTCGGCCGCGTGGGCGCGCTCGATCGCCTGCGCAGCGGGCTAGATCGCATTCGCGACAAGCTCGGCATGGTCAGGATGCAGCTCGTCGAGGAGCGCTGGGACGGCGACAACCTGCATTTCGGCGTGGGCGCGCTCGGCCAGACCGTCCATGGCCGCATCGAGGTCGAGGACAGCCTGGTCCGCGTCGAGGTCACACTGCCCTGGATGCTGGCCGTCTTCGCCGAGAAGCTGAAGATCGGCGTCCAGAAGCAGGGCCAGATCCTCCTGGAAAAACCGAAGGCCTGAGCCGGTCGCCCTTGCGCCCGCCAGCAGGCGCGCACTCCGGAGATGGCTTCTGATAATTCGCGGCCGCGGCTCGCGGCCGCGGGCGGAAAATTCGGCAGCGCCGGCCTAAAAGACGTACGTCCTTAGGTTGAAATCGGCGGCTTCAAACCCCATGCTCCGAAGCGTTCCAGCATTTTCGATTACTTGACGTTTCGGACTCGGGAGACCCATGCATCACGGCCCGCTGATCGCCATCATCGTCGCGGGCCTCGGCCTTGCTTTCGTCTTCGGGGCTATCGCCCAAAAACTGCGGATTTCCCCCCTCGTCGGCTATCTCGTCGCCGGCGTCGCCGTCGGCCCCTTCACGCCGGGCTTCGTCGCCGACCAGAACCTCGCCAACGAGCTCGCCGAGATCGGCGTCATCCTGCTGATGTTCGGCGTCGGCCTGCATTTCTCCCTGAAGGACCTGCTCTCGGTGAAGGCGATTGCCGTGCCGGGCGCCGTCGTGCAGATCGGCATCGCGACGCTGCTCGGCCTCGGGCTCGGGACGCTGCTCGGCTGGAACTGGTTCTCCGGTGCGGTCTTCGGCCTGGCTCTTTCGACTGCATCGACCGTCGTTCTGCTCCGCGCCCTGCAGGAGCGGCGGCTGGTCCAGACCGAGCGTGGCCGCATCGCGGTCGGCTGGCTGATCGTCGAGGACATGGCGATGGTGCTCGCGCTGGTGCTGCTGCCGGTGCTGGCCGAGATCATCAACGGCGGCTCGCAGCCGGGCGCGAGCGCGCCGCTGGCGACCCGCTTCGACCTCGGCATCTGGGGCGTGCTCGGCCTGACCTTCGCCAAGCTGATCGGCTTCCTCGCCTTCATGCTCGTCGTCGGGCGGCGCGTCATTCCCTGGGTCCTGCACTGGGTCGCGCATACGGGCTCGCGCGAGCTCTTCCGCCTCGCCGTGCTCGCCGTGGCGCTCGGCGTCGCTTATCTGGCCGCGACCCTGTTCGGCGTCTCCTTCGCGCTCGGCGCCTTCTTCGCCGGCATGATCCTGTCGGAATCGCCGCTCTCGCAGCGCGCCGCCGAGGAGACCCTGCCGCTGCGGGACGCCTTCGCGGTGCTGTTCTTCGTCTCGGTCGGCATGCTCTTCGACCCCGGCATCATCCTGCGGGCGCCCGGCCCCCTAATCGCCACGCTCGCCATCATCCTGATCGGCAAATCCGTCGCCGCCTGGATGATCGTGCGCGCCTTCGGCCGCTCGAACGCGGTTGCGCTGACGATCTCGGCCTCGCTCGCCCAGATCGGCGAGTTCTCCTTCATCCTCGCCGGGCTCGGCAGCGCGCTCGGCATCCTGCCGGCACAGGGGCGCGATCTCATCCTGGCCGGCGCGATCCTGTCGATCCTGTTCAACCCGGTGATGTTCGCGATCGTTGAGCGCCTGGCCCCCGAGGCGCCGGTGGCGAAGCCGAAGCCAGCAGCCGCCCCCGCCGAAGCGGCGGAGCCCGAGCCAACTGCTTCCGAGGCCCAGCCGGAGGCGGCGCCCGAGCGGGACGTCACCCCGACCAGCCTCAAGGATCACATCGTCGTGGTCGGTTACGGCCGCGTCGGCAGCCTGCTCGGTGCCGGGCTGCTGGCCCAGGGCTCGAAGCTGCTGGTCATCGAGGACAATCCCGACGCAGTCGCGACGGCGAAGCGCGACGGCGCGGAGCTGCTCGTCGGCAATGCGGCCGATCCCGAGGTGCTGTCGGCCGCGGCGGTCGGGCGCGCCATCCGCCTCTTCGTCGCCATTCCCGGCAGCTTCGAGGCCGGCCAGGTCTGCGAGCAGGCCCGGGCGGAGAATCCGACGCTTCCGATCGTCGCCCGCGCCCATTCCGATGCCGAGGTCGCCCATCTCACCAAGTGCGGCGCGACGCTGACGATCATGGGCGAGGCCGAGATCGCCCGCGCCATGCTCGGACTCTGCCAGAACCTCGCGGGAGCGGCTCAGCCGGAAGCCTCACCGCCCGAGGCGAAGCCGGAAGACGCCAGGCCGGACGCAGCGGGCGGGCTCCACCTTGTGAAGCCCCGCGCCTCCGCGTCGGACGATTCGCCCGCCGACCCGTCGGCCGCGGCCTGAAAAAAGGGCGGGGGGCCATGCGCCCCGCCCTTTCGATGTCAGCGGCTTCGTCGAACCCGGCTCAGTCGACGAGGTCGAAGCGGACGTCCTGCACGCCTTCGTAGAGCGTCTTGCGGCCGAGCGTGTAGAGGTTCTCCAGCCCCGAAGTCAGGGTGATGAAGTGGTTGCCGGAGAGCACGCCAGCCTTGCTGGCGAACTGCACGCCGCCATAGGCCAACAAGATTTCGGTCTCGCTGACGCCGCCCGGATACAGGATGATGTGTCCGGGCGCCGGATAGGCCGTGTTGTTCTCGTAGCCGACGCCGAAATCGAGATCGCCGAGCGGCATCCAGACGCCTTCGCCACTCCAGCGCACATGCACCATCTTGCTGATGAACGGCATCTGCTTTTTGAAAGCGGCGCAGGTCTTCGGGGCGGCCTCCAGCTCGAACTTGGCATCGAACTTGAACGGCCCGGCAGTGACGATCAGCTTGCTCATGAAATCCCTGTCTTTCTGCAATGGGGTCCCGGACTCGGTGAATGCCATTCCGCTGCGCCCTCGCGCAAGAGTGGCTCGGGAACAAGAGAGGCGCCGGAAAGCGAAGGATCGCGTCGCCACTGCCTCAGGTGATCGCGTCCTTGAGATCGAGCGTCCCCGCCTTGCCGATCGCCTCGTAATTGCGTTTGAGCCAGCGCTTCGCCGCCGCGCGCCCCAAGTCGCGCAGCCTGAGCAGGAAGGACCATTCGGCGTTCATCCGCGACGAGGAGCTCAGCTCCGCCAGCGGCGGGCCGCCGTCGATCCGGTGCATCAGCACGCGCTTGTATTCGTCGCGTGGCAGCTTGCCGGCATCGACCAGCCGGTTGACGAAATCGATCGCGCGCAGCTCGCGCAGTGTCGAGGCGTTGAAGGTGATCTCGTTCAGGCGATCCTGGATCTCGCGGGCCTTGGTCGGCAGTTCCTTGCGCTGGACCGGGTTGATCTGCACCAGCAGGATGTCGTCGCAATGCGCCTTGTAGAACAGCGGGAACAGGGCGGGATTGCCCATATAGCCGCCGTCCCAATAGGCCTCGCCATGGATTTCCACCGCCTGGAACACCATCGGCAGGCAGGCCGAGGCCATCACATGGTCCGCGGTCAGGTCCCCGCCTTCGAACACGGCGATCTTGCCGGTCCGGACATTGGTGGCGGCGATGAAGAGCTTCACCGCATCGTGGGACCGCACCTTCTCGAAATCGATCAGGTCGGAGATGACGCCGCGCAGCGGGTTGATGTTCAGCGGGTTGACGTCATAGGGGCTGGCGACCTTCGAGAACATCTCCAGGAAGAGCAGGCCGGGCGGCGTGCCGTTGCTGCCCCAGGCGCCCAGCATGGTGTCGAGCAGCGAGCGCTCGGAGCCGCCATACTTGCCGTCGACGCTGATCGCCCGCCAGAACGCCTCCAGCTTGGCCCGCGCGCCATCGGCGCCGCCGTCGACCCAGCCCTCGGCCAGCACGACGGCATTCATCGCGCCGGCGCTCGTGCCGGTGAGCGCCTCGATGCCGAGCCGCCCATCCTCCAGGATGACGTCGAGCACGCCCCAGGTGAAGGCGCCATGCGCGCCCCCGCCCTGCAGCGCCAGCGAGATCGTCTTCTCCGCCTTCGGCCCGGCCAGCCCCTTGACCAGCTCGGGCTTGCGGGACGGGCGCCCGCTCATGCGGCGGTCCAGCCGCCATCCATCGGCAGCGTCGCCCCGGTGATCGACTTGGCAGAGTCGGTGCAGAGGAAGACGGCGAGCGCCGCGACCTGCTCGACCGTGACGAACTCCTTGGTCGGCTGGGCGTCGAGCAGCACGTCGTTGATGACCTGTTCCTTGGTCAGGCCGCGCGCCTTCATCGTGTCCGGGATCTGCTTCTCGACCAGCGGCGTCCAGACATAGCCCGGCGCGATGGCATTGACGGTGATGCCCTTGGTCGCGACCTCGAGCGCCACGGTCTTGGTCAGCCCGGCAATGCCGTGCTTGGCGGCGACATAGGCCGATTTGAACGGCGAGGCGACGAAGGCATGCGCCGAAGCGGTGTTGATAATCCGGCCCCAGCCCTTTTCCTTCATCTTCGGCAGGGCGGCGCGGATCGTGTGAAACGCCGAGGACAGGTTGATCGCGATGATCTGGTCCCATTTCTCGATCGGGAACTCGTCGATCGGCGAGACGTACTGGATGCCGGCATTGTTGATCAGGATGTCCATGCCGCCGAAGGCCTTCTCGCCCTCGGCGATGAAACCGGCGATCTCGGTGGGCTTCGTCATATCGGCTGGCGAAAACACCACCTTGACTCCGAATTCCTGCTCCAGATCGGTGCGCAGCTTCTCGGCATCTGCGGCTGGCATAATTCCGTTAATGACGAGGTTGGCGCCCTCCTTGGCGAGTGCGCGGGCATAGGCGAGCCCGATGCCGGAAGTCGAGCCGGTGATGGCGGCAGTGCGATCTTTAAGGAACATGAGCGTCAAGGCTCCTGACAATCGGGGAGAAAATGCTTAGGTTCGTGTTCGAACAAGGCAATGCAACGATTGGATATCATCGCACGTTGCCCGAGGACTCTTCGCAGCGCAACATGACGAAAATGCAGCCAGAAGCCCATGACCACCACGATCATGTGCACCACACGCATGACGGACCATGCCGCCACGCCGAGGACCATCGCCGCCATGCGGCCGAGGCCCTGGCGCGGGCGGAGCGCATCTGCCGCGAGCGCGGCCTGCGCCTGACTCCCATCCGGCGGCAGGCGCTGGAAGCTCTCCACGCCGACCATCGCCCGGTCGGAGCCTATGATCTCGCCGACCGGATTTCGCCGGCGGGCGGGCGGCGGCTTGCGCCGATCTCGATCTATCGCGCGCTCGATTTCCTGGTCGAGCAGGGCTTCGTCCACCGGCTCTCTTCGAAGAATGCCTATGTCGCCTGCCTGCACGGCCATGGCGCGCATGAGGTCGTCGCCTTCCTGATCTGCGAGGTCTGCGGCGGTGTCGACGAGGATTCTTCGCCCGCGATGAAGAAAGCGGTGGCGGCCATCGCCGAAACCCGGCAATTCTCCCCGTCGCACCAGATGGTCGAGATCGTCGGCCGCTGCGAACATTGCCGCAACGCCGGTTCGTGATAGAGCAGCCCTCATGAATGAGCGCGCCTTTTCCTATCTGACGCCGGAACGCGCCGGGCCGCTCGCCCGTCAGCTGACCGTACCGGTCAAGGTCGGCAACGTCACCGTCGGCGGCGGCGCGCCGATCGTCGTGCAGTCGATGACGAATACGGACACCGCCGACATCAGCGCCACGGTGGCGCAGGTCGCGGCGCTCGCCCGGCAGGGCTCGGAGCTGGTGCGCATCACGGTCGACCGCGACGAGGCCGCAGCCGCCGTGCCGAAGATCCGCGAGCGGCTGGACCGCGTCGGCATCGACGTGCCGCTGGTCGGGGACTTCCACTATATCGGCCACAAGCTGCTGGCCGATCATCCGGCCTGCGCCGAGGCGCTGGCGAAGTACCGGATCAACCCCGGCAATGTCGGCTTCAAGGACAAGAAGGACAAGCAGTTCTCGCAGATCATCGAGATGGCAATCAGGCACCGCAAGCCTGTCCGCATCGGCGCCAACTGGGGCTCGCTCGACCAGGAACTGCTGACCGCGCTGATGGACGAGAATGCGGTGAGCGCGCGCCCGCTCGACGCCCGCGCCATCATGCGCGAGGCCATGGTGCAATCGGCCCTGCTCTCGGCCGAGCGCGCCGAGGAACTCGGCCTCGCCCGCGAATACATCATCCTTTCGGCCAAGGTCTCGGGCGTGCAGGACCTGATCACGGTCTACCGCATGCTCGCGAGCCGGGCGAACTACGCCATCCATCTCGGGCTCACCGAGGCCGGCATGGGCTCGAAGGGCATCGTCGCCTCCTCCGCCGCGCTCGGCATCCTCCTGCAGGAAGGCATCGGCGACACGATCCGCTATTCGCTGACGCCGGAACCGGGCGGAGACCGCACGCTTGAGGTCAGGACGGCGCAGGAACTGCTCCAGACCATGGGCTTCCGCGCCTTCGTGCCGCTCGTCGCCGCCTGCCCCGGCTGCGGCCGCACGACCTCGACCGTGTTCCAGGAGCTGGCGCGCGACATCCAGGACTGGATCTCCACCTCGATGCCCGAATGGAAGACGCGCTATCCCGGCGTCGAGAACCTCAACGTCGCGGTGATGGGCTGCATCGTCAACGGACCCGGCGAGTCCAAGCATGCCGATATCGGCATCTCGCTGCCGGGCACAGGCGAGGCGCCGACCGCCCCTGTCTTCGTCGACGGCAAGAAGGTCACGACCCTGCGCGGCACTGGAATCGCGGACGAGTTCAAGACGATGGTTGCGAGCTATGTCGAGCGGCGCTTCGGCGCTGGTCTCGGCGCGGCTGGCTGACCCTGCCTTTGCGTGCCCCTCGCATTATGCTAGAGGCCCCGGCCTTTCGCTGCACCGCAGCACGCGCGGAGATCCCTTATGGGGCATGAGAAGCCGAATCCTGCGACCGTCCGGCCGGAGGATTCCCGTTTCGGGCTCGACGATGGCCACGGCCATGCCGGCGGGCACGGTCACGGCAAATCGGGCTATACCGCGCTTGCGCTCGGTGCGCTCGGCGTCGTCTATGGCGACATCGGCACGAGCCCGCTCTACGCCCTGCGCGAAACACTGCTCGCGGCGACCGGCGGCGCGGAGAACGTCGTCATTCCGCCCACGGTCGTCATCGGCGTCCTCTCGCTGATCCTGTGGTCGCTCGTCATTGTGGTGACGCTGAAATACGTCGTGCTGCTGATGCGGGCCGACAATAACGGCGAGGGCGGCATCCTGACCCTCGTCGCGCTCGCCCAGCGCAGCCTCGGCCGGGCGCGCAGCCACATGGCCCTGCTGCTCGGCATGATCGGCGCGGGCCTGTTCTACGGCGACACCGTCATTACCCCGGCGATCTCGGTGCTTTCGGCGATCGAGGGCGTCAAGCTGATCACGCCGGCGCTCAACGACTACATCCTTTGGATCGCCTCGGTGATCCTGATCGGCCTCTTCGTGGTCCAGAGCCACGGCACCCAGCGCGTCGCGACCTTCTTCGGCCCGATCATGCTGGTCTGGTTCCTGACGCTGGCCGGGCTCGGCATCTATCACATCGCCGACGACCTCAGCGTGTTCCGCTCGATCAACCCCTATTACGCGCTGCTGTTCTTCCGCGACCACGCCGGCGTGGCGCTGGCCGTCCTCGGCTCGGTCTGTCTGGCGGTGACGGGCGCCGAGGCGCTTTACGCCGATATGGGCCATTTCGGGCGCGGCCCGATCCGCGGCGCCTGGCTCTATATCGTCTTCCCGGCATTGTGGCTGAACTATCTCGGCCAGGGCGCGCTCATCCTCTCCGACCCCAGCGCCATCGACAATCCGTTCTACCGGCTCGCTCCGGAGGGCCTGCTGCTGCCCTTCGTCGTGATGGCGACGGTGGCGACCATCATCGCCAGCCAGTCCGTCATCACCGGCGCCTTCTCGCTGACGCGACAGGCGATCCAGCTCGGCCTGCTGCCGCGCATGGAGATCCGCCACACCTCTGAGCAAACCTCGGGCCAGATCTATGTGCCCCGCGTCAACCTGCTGCTGCTCGTCGTCGTTCTGATCCTGGTCTGGTCGTTCCGGACATCGTCGAGCCTGTCGCACGCCTATGGCATCTCGGTCTTCGGCACGATGGTGGTCTCTTCCCTGCTCGCCGCCATCGTCATCCGCCGCCACTGGGGCTGGAGCCTGCCGGCCACCGCCGCGCTCATCCTGCCCTTCCTGCTGGTCGACGTATCTTTCTTCTCGGCCAACATGCTGAAGCTCTTCCACGGCGGCTACGTGCCGGTGCTGCTCGCCATGGGGCTGACGCTGGTGATGTGGACCTGGATGCGCGGCACCAAGATCCTCTTCGACAAGACCCGCAAGACCGACGTGCCGCTGCTCGAGCTCGTCACCATGCTGTCGAAGAGCCCGCCCGCCCGGGTGAAGGGCATGGCCGTCTTCCTGACCAGCGACCCGGAGACCGCCCCGGCCTCGCTGCTGCACAACCTCAAGCACAACAAGGTGCTGCACGAGCGCAACGTCGTGCTGACCGTGCGCTCGGCCGACACGCCGCGCGTCCTCGAGGAGGAGCGCGTGCGCCTCGCCCGCATCACCGACGACTTCTGGCGGGTCGACATGGTCTACGGCTACATGGAGAGCCCGAACGTGCCCAAGGGGCTGGCGATGCTGCGCAAGCAGGGCTTCAAGTTCGACATCATGTCGACCTCGTTCTTCCTGTCGCGCCGCTCGATCAAGCCCTCTCCCCAGTCGGGAATGCCGATCTGGCAGGACAATCTCTTCATCGGCCTGACCAAGAGCGCGACCGACGCGACGAACTTTTTCCAGATCCCGACCGGCCGCGTCGTCGAGGTCGGCACGCAGGTCACGGTCTGAGCAAACGCGGCTGTCATTCCGGAGCAAGCGCGCAGCGCTTGAGCCCGGAACCCAGAACCGGCGGAGCTTGTTCGGAAGAGCTCCCCGAGCCCGTAAGCTCATGCGATATCAGACGTCGGTTCTGGGTCCCGGGCTCGGCCCTTGCAGGCCGCCCCGGAAAGACAGCGCGATTCCTGTCGAGCCCTACAGTCTCTAGTCCAGCCGCGCCGAGGCCGCCTCTTCCGGCACATGCCGCACCCGCTCGCGATAGAGCAGGTAGAGCCCGGAGGCGATGACGATGCCGGCGCCGGCGAAGGTCCAGCCGTCCGGCAGCTGGCCGAAGACGAACCAGCCGAGCAGCACCATCCAGACGATCTGCGAGTAGATGAAAGGCGCGAGCACGGTCGCCGGCGCCAGCCTGTGCGCGAGGATCAGGAGCCAGTGGCCGAAGCCGCCGAGCACGCCGACAAGGATCATCAGAAGCCAGGGCAGCAGGCCCTGCGGCGTCTCCCAGATCCAGGGCAGCAGCGGGATGGTGGCGAGCGTTCCGGCGGCGCCGGAATAGATCATCGTCGTTTCCGATGAATCATGGCCCGAGAGCATGCGCGTCGACAGCGCGTAGAAGGCGAAGCAGAAGCAGCCGAGCACGCTGAGCAGCGCCGCCGGATGCATGCCGCCGATGCCCGGCCGCGTCACCACCAGCACGCCGATGAAGCCGACGGCGATCGCCGCCAGCCGGCGCGGTCCCGGCCATTCCCCGAGCAGCGGCCCGGAGACCAGCGCCACCAGCAGCGGCGCCGCGAACATGATCGAGATCGTCTCGGCGAGCTGGAGATAGCGCAGCGCCACGAAATTGAGCGCCGTCGAGCCGAGCAGCAGCAGCGAGCGCCCCCATTGCAGCCAGGGACGCTTCGTCCGCAGCACGCCCGGATGCGACCACGGATTGATGAGCGCGAGCACCAGGATCATGCTGCCGGCATAGCGCGCGAACACCACCTGCAGCGGGTTCATCGACTGCCCCAGCCATTTCGCGCTCGCATCGAGCATCGAGAACAGCAGGACGGCGACGCCCATCAGGCCGATGGCCATGAGGCGCGCTCGCCCCGCGTCGGACGGAGCCTGGGATGGCAGGGGCACGTGGTTTCGCCATGCTCTGGAGGAATGACGAAGCCAGATTGAACCGATTTAGAGGCCTCCGCCAGCTCAGGAGCGCATGCGCTCCATGCGCAGATCAGGCGTCGCTATCGGCCTCGTCGAGATCGGTGTCGGGATCGTCATGATCGGCGCCGGCCCGGGAAAGGCCCTTGGCGGCCTTGCGCAGCAGCTTGCGCAACTGCTTGCGTTCCTTGCCGTCGAGCTTGTCGAGAAGCTCTTCCTCGACGTCGTTCCAGACCGCGTCGAGTTCCGCGGCGGTCTTCTGCCCGGTTTCCGTCAAGGCGACCTGGACCAGCCGGCCGTCGCGATTGCCGCCCTCGCGCGTCACGAGGCCCTGGAGCGAGAGGCGCCCGATCGTCTTCGACACCGTCGGCGGCTTCACGCGCAGCAGCGAGGCAAGCTCGCCCATCGTCATCGGCGCCGGCTGCAGGGCTTTCAGCGCCTGCTCCTGCCCGGGGAACAGTCCGAGCCCGTTCAGCCGCTCGCCCATCCGCGATCGATGCAGACGCGCGGTGACGAGCAGGGCACGGCCAACGCTTTTCTCGAGTGCCTTGGTCATGGGTCGATCCTTCGGGCCGATCCTTGGACGGATAAGGAGACGCTTCGCCGGCTGCGTATTCGCGCGCGAACATGACAGACGGATGACAATGCAATGTCAGAGCTAAAAGACTGTGAGTTTCGCGGCGACTTTTTGCAGGAAAGCGTCCCGGCTCTCGGGCGTCGAGAGATTCATGTCATAATGCGCCAGATAGGTCGTGCGGGCCAGCGGGTGACAGACCGCACGCAGCGCGCGGCAGACCGCCTTGCGCGGCGGATCGCCCATCAGCAAGGCGCGCCAGCGTGAGCCGCCATAGCTCGTGACGGCCGCAAGCCGGCGGATATTGTGTAGCGCCGGCTGCGCTTTCCCATCGGCCATCCTGAACGAGACTCCCGGCAGGAAGACCCTGTCGAGGAAACCCTTCAGGATCGCCGGATAGCCGAAGTTCCAGACGGGGAAGCACAGCACCAGCGCTTCGGCGGCCCGCACGCGTTCAACATAGCCGGCAACCGGCAATGTGTTGCTGGCGATGTCGTGATAGCCGCGCCGCTCCTCCCGGCTCAGCACCGGGTCGAAGCTCTCGGCATAGAGATCGCAATCATCGACCTCGTGCCCGGCCTGCCTCAGTGTTGCGACCACCGTCTCGTGGGCCGCGGCACCGAAGCTCTCGGGAACGGGATGGGCATAGAGGACGAGCACGCGCATTGCTGAGGCTCCGAGTGCGGGCTGTTTTTGACGGAACCACAACGTCATCCCGGACAAGCCGCGTCTGCGGCGCCGATCCGGGATCCATCATAGAGTTCCGGTGTCCTTCGATGAGTCCCGGGTCAAGCCCGGGATGACCGAGCGGCCCGTTCGCAAGCGTTCTAGCCGACTCCGGCCTCAGTGAGACTGCGGAACAGGAAGGTCTTGCCCGAGCGATAATCGTAGCTCGGGTCCTCCCAGGCGATCATCTTGCCGGGGTTGAGCAGGCCCTGCGGATCGGCCTCGCGCTTGAAGGCGAGCTGCGTCTCGTCGGTCTGCTTCATGCCGCCTTCCTCCAGCGTGTACCGATGCGGGTTGAAGATCGGCGCGCCCATCTCCTCATGAACGGCGATGATCTCCTCCAGCCGCTCTTCCGTGGTGAAGCGCACCAGCGGCAGGCCGAAGCAGGTGATCTTGCCGTCGAAGCGCACGAATTCGAGATGGGCGACCACCTCGTCGCCGAAGCGGGCATGGATCTTGTCGACGAGGTCGATCTGGTTCGGGAAGGGATAGAGCACCTGCAGATAGGTGATCGCGGGGTCGACACGCAGCGCCCGCAGCGTCGTGTGGTTCCAGCCGAGCTCGTAAGCCGGCGGCAGGCCCTTGGCATCTTCGGGCGACAGCTTGTCGGTGCGCAACAGCAGCTCCGCGCCCTTAAAGCGCCGAGCATAGGCGCAGAGCGCATCCACCGCGAAATCGGCGGCCATGACGATGACGAGATGGCTGTCGCGCGGCAGGAACTTGCGATGCCGCAGGAAATAGTCGTGCGGCGCGGGCGCGGCGACGACGCAGAGGTTCTTGAGCGCGAGCCCGTCCTGCTCGCCCACCGCATTGGCGAATTCGGTGGCGGCGCGCAGGCTGTCGAAACCGACGATGACGTCGACCCAGTCATAGGCCGGGCCGAGCGGCATCTCGACCTCGGTGATGATGCCGTTGGTGCCATAGGCATGGGCGACCTTGTGCAGATCCTCGCCGGAGAATTCGAGGATGCGAGGGCTTGCCTCCATCGTCGCGACCTTGAGCCGGATGATGTTGCCCCAGTCGCGCAGGCCACCCCATTTGATCGAACCGACGCCGCCCGAGCCGCCGGCGATGAAGCCGCCGATCGAGGCGGTCTGGTAGGTCGAGGGATGCAGGCGCAGTTCCTGGCGCGAGTGGGCACGCGTCTCGTCATCGATCCGCGCCATGATCGCGCCGGGCTCGGCGACATAGCGGCCGGCACCGATTTCCCTGACCTTGTTGAAGCCGGAGAGGTCGAGCAGCACGCCGCCCGACAGCGGCATCGCCTGCCCGTAATTGCCGGTGCCCGTACCACGCGGCGTGAGGGGGATACCGAGCTCGTGGCAGGCGGCGAGCACTTGCACGACCTCTGCCTCGCTCACCGGCGAGACCACGATATCGGCGACGATATGGTCGAGCTGGCGCTTCAGCACCGGCGAGTACCAGAAGAAGTCGCGGCTCTTCTGCTTCACCAGCGCCGGGTTCTCCTCGGTGCGGATGCCACCGAGGCGGGTCTTCAGCGTGGCGATGTCGTAACGTCCGGTCATGATGCTCTGCCCATCAGATGGTCGAGTTCGCGGTAATCCGGCAAGGTCCGGTCGATCGGTCGTCCGGCGACCAGCACCGTGCGATCGGCCTGCGGCCGGGAGAAGAGTTCCGTCCAGTCGCGCGCCCGCGTCAGGATGAGATCGGCCGGCGCTCCCACCGCGATGACGCCGGCGCCACGCAGGCCCATCGCTTCCGCCGGTGTGCGCGCCACGGCCGCAGCCCAGTCCGGGCCAGAATGATCGAGCTGGAGGATGCGCGTGCCCTCGCGCAGCACCTCGACGAGGTCGAGATCGCCATAGGCATAGAACGGGTCGCGCGTGTTGTCGGATGCGATCATCACCGGCACACCGGCCGCCTTCAGCTCATGTAGGGCGGTGACGCCACGCCAGCGCGGTGTGCGGCCCACCCCCCTGTCCTGCAGATACATGTTGCAGAGCGGCAGCGAGACCACGGCGATGCCGGCCTCGCGAACCTTGGCGATGATCCGCGCCTCGTCCTCCGGCGCCTGCAAAGCGAGCGAGCAGCAATGCCCGCACAGGATCTTGCCTGAAAAGCGATGGCGCAGCGCCGCATCCGCGATGTGCTCCAGCGAGCGGGCCGCGGGATCGTTGGTCTCGTCGACATGAAAGTCGAGATCGAAGCCGTTCTCGATCGCCGCCTGAAAGAGGATGTCGAGCGCCCGGTCGAGCTCCGGGATCATGTAGGTGACGCAGCCGAGGATGCCGTCGCCATGCGCCTTCACCGCCGCGATCACCGCCGCCATATGCGCCGGATCGAGCGCCGCATCGGCCCCGAACAGCGGCGAGGCCTGCAGCGCGATACGCCCGGCCCATTCCGCCCTGATCTCGGCATAGGCAGGCCAGGAGATGCCGATCTGCTTGCCGACGGAATCGATATGGGTCCGCATCGCCGCCGTGCCATGCGCGAAGGCGGTGCGTAGCGAGAAATCCATCCGCGCCCGCACATCCTCGGCGGACCAGTTCGCCTCGCGGTCGGCTGCGACCGTCGTCAGCGCACCCGGAAAGGTGCCATCCCGATTGGGGCTGCGCGGCCAGATATGGCCCTTGTCGAGATGAACGTGACAATCGACCAGCCGCGGCAGAACGATCCCGCCGTCGAGATCGACGGCCGGCATCGCCCCCGCAGCCACCATGCCGGCCGGCTCGATCCTTTCGGTCCGGCCCTCGGCAATGACGAGATCGATGCGCGCCAGCCCGTTGCGGTCAGCCGCAACCTCGCCGCCCTCGATCAGGCAGGCAGGAGCGCGGAGCTCGGCAAGGCGGAAGGCCGGGGCATCGGGCATGCGGGCGAAACCGGTCGTCACGTTGTCCCTGCCCCTTCCAGCCTCGCGTCTTGGTTCGTCGATACCGGGCGGCCCGTAGCCCCGCAAGCCGCGACGGACGCCCCTCCCCTGCCACATGGCACCCGTGGCCATGTCGCCATCGCATTCGGGCTTGTCCGGGCCGGCCGGATCGCGCATGAGGGCGGCGTCACCCATAAGGACGAGGTCGGACCATGACCGGTGAAGCCCGCATCATCGACGGCAAGGCCGCCGCCGCCGCGCTCAGGGCCGAGATCGCCCGCGAGGTCGCCGTGATCAAGGCTGCGCGTGGGCTCGTGCCGGGGCTGCATGTCGTGCTCGTCGGCGAGGACCCTGCGAGCAAGGTCTATGTCGCCTCCAAGGAGAAGCTGGCGGTCGAGATCGGCATGAACTCGGTCGCCCATCGGCTGCCGGCCGAGACGACCGAAGCCGAGCTTCTCGCCAAGCTCGCCGAACTGAATGCCGACGACAATGTCGACGGCATCCTGGTCCAGCTCCCCCTGCCGAGGCATATCGACACCGGCCGCATCATCGACGCGATCGATCCGGCCAAGGATGTCGACGGGCTGCACCCGATCAATGCCGGTCTGCTTGCCGGCGGCAAGAACGGGCTCGTGCCCTGCACGCCGCTCGGCAGCATGCTGCTGCTGAAGCAGGCGCTGCCTTCGCTGTCCGGGCTGGATGCGGTCGTCATCGGGCGCTCGGAACTGGTCGGCCGGCCGGTTGCGCAATTGCTGCTTCAGGCCGACTGTACCGTCACCATCGCCCATTCGCGCACGCGCGACTTAGCCGCCGTGGTCCGGCGCGCCGATGTCGTCATCGCGGCGGTCGGCCGCCCGCGCATGGTCAAGGGAGACTGGATCAAGCCCGGCGCCACCGTCATCGATGTCGGCATCAACCGCCTGCCCGACGGCAAGCTCATCGGCGATGTGGATTTTGCCGAGGCCGTGAAAGTGGCCGGCGCGATCACGCCCGTGCCGGGCGGCGTCGGCCCGATGACCATCGCCTGCCTGCTCCGCAATACGCTGACGGCGTTCAAGGCGCGGCGGGGGTGAAATCAACCGCGCGATCGGACGAGAAGGTCTTCGATCGCAGCGCGCAGGGGCGGCAGATCCTCCGCCACCACGGCCCAGACGATATCGGGGTCGACGCGCCAATATTCGTGTCGGATCAGGTTGCCGATGGCCCGAACGTCAGCCCAAGCGATCTCGGGCCTTGAGGCGAGCAGATCATCGGGGAGATGGCGAACCGCTTCCGAGATGATCTCCAGCAACCGTTCGATGCCGCGCTGCGCAAATCCAGCCTTGGCAAAGCTCGCGCGATCATGGCTTGAAGCGGCGTCCTCGATCATCCCGATAGCATCGAGAATGTCTTCCAGGACGACATCGACGCGTCTTGCCATCAGAAGACCCGGACGGCCTCGCTCTCGATCTGGTCCCGCAGCTTCGGATGCAGGCTCGATCGTGTCGTCAGGTCGATCGCGACGCCGAGCTCTTCCGTCAGGTAGCGCTGCATCCCCGCGAGATCGAGCAGCGAGAACTTCCGGCCGGGCTCGACATCGATGAAAATATCGATGTCGCTGTTCTCTCTCGCCTCGTCGCGAGCGGTCGATCCATAGACAAAGGCCGCCTGTGCGCCACGATCGCGCAAGACCTTGGCACGGCAGATCAACTCGGCGGTAGCTTCGTCACGGGTCATGACGCCGATCCTATATCAGATCGGCAATGAACCAAAGGACCGGAGGCTACTCCCCCAGCCGAGATGATCAGCCCTGAGCCGACCATCTCGGAAACCAGAATTCTCTCGTCACGAGATTCTCGGGTCGAAGCCAAGCTTCGCCCGAGAATGACGCAGACGGTGGATCACATGTGGATCTGGCGCTTCTCCACCGCCATCGCCGCTTCCTTCACCGCCTCGGCGAGCGTCGGATGTGCGTGGCAGGTGCGGGCGAGGTCTTCGGCCGAGCCGCCGAACTCCATCAGCACGGTCACCTCGGCGATCAGGTCCCCGGCATGCGGGCCGATGATGTGGCAGCCGAGCACGCGGTCGGTCTTGGCATCGGCCAGCACCTTCACGAAACCGTCGGTATGGCGGATGGCGCGGGCGCGGCCATTGGCCGTGAAGGGGAACTTGCCGATCTTGTATTCGACGCCGGCCGTCTTGAGCTCTTCCTCGGTCTTGCCGATCGCGGCGACTTCCGGCGCGGTGTAGACGATGCCCGGAATGGCGTCGTAGTTCACATGGCCCGCCTTGCCGGCGATGATCTCGGCCACCGCGACGCCCTCGTCCTCGGCCTTGTGCGCCAGCATCGGCCCGCGCACCACATCGCCGATGGCATAGATGCCGGCGACATTGGTCTTGAAATGGTCGTCGATGACGACGCGGCCCTTCTCGGTGGCGACGCCGGCCTTGTCGAGGCCGAGGCCGTCCGTATTCGGGCGGCGGCCGATCGCGACCAGCACGATATCGGCATTGAGCGTCTTGGCCTCGCCCCCGGCGGCGGGCTCGACGGTAACGGTCGCGCCGCCCTTCTTGGCCGTCTCGACCTTGGTGACCTTGGACCCCAGCTGGAAGGTGAAGCCCTGCTTCTCCAGGATGCGCTGGAACTGCTTGGCGATCTCGCCATCCATGCCGGGCAGGATGCGATCGAGATATTCGACGACGGTGACCTTGGCGCCGAGACGGGCCCAGACCGAGCCGATCTCGAGGCCGATCACGCCGGCGCCGACCACGACGAGCTCCTTCGGGACAGTGCCGATCTCGAGAGCGCCGGTCGAGGTCACCACGGTCTTCTCGTCGATCTCGACGCCCGGCAGCGGCGCGGATTCGGAGCCCGTCGCGATGACGATGTTCTTGGTCTCGATCTCCTGCGTCTTGCCGTCCTCGGCGGTGACGATCACCTTGCCGGCGGCCGGGATCGCGGCCGTGCCGTGGAAGGCGTCGATCTTGTTCTTCTTGAGCAGGAATCCGACGCCGTTGACGTTGGCGTCGATCGTCTCCTGCTTGTGCGCCATCATGGCCTTGAGATCGAGCTTCGGCTTGCCGACGACGATGCCGAGCTTCTCGAAGGTGTGGCCGGCTTCCTCGAACATCTCGGAGGCATGCAGCAGCGCCTTGGAGGGAATGCAGCCGACGTTCAGGCAGGTGCCGCCATGCGTCTTGCGCTTCTCGACGACGGCGACCTTCAGCCCGAGCTGGGCGGCCCGGATGGCGCAGACATAGCCCCCGGGGCCGGTTCCGATAACGACGAGATCGTAGGCCATGACGCCCTTCCGTTGATGGTTTCGAGGCCGCGGACGACGCCGCGGCGGATGGCGGTCGGCATACATCGGTTCTGCGGCAAGCGCTACGTCATTCATGCGTTGACGGCATGCCGCGGCGCTTGCCGCGACTCAGACAGCGGCGCTTACTGCCGGATCACAAGAAAAGGATGAAACGCCATTCGCTGAACATTGCAGATCAGCCCGCTGGAGGGGCACGCCGTCATGTGGAATCAGGTCTATGATCCATTCGGCAACAGCGTCCTGTCGACGCTCGCAGCCGCGCTACCCGTCGTCGTTCTGCTCGGTCTCATCGCATCCAACGCCGTCAAGGCGCACATAGCCGCCGTCATCGCGCTCATCGTCGCCAATCTGGTCGCGATCTTCATCTTCACCATGCCGGCCGGGATGTCGCTGCGCGCGACGCTGCTAGGCGCCGTCACTGGTTTCTTCCCGATCGGCTGGATCGTCCTCAACGTCATCTTCCTCTACCGGCTGACGGTCGAGAAAGGTGCCTTCAAGACCTTGCAGACCACGATCGGCGGCGTCACCGACGACCGCCGCATCCAGCTCCTGCTGATCGCCTTCGCCTTCGGGGCCTTCTTCGAGGGCGCTTCCGGCTTCGGCACGCCGGTCGCCGTCACCGGCGCCATCCTGATCGGCCTCGGCTTCTCGCCGCTGGCGGCATCGGGCCTCTCGCTCATCGCGAACACCGCCCCCGTGGCCTATGGCGCACTCGGCACGCCGATCCAGGGCCTCAGCCAGGTCACCGGCATCGACCCCTTCCTGCTCGGCGCCATGGTCGGGCGTCAGCTGCCCTTCTTCTCGGTGCTGGTTCCCTTCTGGCTGATCTGCGTCTTCGCCGGCTGGCGCGGGATGCTGCAGATCTGGCCGGCGATCCTCGTCACCGGCGTGTCCTTCGCCGTGCCGCAATTCCTGATCTCGAACTTCATCAATCCCTGGATCGTCGATATCGGCGCCTCGCTGATCTCGATGGCTTGCCTGATCGGCTTCCTGCAGGTCTGGAAGCCGAAGGAGATCTGGACCTCGCCGACGCTGCGCGGCCACGACATCTCCGACGACGGCAGCCTCGTCCAGCCCACCGCCAGGGCCAAGCCGAGCTCATCGCAGGTCTGGGTGGCGCTGACGCCCTGGATCATCGTCTGCATCATCCTGCTGGTATGGGGCACGGGCTGGTTCAAGAGCGCGGTCAATCCCTGGGCGACCTGGAACTATGCGATTCCCGACCTCCACAACCAGATCAAGAAGGTCGCGCCCGTCGCCGCCAGGCCGACCCCGGAAGGCGCCATCTTCTCCTTCACATGGCTGTCCTATACCGGCAGCGGCATGCTGATCGCGGCGGTCATCTCCGGTTTTGCGCTGGGTTTCGGCCCAGGCAAGATGCTCTCGATCTACGGCAAGACGATCAGGCTCTGCGCCTATTCGCTGGTCACCATCGCCGCGATGCTGGCGATCGGCACGCTGACGCGGCTTTCGGGCATCGATGCCACGCTCGGCCTCGCCTTCGCCGGCACCGGCGTGCTGTATCCCTTCTTCGGCACGCTGCTCGGCTGGCTGGGCGTCGCACTCACGGGCTCGGACACGGCGTCGAACGTGCTCTTCGGCAATCTGCAGAAGGTCACCTCCGAACAGCTCGGCCTCTCGCCGATCCTGATGGGCGCGGCGAACTCCTCGGGTGGCGTCATGGGCAAGATGATCGATGCCCAGTCGATCGTCGTCGCCTCCACCGCGACGGGCTGGTTCGGCCATGAAGGCACGATCCTGCGCTTCGTGTTCTGGCACTCGATCGTGCTGGCGAGCCTGGTCGGCGGCTTCGTGATGCTGCAGGCCTATGTCCATCCCTTCTCGGCGATGGTGGTGGTGCAGCCCTGATCTGGAGCATCTTCGAGCGAAGTGGATACCGTTTCGCGTGAAGGCAATCGATAAAACAAGAGGCCGGAGCATGTCCGCGATGCAGAGAACGCGAACATGCTCCAGGATGAGTCCGCCGGGGCGGATCGGACCGGCGCGCCGATGCGTCACATCAGCAGTCGCCAGAGCATCATCGCGAGGCCGGCGACCGAGGCCAGCCAGACGACGGTGCGGACCACCGGGATGCCGGTGGCATAGAGGATGACATAGACGAACCGCGCGGCGAGATAGAGCCACGCCCCGGTCGCCGCGATGCCGCCGGCCTTGCCCGTGACGGTCAGCGCAAGCGCGAGTGCCACAAAGGCCGGATAGGTTTCGAGCAGGTTGTCGAGCGCGCGCTTCAGCCGCTGCGCGACGATGCTCTGCGGTTCGCGCCGCTCGTCGCGCGGGCTGAACAGATAGGTCGGCCCGAGATCGGCGGACGTTCCCGCCTGCAGGACGACCTGCACGAGCAGGAGCAGGACGCTCCAGCCGAGAACGGTGATTTCGGTCGTCATGGGAAGTGCGGTCATGGTCCCCTCCAGCCCGGATAGGCGGGGAGCATGACAGCTTGTCGAGTTCAGGCCAATCCGATCACGGGCGCGGCGGCGAAGGCGCGATCACAGCGGCGCGTTGAACGCCCAGACATGGCCGAAGGGGTCGCGCAGCCTGCCATAGCGGGCGCCCCAGAACACGTCGCTCGCCGGCATGAAGATTTCGGCGCCGGCAGCCTCGGCCCTGGCCAGCGCGGCATCGACATCGGCCGGCGCCGGCAGGTTGATGCTGATCGCGACGCCAGTGCCCTTGAGGCTCGTCGGCGCCATGACATGGCCGCCGAACTCCGGGAATTCGTCATGCAGCATGATCTCGCTGCCGAACAAGGCGAGGTTGGCGTGCATCACGCGCTCGCCATCCTCGGCTGGCTGCATCAAGGTGCACTGCGCGCCGAAGGCCTTCTCATAGAAGGCGATCGCCGCCTTGCCGCCCCTGACGCAGAGATGCGGCTGCAGCGGCGGAACATTCGGTGGAAAAGCCATGGCTCATCTCCTCCTGCCCCGCCGTCGCGGGTCTGGCTGTCCTCAGAGATCGAGGACGAGGCGCGCCGGGTCCTCCAGGCCTTCCTTGACGCGGACGAGGAAGGTCACGGCCTCCTTGCCGTCGATGATGCGGTGGTCGTAGCTGACCGCGAGATACATCATCGGCCGGATCTCGATCTTGCCGCCGACCACGACCGGGCGCTCCTGGATCTTGTGCATCCCCAGGATCGCCGATTGCGGCGCGTTCAGGATCGGGGTCGACATCAGCGAGCCGTAGACGCCGCCATTCGAGATCGTGAAGGTGCCGCCCTGCATCTCCTCGATCGAGAGCTTGCCGTCGCGGGCCTTCTTCCCGAACTCGCCGATCTTCTTCTCGACACCGGCGATGGAGAGATCGTCGGCATCGCGAACCACCGGCACGACGAGGCCCTTCTCGGTGCCGACGGCGACGCCGATATGGTAGTAGTTCTTGTAGATGATGTCGGTGCCGTCGATCTCGGCATTGACCGCCGGGATCTCCTTCAGCGCCTGGACGCAGGCCTTCACGAAGAAACCCATGAAGCCGAGCTTCACGCCGTGCTTCTTCTCGAAAACGTCCTTGTACTGGTTGCGCAGCGCCATGACGTTGGTCATGTCGACCTCGTTGAAGGTCGTCAGCATGGCAGCGTTGGACTGCGCCTCCTTCAGGCGGCGCGCGATGGTCTGGCGCAGCTTCGTCATCTTGACGCGCTCTTCGCGCGAGGCGTCGTCCGGCGCCGAGGGAGCGCGGACCTGCACGGGCGCGGGCGCGGCGGCCGGAGCGGCAGCGCCGCCGGTCGCGATCGCGGCCAGCATGTCGCCCTTGGTGACGCGGCCGTCCTTGCCCGAGGCCGGGACGGAGGCCGGGTTGACGCCGCTCTCGGCGGCGAGACGCGACACGGCCGGGCCGGAATCGGCAGCCTTGGTCGCCGGCTTCACCTGCGGCTCGCCGGCGATGGCGGCGGTCTTCTTCTCGGCATCGGCGACCGTGTTGGAACCGGCCTTGCCGGCCGCCTGGGCGACGGCGGCGTCGTCCTTCTTCGGCGCGGCGGCAGCAGCGGCACCGCCTTCGGCGATCGTGCCGAGCAGGGCGCTGACGCCGACCGTCTCGCCTTCCTTGGCGACGATCTCGCCGAGCACGCCGGCGGCCGGGGCGTTGACCTCCAGCGTCACCTTGTCGGTTTCCAGCTCGACGAGAGGCTCGTCGGCCTTCACCGCCTCGCCCGGCTTCTTGAACCACTTGCCGATCGTGGCCTCGGAAACGGATTCGCCGAGGGTAGGTACGCGGATTTCGGTCGCCATGTCAGGCCTCTGTTGTCTCGTTCTCTGGCGGTCGGTTCGGCATCGGCTCGGGAACGCGGATCGGTCCCCGGAAACACCGGTGCGGCATGAAAGCCCGGCGGCGCCCGAAGGGCGCTGCCGGGAGAATAATCAGCCCGCGAAGGCCTCGTCGAGGAAGGCGTTGAGCTGCGCGACGTGCTTCGACATCAGGCCGGTCGCGGTCGCGGCCGAAGCCGGACGGCCGACATAGCGCGGCCGCTTCGACTTCGAGCCGGCATGGCCCAGCACCCATTCGAGATAGGGCTCGACGAAGGTCCAGGAGCCCATGTTCTTGGGTTCCTCCTGGCACCAGACCACGTCGGCACCCTTGAAGCGCGCCAGCTCCTGCGCCAGCGTCTTCAGCGGGAACGGATAGAGCTGTTCCACGCGCATCAGGTAGACGTCGTCGAGGCCGCGCTTCTCGCGCTCCTCAAGCAGGTCGAAATAGACCTTGCCCGAGCAGAGCACGACCCGGCGGATCTTCGAGTCCTTGACCAGCTTGGTCGACGACCGGCCGCGCTCGGCATCATCAGCCAGCACGCGGTGGAAGGTCGATCCCTCGGCCAGCTCGCTGAGCTCGGAGACGCAGCGCTTGTGGCGCAGCAGCGACTTCGGCGTCATCAGGATGAGCGGCTTGCGGAAGTCGCGCTTCAGCTGCCGGCGCAGGATGTGGAAGTAGCTCGCCGGAGTCGAGCAGTTCGCGACCTGCATGTTGTCCTCGGCGCACATCTGCAGGAAGCGCTCGAGGCGCGCGGAGGAGTGCTCGGGACCCTGACCCTCATAGCCATGCGGCAGCAGGCAGACGAGGCCGGACATGCGCAGCCACTTGCGCTCGCCCGAGGAGATGAACTGGTCGAACACGACCTGCGCGCCATTGGCGAAGTCGCCGAACTGCGCCTCCCACATCGTCAGCGCGTTCGGCTCCGACAGCGTATAGCCGTACTCGAAGCCGAGCACCGCCTCTTCCGAGAGCATCGAGTTGATGACCTCGTAGCGGGCCTGGTCCTCGCGGATATGGTTCAGCGAGGTGTGGCGCGCCTCGGTCTCCTGGTCGATCAGCACCGAATGGCGCTGCGAGAAGGTGCCGCGCTCGCAATCCTGGCCGGAGAGGCGGACCGGGTTGCCGTCGAGCAGCAGCGAGCCGAAGGCCAGCGCCTCGGCGGTCGCCCAGTCGATGCCCTCGCCCGCCTCCACCGCCTTCTTGCGGTTGTCGAGGAAGCGCTGGATCGTGCGGTGCGCGTTGAAGCCGGCAGGCACCGCAGTGATCTTCTCGGTGATCTCCTTGAGCACGGCTGCCTCGACGCCGGTGGCGCCGCGGCGCGGATCGTCCTCGTCCGCGCGGATCGCCTTCATGCCGGCCCAGCGGCCGTCGAGCCAGTCGGCCTTGTTCGGCTTGAAGGACTGGCCGGCGTCGAACTCGACCTCGAGCTTGCTCTTCCAGCCGGCGCGGATCTCGTCGATCTCGCCGGCGTTGAGCACGCCCTCGGCCTCGAGCTTGGCGGCGTAGAGCTCCAGCGTCGTCTTGTGGCCGCGGATCTTGCGGTACATCAGCGGCTGGGTGAAGCCCGGCTCGTCGCCCTCGTTATGGCCGAAGCGGCGATAGCAGAACATGTCGATCACGACCGGCTTGTGGAACTTCTGCCGGAACTCGATCGCGACCTTGGCAGCGAAGACGACCGCTTCCGGATCGTCGCCGTTCACGTGGAAGACGGGAGCCTCGACCATCTTCGCCACGTCGGACGGATAGGGCGAGGAGCGCGAATAGCGCGGATAGGTGGTGAAGCCGATCTGGTTGTTGATGATGAAGTGCAGCGAGCCGCCGGTGCGGTGGCCCTTGAGGCCCGACAGGCCCAGGCACTCCGCCACGACGCCCTGGCCGGCGAAAGCCGCGTCGCCATGGATCAGCAGCGGCAGCACTTTGGAACGCTCGACGATGTCGCCGAACTGGTCCTGCTTGGCGCGGACCTTGCCGAGCACGACGGGGTCGACGATCTCGAGATGCGACGGGTTGGCGGTCAGCGAGACGTGCACGTTGTTGCCGTCGAACTCGCGGTCGCTGGAGGCACCGAGATGGTACTTCACGTCGCCCGAGCCCTCGACGTCATCCGGCGCGAAGGAGCCGCCCTTGAACTCGTGGAACAGCGCGCGGTGCGGCTTGCCGAGCACCTGCGTCAGCACGTTGAGGCGGCCGCGATGGGCCATGCCGAAGACGATGTCGCGCACGCCGAGCGCGCCGCCGCGCTTGATGATCTGCTCCAGCGCCGGAACCAGCGACTCGCCGCCATCGAGGCCGAAGCGCTTGGTGCCGGTGAACTTCAGGTCGAGGAACTTCTCGAAGCCTTCGGTTTCGACCAGCTTGTTGACGATCGCGCGCTTGCCCTCGCGGGTGAAGGCGATCTCCTTGTCCGGCCCCTCGATGCGCTCCTGCAGCCAGGCCTTCTGCTCGGGGTCGGAGATGTGCATGAACTCGATGCCGACCGTGCCGCAATAAGTCCGCTGCAGGATCGCGACCATCTCGCGGACGGTCGCGAACTCCATGCCGAGCACGTTGTCGATGAAGATCTTGCGGTCGAGATCGGCCTCGCCGAAGCCGAAGGCGGCCGGCGACAGCTCTTCCGTATCGTCGCGGCTCTCGATGCCCAGCGGGTCGAGCTTGGCATGCAGGTGGCCGCGCATGCGGAAGGCGCGGATCAGCATGATCGCGCGCACCGAGTCGCGCGTCGCCTGCTGCACGTCGGCGGCCGAGATCGTGGTGCCCGCGGCCTTAGCCTTGGCGCCCAGCTTGTCGGAAATCACCTTCTCGACCACGGCCCAATTGCCGTCGAGCGCCGAGATCAGTTCGCTATTGGCGGTGACCGGCCAGTTCGGCTTCTTCCAGGACGCGCCCTTGGCATTCTCCAGCACGACCTGCTTGTCGTCCTGCAGCGCGCCGAAGAAGCTCTGCCACTGCTCGTCGACCGACTTCGGGTCGGCCTCGTAGCGGGCATAGAGATCCTCGATATAGGCCGCGTTGCCGCCATAGAGGAAACCGGTCTGCGCGAGAGCCTCGTTGATGTCCTGGCGAGCCATGATGCTCCTGCCTTCCTTCGCCGCTTGCGTCACGTCCGAACCCTTGCCCGGACATCCTTCGATCTGCCGTCATGCTCGGGCTTGACCCGAGCATCTCTTGGGAATTGGCGGCGCGTCATGGTCGACTCAAGGCTGACCATGACGCGCGAGAACGCCTCAGCCCTTCAACACTTCGACCAAGGTCTTTCCAAGGCGCGCCGGCGAGGGCGAGACCTTGATGCCGGCCGCTTCCATCGCCGCGATCTTGTCCTCGGCGCCGCCCTTGCCGCCCGAGATGATCGCACCCGCATGGCCCATGCGGCGGCCCGGAGGCGCCGTGCGGCCGGCGATGAAGCCGACCATCGGCTTCTTGCGGCCGCGCTTGGCCTCGTCCTTGATGAACTGCGCCGCGTCCTCTTCGGCCGAGCCGCCGATCTCGCCGATCATGACGATCGAGGTGGTCTTGTCGTCGGCCAGGAACATCTCGAGCATGTCGATGAACTCGGTGCCCTTGACCGGGTCGCCGCCGATGCCGACGGCCGTGGTCTGGCCGAGGCCCTCGCGCGTGGTCTGGAACACCGCTTCATAGGTGAGCGTGCCCGAGCGCGAGACGATGCCGACCGAGCCGGGCTTGAAGATGTTGGCCGGCATGATGCCGATCTTCGACTCGCCGGCGGTGACGACGCCGGGGCAGTTCGGCCCGATCAGGCGGGTCTTCGAGCCGACCAGCGAGCGCTTGACCTTGACCATGTCGAGCACCGGGATGCCCTCGGTGATGCAGATCACCAGCGGGATCTCGGCGTCGATCGCCTCGCAGATCGCATCGGCCGCGCCCGGAGGCGGCACATAGACGACGGACGCCGTGGCGCCGGTCTTGTCCCTGGCCTCGACGACGCTGTCGAAGACCGGCAGGCCGAGATGCAGAGAGCCGCCCTTGCCCGGCGAGGTGCCGCCGACCATCTGCGTGCCATAGGCGATCGCCTGCTCGGAGTGGAAGGTGCCGTTCTTGCCGGTGAAGCCCTGGCAGATGACCTTGGTGTTCTTGTCGATCAGGATGGACATGTCTGCTCCTCAGGCCTTCTTGACCGCAGCGACGATCTTCTGCGCCGCGTCGTCGAGGTCGTCGGCGGGGATGACGTTGAGGCCGGAGGACGAGATGATGTCCTTGCCTTCCTGGACGTTGGTGCCTTCCAGGCGCACCACCAGCGGGACCTGAAGGCCGACGGCCTTCACTGCGGCGATGACGCCGCGTGCGATGACGTCGCACTTCATGATGCCGCCGAAGATGTTGACGAGGATGCCCTTCACCTTCGGGTCGGCGGTGATGATCTTGAACGCCGCCGTCACCTTCTCTTCGGAAGCGCCGCCGCCGACGTCGAGGAAGTTCGCGGGCGATTCCCCGTAGAGCTGGATGATGTCGAGCGTCGCCATGGCGAGGCCGGCGCCGTTGACCATGCAGCCGATCGTGCCGTCGAGTGCGATATAGGCGAGGTCGTACTTGGACGCCTCGATCTCCTTCTCGTCCTCTTCCGTGGTGTCGCGGAGCGCAACGACCTCGGGGTGACGATAGAGCGCGTTGGAGTCGAACGAGATCTTGGCGTCCAGGCACTTGATCTGGCCCTGGGTCGTCACGATCAGCGGGTTGATCTCCAGCATGTCCATGTCCTTGGCCACGAACGCGGTGTAGATCTGGCTGAGCACGGTGCCGGCCTGCTTGGCGAGGTCGCCCGAGAGCCCGAGGATGCGCGCCATGGCGCGGCCGTGATGCGGCATGATGCCGGTGGCCGGGTCGACCGAGAAGGTCTCGATCTTCTCGGGCGTGTCATGGGCGACGGCCTCGATGTCCATGCCGCCTTCCGTCGAGACGACGAAGGCGATGCGCGAGGTCTCGCGGTCGACCAGCGCCGAGAGGTAGAACTCCTTCTCGATGTCCGAGCCGTCCTCGATATAGAGGCGGTTGACCTGCTTGCCGGTCTCGCCGGTCTGCACGGTGACCAGCGTGTTGCCGAGCATCTCCTTGGCGTGGGCCTCGACCTCCTCGACCGATTTGGCCAGGCGCACGCCGCCCTTCGCGTCGGGGCCGAGTTCCTTGAACTTGCCCTTGCCGCGCCCACCGGCATGGATCTGCGACTTCACGACATAGAGCGGCCCCGGCAGCTTCCTGGCGGCCTCGACCGCCTCCGCCACCGTCAGTGCCGGGAAACCGGCCGAAACGGGCGCGCCGAATTCCTTGAGGATGGCTTTGCCCTGGTATTCGTGGATGTTCATGTGCTCGGTTTCCCTGACAGCGACCGAAAATTGACGAGAGGGCGACGGCGCGAATCCGCGCCGTCGCCCTCACTTAAGCTCACGCGAGTGACGGATCGACGTTCTTGCAGGCGTCGATGAGGCCCTGCACCGAAGCCACCGACTTCGCCAGCATCTCCTTCTCGGCGCCGTTGAGGCGGATCTTGACGACGCGCTCGACGCCCTTGGCGCCGATCACGACGGGAACGCCGACGAACATGTCCTTGACGCCGTACTGGCCCTTGAGCGCGGCGGCTGCCGGCAGCACGCGCTTCTGGTCCTTGAGATAGCTCTCGGCCATCGCGATGGCGGAGGCGGCCGGAGCGTAGAAGGCCGAGCCGGTCTTGAGCAGGTTGACGATCTCGCCGCCGCCCTTGCGGGTGCGCTCGACGATGGCGTCCAGCTTCTCCTGCGTGGTCCACTTCATCTTGACGAGGTCCGGCAGCGGGATGCCGGCGACGCCCGAATAGCGGACGAGCGGCACCATGTCGTCGCCATGGCCGCCGAGCACGAAGGCCGAGACGTCCTTGACCGAGACCTGGAACTCCTCGGCGAGGAAGTGGCGGAAGCGGGCGGAGTCGAGCACGCCGGCCATGCCGCAGATCATGTTCGGCTTGATGCCGGAGAACTTCTGCAGCGCCCAGACCATCGCGTCGAGCGGGTTGGTAATGCAGATCACGAAGGCCTTCGGCGCATACTGCTTGATGCCCTCGCCAACCGCCTTCATCACCTTGAGGTTGATGCCGATCAGGTCGTCGCGGCTCATGCCGGGCTTGCGCGGCACGCCGGCGGTGACGATCACGACGTCGGCGCCCTTGATGTCCTCGTAGGAGCTCGTGCCCTTGTAGCCGGCGTCGAAGCCGTCGACCGGCGCGGACTCGGCGATGTCCAGACCCTTGCCCTGCGGGATGCCGTCGGCGATGTCGAACAGGACGATGTCGCCCAGTTCCTTGAGGCCGGCGAGGTGGGCGAGCGTGCCGCCGATCTGGCCGGAGCCGATGAGGGCGATCTTCTTACGGGCCATTGCCTAGTCCTTTTGTCCTGGCGCTGCAAAATGCCGGCGAGCCGGCCAAACCGTGCGTTCCTTTGGCCCAAACCGGGCTTTTGCCGCAACCCTTGCCCGAAAAGCGGCTTTTCCGGGGCGCCCGCCCCCGCATCGCGCGAGGGAACAGGGCAGTCTTAGATTTTTCAATGACTTGCGGGAGCACATTTCAGTGGCTCGATCGAGGATGGTCGGAATTCGAGCAGTTACAATTTACGAATTCTGTAATTCGTCACCAGATTTTTCACACGATGCCGCTACCGAGCACCCGCAGGATCACGCGGATCAGGGTGGAGAGTCGCGTATCGACCGAAGCCAGCGGCACATCCGCTTCCAGCGCCAGCGAGGCGGGATGGATGAAGCGATGCGTGGCGTCGATGACGAAGGCGATGGCGCGGTCGCGGTCGCGCGGCTCGAAGACGCCCGTCGCGATGCCCTCGTCGACGACGCGCTCGAACAGGGCGCGCACGCGCGTGCGGTTGCGCCGGCTGATGGCATGGCGCTTGGCGACGGCGAGCGACAGCGCCGCGAACAGATGCGGATCCTCGCTCAGGAGGTCGCGATTGGCCTTGGCCAGCGCCAGGATCAACCGTTCGAGCTTGTCGTCGGCCGGGTCGGGCCCGTCGGCGACATCGGCGAGCCTGCGCTCCGTCGCCTTCAGCCAGACATCGACGACAGCATCGATGAGCGCCACCCGCGAGGGAAAGTAGCGGTAGACATTGGCATGCGTCATGCCCGCCTCTTCCGCCACGGCGACGACGGTGAAGCGCTTCAGCCCGAACTTGCGCAGATGCTCGCTGGCGACCGTGAGGATGCGGGTCTCGCTCGGCTCGCGCTGCGGCATGGGTCAGCGATCCATCGGCTCAGATAGCACCGCCGTCATTCCGGGGCATCGCGCAGCGATGAGCCCGGAACCCAGAACCGATGCCCCTCGCGCGGTCGCTGTGCCATCCGATGCCTCTCTCTGGATCGGCGGCGTCGGCTCTGGATTCCGGGCTCGCCCCTGCGGGGCGCCCCGGAATGACGGTGAGGGATTCGCGCCGCCGGCCGTCATCACGTCTCGACCAGACCGGTGGTGTCTCCGCTCGCCGTCGAGTCGGGGCGGCCATGCGGCATGGCGAGGTATTCCTCGGAGCGCATCTCGATGAGGCGGGACACCGTGCGGTCGAACTCGAAGGCCTCGCGCCCCTGCCTGGCATGGTAGAGCTCGTGCGGTTCGGCCGCCGCCGAGGCGACGAGCTTCACATGGTGCTCGTAGAGCGTGTCGATCAGGATGATGAAGCGCTTGGCCTCGTTGCGCCGGTCGAAATCGAGGATCGGGATGCCATCGAGCACCAGCGTATGGAAACGCTGCGCCAGCGCGATGTAGTCCGAGGCGCCATAGGCCTGGGCGCAGAGATCGGCGAAGCCCGCTCGCGCCACGCCGCCCGCCGCCTGCGGCAGGACGAGGTCGTGCCCCTGCACGTTCAGCACCGTGCGCGGCCCCTGCGCCGTGCCGGACAGTGCCTTGAAGGCCGTGTCGAGCGCGGCCTTCGCCTTGTCGTCGGCCGGCACATGGTAGACCGGCGCGCCGCCGAGCTTCTCCAGCCGGAAATCGGTGCGGGCATCGAGCTTGAGCACCTCGACCTTGGTCTGCAGCAGCGCGATGAAGGGCAGGAACAGCGCCCGGTTGAGCCCGCCCTCATAGAGGCGCGAAGGCTCGACATTCGAGGTCGCGACCACCACGACGCCGGCGGCGAACAGCGCCGTGAACAGCCGCCCCAGGATCATCGCATCGGCGATGTCGGTGACGGTGAACTCGTCGAAGCAGAGCAGGTAGGCCTCGTCCGCGAGTTCGGCGGCGACGGGCGCGATCGGGTCGGCGTCCTTGACCTCGCCGCTCTTGATCTTCTGGCGGTAGATGTTGATGCGTCCGTGCACATCGGCCAGGAACTCGTGGAAATGCACGCGGCGCTTGCGCTTCACCGGCGCGGCCTCGAAGAACATGTCCATCAGCATGGTCTTGCCGCGGCCGACCGAGCCCCAGATGTACAGCCCTTTCGGCGCCTCGGCCGTGTCCGGCTTCTTGCCGAAGAGCCAGCCCAGCGCGCTGCCCTTGCGGGCGAGGCGGCGGGCCGCGAGAGCGGCGGTCAGGACTTCCAGCCGCTTCACCACCGCGACCTGCGCGGGATCGCGCTCGATGGCGCCCGCCTCGACCAGGGCGGCATAACGGTCGGTGATCGAGGCTGACATGACGGCGGGCGCTGGCGATCCGGATGAGACCAGACGGGGTTACGGCAGCCCTGCCATCATCGCAAGTCCGACGGACCGTTTCGGGAAAAGAGCGTGATTCTCGGGGCGACGCATCGCGTCGACCCGAGAATCTCATGACGAGCGCGCGCCGGTTTCCGAGATGCTCGGGTCAAGCCCGAGCATTGTCTGTTTGTGATGGGGTATTGAGGTTTTGTTCCGCGTGAGCGGGATGTCTGGTCCGGCTGGCCGGCCGGACCAGACGCGACTCGTCGACCGTCCCGAGCCAGGGCTTTCGCCCGTCGTCATCGAGGTTGCGGGTCGCTTCCCTTGTCACGCTTGGTGAGTTGCCAGGGCCTCTTCGCATGAGCCGAACGCCCGCAGACAATCACAAGCCCTTCGAGGATAGCTCCCGATGCCGGTTTGCACCACGGTCCCTGAACCCTCCCGTTTCCTCGGCTGTGATGTCGGCAAGGCCGGGATCGTCGTCTTCGACAGCCGCGGCGACACCCTCGGCAGTCTCCCTAACGAGGCTTCGGCCCTGGCAGCCTTCGCAGCCGGGCTCGGCCCGGACTGCCTCGTCGTCTGCGAGGCGACGGGCGGCTATGAGGACGCCCTGCTGGCGGCGCTCGTCTCAGCCGGCTGCCCGGCCCATCGCGCCGATGCCCGCAAGGTCAAGGCCTTCATCCGCTCCTATGGGACGCTCGGGAAGAGCGATGCGCTCGATGCCAGGGCGCTTGCCCGCTACGGCGCCGAGCGCCACGCTCGGCTGATCCGCTGGCAGGCGCCCGCCCCGGCACGCGAGCGCCTCCAGGTCCTGGTGCGGACCAGAGCCGATCTCGTCGCCCAGAGAACGGCCTGCACCAACCGGCTCAACGCTCCCGGCATCGAACCGGTCAAAGCCCCGCTCCAGGCCCTGCACGACTGCCTCAAAGCCCAGATCGCCGCCCTGGCGCAAACCATCGCCGAGACCCTGCGCACCATCGCCCGCACCGACAGAAGCGAGCAGGCCTTGCGCTCCATCCGCGGCATCGGAACGACCACCGCCGCCACCCTCATCGCACTCATGCCCGAGCTCGGACGCATCAGCCGGCGCCAGGCCGCCGCACTCGCAGGCCTGGCTCCTCATCCAAACCAGAGCGGCAGTCGAGACGCCTACCGCCCAACCAGAGGCGGCAGGGCCGAAATCAAGGCCGCCCTGTTCATGCCCGCAATGGCCGCCGCAAGGCACGACCCCGCCATGCGCGACGCCTACACACGCCTCATCGCAAACGGAAAAAAGCCAATCGTCGCTCTCACCGCAATCATGCGACGCATCATCGTCATCGCAAATGCCCGCGTCAGAGACCAAAACAAACTGAGTTGATGACGCGCAGATGCTCCGCAGGACTTACTTGCCCTGGTTGACGGTGATCGGCTTGATCGCGTTGTCGGGCAGGCCGTACTTCTGGATCAGCGCGTCATAGGTGCCGTTCGCCTGGAGCCGGTCGAGCGCGCCCTTGACGGCGTCGCGCAGCTGCGTCCCTTCCGCCGTCTTGGCGAAGGGGATGCCGGCCAGCGAATGGGTGAAGGGCTTGCCGAGCGGGATATAGGTGTTCGGCTCGAGCTTCTGGAAATGGCTCATCGTCTCGCTGCCCTGGACGCCGCCCTGCAGGCGCTGCGTCTTGAGCTGGGTGCGGGCATCGACCGAGCCCTCGGTCTCGACCACGTTGACCGCGGGCTTGCCCTTGGCGACGCAGTTCGATGCGCTCCACTCGCCGATCTGGCGCGGCCAGTTGGTCGCGCGGCTGGCGCCGACACTCTTGCCGCAGAGGCCCTCGGGGGTCTTGATCGTGTCCTTGAACGCCGTGACCGTGTAGAATTGCGCGCCGGAATCCAGGTAGTTGATGAAATCGGCCGCCTCGCGCCGTGCCGGCAGGTCGCTCATCCCCGCCATCACCGCGTCGACGCGGCCCGTCTGCAGCGAGGACAGCATCTGGGCGAAGGCGGTCTCCTGCCACTCGACCTTGATGCCGAGCTCCTTGGCGATGGCCTCGCCGAGCTCGATATCGAAGCCCGAGAGCTGGTTGGTCGCCACGTCCTTGAAGGTGATCGGCGGATAGTTCGGCTGGGTGGCGATGATGATCTTGCCGGCGGTCTTGACGCGGTCCGGCAGGGCTTGGGCCTGTGCGGCGAGCGCGGTGCCGGCGAGCAGCGCGGCGGCGATGGTCAAACGAAGCATGTGGTCTCTCCCTCTAGTGAACTGATTCCGTTGCCGTCACTTCAGGACGGCGGCGATGAAGTCGCGCGTGCGCGCCTGTTTCGGCGCGACGAGAACGGTCTGCGGCGGACCCTGCTCGACGATCTCGCCCTTGTCCATGAAGACGACATCGCCCGCCACCTCGCGCGCGAAGCCGAGCTCATGCGTGACCACGATCATCGTCATGCCTGAGGCCGCGAGATCGCGCATCACGTTCAGAACCTCGCCGACGAGTTCGGGGTCGAGCGCGGAGGTCGGCTCGTCGAACAGCATCAGCTTCGGCTTCATCGCCAGCGCCCGGGCGATGGCGATGCGCTGCTGCTGCCCGCCCGAAAGCTCGCTCGGATAGGCGTCGCGCTTCTCGGCGAGGCCGACACGCTCGAGCAGCGCCGTCGCCTCGGCGACGATCTGCTTGCGCGGCCGCTTCAGCACGGTGAGCGGCCCCTCGATGATGTTCTGCAGCGCCGTCATGTGGTTGAACAGGTTGAAGCGCTGGAAGACCATGCCGGTGGCGAGGCGCTGGCGCGCGATCTCCGGGTCGGTCAGCTCGTGCAGCTCGTCGCCGACGCGGCGATAGCCGATCAGTTCGCCATCGACGCGGATGGCGCCCTGGTCGATCTTCTCGAGCTGGTTGATGCAGCGCAGCAGCGTCGACTTGCCCGAGCCCGACGGCCCGATGATGCACTGGACCGTGCCGGGCTCGATCGAGAGCGAGACGTTGTTCAGCGCCTTCAGATCGCCGAAGAACTTGCTGACATTGGCGATCGTGACGATCGCGCTATCGGCCTCTGCCGTGTTCGCCACCGCGCTCATGCGGGCTCCTCCTGAACCGCGGCGCGTTTGATGCGCCGTCCCACCCGCCCCTTCGAGAAGTGGCATTCGAGAAAATACTGGCCGATCTGCAGCAGCGTCACGACCAGCAGGTACCAGCCCGCGGCGACGATCAGCAGTTCGATGACCCGCGCATTGGCATAATAGATCGTCTGCGCGTTGCGCAGGATCTCGGCGTACTGGATCACGCTCGCCACCGAGGTGAGCTTGACCATGCTGATCACCTCGTTGCCCACCGGCGGGATGATGACGCGCATCGCCTGTGGCAGCACGATCCGGCGCAGCGTCGTCAGCCGCGTCATGCCGATCGCCTTGGCGGCCTCGGTCTGGCCGGTGTCGACGGAGAGGATGCCGCCGCGCACCACCTCGGCCGTATAGGCGCCCTGGTTCATGCCGAGCCCGAGCAGCGTCGCCATGAACGGCCCGATGATATCGATCGTCCGCCAGGAGAACACACCCGGAATGCCGATGGTCGGGAAGACCAGCGCCAGGTTGAACCAGATCAGGAGCTGCAGCAGCAGCGGCGTGCCGCGGAAGAACCAGATGTAGAACAGCGCCACGCTGCGCAGCACCGGGTTCGGCGACATGTACATGATCGCGAAGACGACGCCGAGCACGACGCCGAGCGTCATCGCGCAGACGGTCATGATCAGCGTGTTGCCGAGGCCGGCGATGATGGCGGGCGCCGTGAAGAACTGCCGGACCACCGGCCAGGCGATGTCGCCCTCGACGAAGGCCATCACAATCCAGGCCAGGATGGCGAGGATCACGGCCGAGGCGAACCAGCGGCCGTAGAAGCGCCGCGGCACGATCCTGAGATGGGCGATAGCAGAGAGATCGCGGCTGCTGATCGGTGAAGTGGCGTCGGTCATCGCCGCGTCTCCCGGCTCCAGGCTTCAAGAGCCGTCAGGTTGTCACGGAAGCGCGCGATCTGCTCGCGCACGCGGTCGGGTGCCGTGCCGCCATGGCCGCTGCGGGCCGCGACGGCGGCATCGAGCGTCAGATGGTCGATCACGCCAGCGTCGAGCCGCGGATCGACGGCCCGGAGGTCGACGGCGTCGAGCGTCTCCAGCTCACGCCCCATTTCCTCGCAATAGCGCACCAGGGTCCCCGTGATCTCATGCGCCTCGGCGAAGGGCACGCCCCTGCGGGCGAGATAGTCGGCCACTTCGGTCGCCAGCGCGAAGCCGGAGCCGGCCTGGGCACGCATCACCTTGGCGTCGGCGCTCATGCTGGCGATCAGCCCGGCAAAGGCGGGCAGCACCTCTTCCAGCACGTCGACGGCGTCGAATGCGGCGCGCTTGTCCTCGGCGAGGTCGCGGTTGTAGGAAAGCGGCAACCCCTTCAACGCTCCGAGCATGGCGACGAGATCGCCGGTCAGCCGCGCCGCCCGCCCGCGCGAGATCTCGGCGATATCGGGGTTCTTCTTCTGCGGCATGATCGAGGAGCCGGTGGCGAAGGCGTCGTCCAGCGTCACCCAGGCGAATTGCCTGGAAGCCCACAGCGTCACCTCCTCGGCGAGCCGCGACAGGTTCGTCGTCAGCATCGCCGCGACGAACAGGAACTCCGCGACATGGTCGCGCGCGCCGACCGCATCGACCGAATTCTCGAACGGCCGATCATAGCCGAGCGCCCGCGCGCTGAGCTCGGGATTGAGCGTGATCGCGGAGCCGGCAAGCGCCGCCGCCCCGAGCGGCGACTGGCCGGAGCGCGCTTCCCAATCCTTCAGGCGCGAGGCATCGCGCATCAGCACCTGGCCATGCGCCATCAGCCAGTGGCCGAAGGTGACGGGCTGGGCGCTCTGCAGATGGGTGAAGCCGGGGCTGACCGAGGCCGCGTGCAATTCCGCCTGGTCGGCGATCGCGGTCAGCAATTCGGCCAGCATCGCCGCCAGCGAACGCGACTTCTCGCGCAGATAGAGCTTGAGGTTGTTGGCCGCCTGGTCGTTGCGCGAGCGCCCGGCCCTGAGCTTGGCACCGGTCGAGCCGATCCGCTCGGTCAGGATGCGCTCGATGAAGGTGTGGACGTCCTCGTCCTGCGGCCCCGGCGCGATGCGGCCTTCGACCGTGTCCCGCGCGATCGCGTCGAGGGCGGTCAGGATGGTGTCGAGTTCCGGGGCCGTCAGCAGCCCGGCGCGCCCGAGTTCGGCCGCATGCGCCTTGCCGCCCGCGACATCCTGGGGCACCAGCCTGGCGTGCTCGCCGGCTGCGCTGGAGAGCTTCATCAACCGCGCATCCGGCGGTTTGCGGAAACGTCCGCCCCACAGGCGGGTCGTCTGGTTCATGATGCTCGTTCCTCCCCTAGCGGAAGAATGGCCTCTTGACCGAGAGGCCGGCAAACGAAACGATCTCCGCAGAGATAGTCCGAAAAGGAATACCCCATGGCCGCCGGTCGGCCTCCCCCGTCATCGACCGCCCTGCGGGCCTTCACCACCGTCGCACGACTGGGCTCGACGGCCCGCGCCGCGCAGGCGGTCAACCTCACCCAGAGCGCCGTCTCCAAGCAGATCCTCTCGCTGGAGCATCATCTCGGCGCCGTGCTGTTCGATCGCAGCCCGCTCGGCCTGAAGCTGACCGAAGCCGGCGCGATCTATCTGCCCTATGCCGAAGCGGCGCTGGAGCAGATGGATCGCGGCGCGCGGCGCCTGGCCGAGCGCTCCGCCGTCGCCCGGCCGATCCGGCTGCACATGGTCGCCATCGTCGGCGAGCGCTGGCTGATGGGGCGCTTTCCCGCCTTCGCCGAGGCTCACCCAGGCGTCGACGTGCAGTTCACCAACTATGTCAGCGAGAGCGAGACCGAAGAGCCCGATCTCGATATCGCCCACGGCGTCCCGCCCTGGACCGGCAGGGAGGCGCACTATCTGTTCGGCCGCGATGTCGCCCTCGTCGCCGCGCCGAGCCTGATCGAGCGCATGGGCGGTTTCCGCCGCGCCGCCGACATCCAGAAGATGACACTGCTCCAGCACTATCAGATGCCGACCTTCTGGGCCGAGTTCACCGAGGCCCACGATCTGCGCGGAGCCGTGCCCGAGCACACCGTGCGCTACGGCTACTATTCCGTGATTACCAGCGCCGCCGTCGCCGGGCTCGGCGTCGCCTTGACGCCGCGCTGCTATGTGGCGGATGAATTGGCCTCCGGCGCGCTCGTCAACCCGCTCTGTCTCGGCTTCACAAGCGCGACCGGCTGCTGGCTCACCCGCCCGCTCGGCCAGCCGGATCGCCCCGGCCTCGACGAATTCGTCACCTGGTTGCTCAGCGAGGCCGGGCAGTTCGACGCCGCGACACGGGCGCCTTCTTCAGCAGACTGATTCCCCGCGAAACTTCCCTCCGGGCGGTGCGTTGTCTTCGCCGAGGAGGAGACATGCTCACCATTCTGCCCGCCCCGGACCATGTCGGCGCCTATCGCCTGTCGCGGACGCTGACAGCCGACGATCTCGATCAGATCATGGCCGATATCGATGCGAAGCTTGGCCGCCACGAGAAGATCGGCATCCTCGCCGACTTCACCGAGTTCACCGACATGACATTGGCAGCCGCCTGGAAGGATGCGCGCTACAGCCTCGGCGAGCTCTGGGAGCTCCAGCGTTTTCCCCGCGAGGCCGTGGTCACCGACAAGAGCTGGCTCGCCGCCTTCGTCGACCTGCTCAACCCCGCGATCCCCTTCGTCACGGTGCGCACGTTCAAGCCGGAGGAGTACGACACCGCGCTGGCCTGGGCCGGCGATATCGAGGGCGGTCCCAACGCCTGACGATCGCGCGCGTCAGCTGCGCGCGAAGGTCTCGTCGAAGGCGTAGCCGGCGCCGCGCACCGTGCGCAGCGGGTCCTTGGTGTTGGCAGGCGTGATTGCCTTGCGCAGCCGCCCGACATGGACGTCGACCGTGCGCTCGTCGATATAGACGTCGCGGCCCCAGACGGCATCGAGAAGCTGGGCGCGCGAATAGACCCGCCCCGGTGCCTGCATCAGGAATTCGAGCAGCCGGAACTCGGTCGGCCCGAGATGCAGCTCGCTGCCGGCGCGGCGGACGCGCCGGGTCGTGCGGTCGAGTTCGAGATCGCCCGCGGCCAGCAGCCCCGCGACGTGACCTGGCTTCGCCCTGCGAAGAAGCGCCTGGATGCGCGCGATCAGTTCCGGCAGCGAGAACGGCTTGACGACGTAGTCGTCGGCGCCGGTCGCAAGGCCGCGTACCCGCTCGGTCTCCTCGCCGCGCGCCGTCAGCATGATGATCGGCACGCGCTCGGTGTCGCGCCGCGAGCGCAGCCGCCGGCAGAGCTCGATGCCGGAGAGGCCGGGCAGCATCCAGTCGAGCAGCACGAGATCGGGGGTGTGGTCGCGCAGATGCAGCTCCGCATCGTCCCCGCGCGCGACGCTGTCGACCTCGAAGCCCTCGGCCTCGAGGTTGTAGCGCAGCAGCAGGGTGAGCGGCTCCTCGTCCTCGACGATCAGGATGCGTGCGGCCATGATGTCTTGCCTCAGCTGCCCGTGATCGCCTCGACCTCGATATTGGTCGTGTCGAGCTTCGGCCTGTTCACGTCGAGCGAGTCGCCGGTGATGAGATAATGGATCGTCTCGGCGATGTTGGTGGTGTGGTCGCCGATGCGCTCGATGTTCTTCGCGCAGAACAGCAGATGTGTGCAGAAGGTGATGTTGCGCGGATCTTCCATCATATAGGTCAGGAGTTCGCGGAACAGCGAGGTGTAGAGCGCGTCGATCTCGTCGTCGCGGCGCCAAACCTCGAGCGCCTTCTGCTCGTTGCCGGCGGCATAGGCGTCGAGCACGTCCTTGAGCTGCGCCTGGACGAGGCGGCTGATGTGCTCGAGGCCGACGACCGCGCGATGCGGCGGCTGGAACTGCCCGGCGATGGCGACGGCCCGCTTGGCGATGTTCTTGGCGAGATCGCCCACGCGCTCGACATCCGCCGCGATGCGGATCGCCGAGATCAGCTCGCGCAGATCGTTGGCGAGCGGCTGGCGCCGGGCGATGGTCAGCACCGCCTTCTCCTCGACCTCGCGCTGGAGATTGTCGAGGCGCTGGTCGGCCGAGATGATCTTCTGGGCGAGCGCGGTGTCGCGGCGCACCAGGGCGACGGTGGAATCGCCCAGCATGCGCTCGGCCATGCCGCCCATTTCGGCGAGGCTGCGGCGGATGCCCTCGAGATCGGTGTCGTAGGAACGGACGATGTGATCGGTCATGGCGTTATCCTCGAAGCATTTTCAAGCGAAGTGGGCACCGGTTCGCGCGATGAAAATGCGATAAAACAAAGAAGTCCGTCGCCGCTCAGCCGAAACGGCCGGTGACGTAGTCCTGCGTCTGCTTTTTGCCGGGGTTCATGAAGATCGTGTTGGTCGGCGCGAACTCGATGACCTCGCCCAGATACATGAAGGCGGTGTACTGCGAGATGCGGGCCGCCTGCTGCATGTTGTGGGTAACGATGGCGATGGTGAAGTCGCTCTTCAGCTGCTCCAGCAGGTCCTCGATCTTGCCGGTCGAGATCGGATCCAGCGCCGAGGTCGGCTCGTCGAACAGGATCACCTCCGGCTTCTGCGCGATGGTGCGCGCGATGCACAGGCGCTGCTGCTGGCCGCCGGAGAGGCCCATGCCGGAGCTCTTCAGCTTGTCCTTGACCTCGTCCCAGAGCGCGGCGCGGCGCAGGGCGCCTTCGACGCGGTCGTCGAGCTCGGACTTAGGCGGCCTCTCATAGAGCCGGATGCCGAAGGCGACGTTGTCGTAGATCGACATCGGGAACGGCGTCGGCTTCTGGAACACCATGCCGACGCGCGAGCGCAGCTCGTTCACGTCGACATCGTTGGAGATGATGTTGCGCCCGTCGAGCAGGATCTCGCCGGTCGCCCTCTGCTCGGGATAGAGCGAGTAGATCCGGTTGAAGATGCGCAGCAGGGTCGACTTGCCGCAGCCGGAAGGGCCGATCAGCGCCGTGACGTGCCGGTCGCGGAAGTCGAGGTTGATGTTCTTCAGCGCCTTGTGCTCGCCGTAGTAGAAATCGAGGTTTTTCACCGCGATCCGGACGGGCGCCTCGGCATCGAGCGATTGCGGGGAGAGTTCAAGGGTCGAAAGCATCGACATGGTCCTTCAGGATCAGACGCGACCGGGTTGGATTCAAGCTCTACTTGCCGCCGCTGACGATGCGGCGGGCAACGATCGAGAGCAGCAGGATCGACATGGTGATGATGAGCGAGCCGGCCCAGGCCAGCTGCTGCCAGTTTTCGTAAGGGGCCGAGGCGAACTGGTAGATCGTCACGGGCAGGTTCGAGACGCCGCCGACGAGGCTCGCCGAGAACCAGAAATTGTTGTTGAGCGCTGTGAAGATCAGCGGCGCGGTCTCGCCGGCGATGCGGGCAAGAGCCAGCAGGATGCCGGTGACCATGCCGGCCTTGGCCGCCCGCCAGGTCACGCTGGTGATGACGACCGAGGGCGGCGCGCCGAGAGCGGCTCCGGCCTCGCGCAGCGGGCCGGGCACGAGGCTCAGCATGTCCTCGGTGGTGCGCACGATGACGGGGATCGCGATGATGCCGAGCGCGACGCCGCCGGCCCAGCCGGAATAGCCGCGGAACGGCTCGACCAGCAGGACGTAGACGAACAGGCCGATCAGGATCGACGGCGCCGAGAGCAGAATGTCGTTGATGAAGCGGATCAGGTTCGCGAGCTTCGAGCGCCTGCCGTACTCGGCGAGCCAGGTCCCCGCCAGCACGCCGATCGGCGTGGCGATGGCGATGCCCAGGAAGGTCAGCACCACCGAACCGACGATGGCGTTGGCGAGGCCGCCGCCCTGCGAGCCGGGGCCGGGCGTGACCTCGGTGAAGGTCGCGAGCGAGAGCCCGCCGATGCCCTTCACCACCAGCATGCCGAGGATCCAGAAGAGCACGAAGATGGCGCAGAAGGTGAAGCCGGTGGCGATGATCTTCATCAGCCGGTCGGCGGTGCGGCGGGACTGGCGGACGCGCCCCCAGGGGGTATGGGGCAGTTCGCGCGGCTTGGAAGCAGTGGTCATGCTCATCTCCCGGGACCTCAGTAGCGCTTCACCCGCGAGACCAGCAGTCGCGCGATGACGAGGACGACGAAGGTGACGAAGAACAGGATGCAGCCCAGCGCGATCAGCGAGTTGAGCTGGAGGCCCATCGCCTCGTTGAACTCGTTGGCGATGCGCGAGGCGATGGTCGAGCCCGGATCGAGGATCGAGCTCGACAGGCGGTTGGCGTTGCCGACGACGAAGGTCACCGCCATCGTCTCGCCGAGCGCGCGGCCCAGGCCGAGCATGACCGCGCCGATGATCGAGACGCCGGCCTGCGGCACCAGCACATGGCGCACGACCTCCCAGGTCGTCGCGCCGATGCCGTAGGCGCTCTCGCGCAGCACGGAGGGGATCTGCTCCAGCATGTCGCGGGTGATCGAGGCGATGAAGGGCACGATCATGAAGGCCAGGATGATGCCGGCCGTGAAGATGCCGAGGCCCGAGGGCGAGCGCGAGTAGAGCACGGTGCCGACGATCGGGATGCCCTCGACGATGTTCGAGAGCGGGATCTGCACATAGGCCGCGAAGAGCGGCGCGAAGACGAACAGGCCCCACATGCCGTAGATGATCGAGGGCACGGCGGCGAGCAGCTCGATCGCGGTGGCGACCGGCCGCTTGAACCAGGGCGGCGCGAGCTGGGTGAGATAGACGGCGATGCCGAGCGAGAGCGGCACGCCGATCAGCAGCGCGATCAGCGCCGTCGAGAGCGTGCCGACGATCGCCGGCCAGGCGCCGTACTGGTCGTTCTGGGTGTCCCAGACGCTGGAGGTGATGAAGCCGAGGCCGAATTCGCGGAAGGCCGGCCAGCCGCCGACGACCATCGAGAGCATGATGCCGGCGAGCAGCACCAGGACGAACAGCGCCGCCGCGAAGCTGGCATTGCGGAAGAACAGGTCGAAGCCTGCCTTCGGCGTCCTGCGGACGATCGGCGCCGCGCCGGGAATGCTCGTCATGTCGGTTGCTGCGGTCATCCGCGGAAGCTCCGGTGTCGTAGCCGAGGTCGTCTGCGGCCGGTTGCCCGGCGCCGATCAACCTCAGCCCTCATCCTGAGGAGCGCTCTGCAGGAGCGCGTCCCGAAGGAGGCTCCCGTGCACTCTGGATCCATCCTTCGAGACGCCGCGCACCGCGGCTCCTCAGGATGAGGGCTGAATGTATCGGCAAGGCGGGAATGTCCCGCCTCGCCTTGTCGGCGGCAGCGATCAGAAGATCGGCTTGCCGGCGGTATCGGTCACGCCCTTCCAGGCGGCGCGGACCTGGTCCTTCACATTCGCCGGCAGCGCGACGTAGTCGAGTTCGCTCGCCAGCTTGTCGCCGCTCTTGTAGGTCCAGTCGAAGAACTTCAGCGCGGACTGGACATCTTCCGGCTTCTCCGGCTTGGCATGGACGAGGATGAAGGTCGCCGAGGTGATCGGCCAGGCTTCCGCGCCCTTCTGATTGTTGAGCGAGATGCCGAAGCCGGGCTGCTCCTGCCAGTTGGCGTTGGCCGCAGCCGCCTGGAACGCCTTCTCTTCCGGAGCCGGGAAGTTGCCGTCGGCATTCTTCACCAGGGCATGGGCGAGCTTGTTCTGCTTGGCATAGGCGTACTCGACATAGCCGATCGAGTTCGCGACCTGCTTGACGGAAGCCGAGACGCCTTCATTGCCCTTGCCACCGATGCCGACCGGCCACTGGACCGACTGGTTGGTGCCGATCTTGGACTTCCAGTCGGGCGAGACCTTGGAGAGGTAGTCGGTGAAGACGAAGGTCGTGCCCGAGCCGTCCGAGCGGTAGACCGGGTTGATGTTGGCGTCCGGCAGGGTCACGCCGGCATTGAGCGCCACGATCTTCGGGTCGTTCCACTTCTTGATGTCGCCCAGATAGATCTGCGCGATGATCTCGCCCGAGAGCTTGAGCTTGCCCGGCTCGATGCCGGCGATGTTGACGGCCGGAACGACGCCGCCCATCACGGTCGGGAACTGGATCAGGCCGTCCTTGGTGAGGTCCTCGCCCTTGAGCGGGGCGTCGGTCGCGCCGAAGGCGACGGTCTTCGCCTTGATCTGGCGGATGCCGCCGCCCGAGCCGATCGACTGGTAGTTCAGGCCGATGCCCGTGTCCTTCTTGTAGGCCTCGGCCCACTTGGAATAGATCGGGAAGGGGAAGGTCGCGCCGGCGCCGGTAATGTCGGCGGCCTGGGCGGAACCGGCGATCCCGGCGGCGACGGCCGCGAGAACGAGAATCTTGCGCATTGAGATGTCCTCTCTGGGTCGCTGTATGCAGCGGCCCTGTCAGAACACCCTCTATATGACAGCCAAATGACATTTCGTCATGAAAGCTGTCATGAAAGGCTGACAGCCGGTCTCTAGCCGGCCTGCTGAGCGCCGAAGCGGGGCAGGATCGCCTTGAAGGTCGCGCCCTCGCCGGGCTTGCTCTCGATCGTCAGCCGGCCGCGATGGCGCAGCACGATATGCTTGACGATGGCGAGGCCCAGGCCCGTGCCGCCCGCCTCGCGGCTCGCCGCGGTATCGACCCGGTAGAAGCGCTCCGTCAGGCGCGGCAGATGCTCCGGCGCGATGCCGGGGCCGTCGTCGCGGACATGGAAGCTGGCCTCGCCCTCCCCGGCCTCGACAGTGATCAGCACCTCGCCGCTCCGCTTGCCGTATTTGATCGCGTTCTCGACGAGGTTCTCCATCAGCCGCAGCAATTCGTCGCGATCGCCGGGAACCTGGAGCGGCTCGCGCGGCGTGCGCAACATCAGCGTCACCTCGCGCTCGCGCGCCATCAAGGTGAGCGAGTCGACGATCTCGCGCGCGATGCCGGCGAGATCGACGGGCGTGTCGGGCGCAACATGGGCGCGCTGCTCGATGCGCGAGAGCGACAGCAGGTCATCGACGAGGCGCGCCATGCGTAGCCCCTGCTCGCGCATGATCCCGAGGAAGCGCTCGCGGGCGCGCTCGTCGTTGCGCGCCGGCCCCTGTAGCGTCTCGACGAAGCCGAGCAGCGAAGCGAGCGGCGTGCGCAGCTCGTGGCTGGCATTGGCGACGAAATCGACGCGCATGCGCTCGATCACCCGCTGCTCGCTGAGGTCCTGGAAGGTCAGCAGCGTCGCGCGCCGGCGCCCGGCGCCCAGCGCCGCGATATGGATGCGAAAGGCCCGCTCGAACGGCACCCGCTCGACGAGCTCGACGGTCTTGCGGTCCCCCCCGAGCGCGACATGCTCGATCGCGTCGTTGAGATCGGGGTCGCGCAGCACCAAGGCCAGCAGCTTGCCGATCTCGAGCCCCGGAATGAGCGCGCGCATCGCCGGGCTCAACGCCTGCGCGAAACCCTGCTCGTCGAGCAGCACGACGGGAGCGCCGAGCGCCTCGATCATGTGCCGCGTCGTCGCGGAGTGGGAAACGGTAATGTCGACCATGGAGCGCCCGAAGCCTGCCGGCGGCGGCCGGCGCGCCCTTCCTGAGCGGAAGAAGCGGAAGCGTCAATTCCCTTCCGCGCGGCAGCCGGCTAGGCTTTGCGCGAAACAAGGAGCCGACGATGGCGAAGAAATTCTCCGGTTCAAATGCGAAGAACGCGATCGAATTGCCGTCGGGGAACCAACCGAAGCCGGCGAAGGCCCGCTCGAAGCCCGCCAAGCTCAAGGACTTCGATATCGAGGCCGATACGCTGCCGGAAGCCATCGTCGATGCCGCCTATCACAGCGGCGACTATCCCTACGGCAAGCGGATGAAGCGCAAGCGCTACAACCGCGAGCTCGAGCCGCTCCAGATCGAATTGCAGAAGCTGACGCGCTGGGCCGCCAAGCAGGGCGAGCGCATCGTCATCGTCTTCGAGGGCCGCGACGGCGCCGGCAAGGGCGGCACCATCGCCCGCTTCACCCAGCATCTCAACCCGCGCCAGGCCCGCATCGTCGCGCTGCCGAAACCGTCCGATACCGAGAAGGGCCAGTGGTACCTGCAGCGCTACGCTGCCGAGATGCCGACGGCGGGCGAGATCGTGTTCTTCGATCGCTCCTGGTACAACCGCGCCGGCGTCGAGCGTGTCATGGGCTTCTGCACGCCGGAGGAAACCGAGCATTTCCTGCGCGAGGCGCCGGTCTTCGAGGGCATGCTGGCGCGGGACGGCGTCCGCCTGATCAAGCTCTTCCTGACCATCGGGCGCGAGATGCAGATCACGCGGCTGCATGCCCGCTGGCACGATCCGCTGAAGCGCTGGAAACTGTCACCGATCGACTTCGAAGCCCTGCCGCGCTTCGACGATTATTCCCGCGCCTTCGACGAGATGCTCGGCCGGACCTCGACCGAAAGCGCGCCCTGGCATGTCGTGCGCAGCAACGACAAGCTGCGCGCCCGCCTCAACGCCATCCGCCACGTGCTGAAGGCGATCCCCTACAAGGACAAGGACGAGGCGGCGATCGGCACGCTCGACGAGGAGATCGTCATCCCCGTCGACCGCTATCTCGACCATGGCGGCGAGCCGGAGGGCCGATAGCGCTCCAGCGGCCGCGTCACGGCCCCATCACGTGGTTCGGCAGCCAGGTCGTCAATGGCGGCCAGAGCGTGATCATGGCCAGCACCACCAGCAGCGGCACGAGCCAAGGCAGTATCGCCTTCGACATCGTCTCGAAGGAGACGTTCGCGATCCGCGTCACCACGAAGAGCACGACGCCGATCGGCGGGTGGATCGTCCCCAGGATCAGGTTCAGGATCATGATGATGCCGAACTGCACGGGGTCGATGCCGAAGCTGTGGGCGGCTGGCACCAGGATCGGGATCAGGATCAGGAGCGCCGCCAGCGCCTCCATGAAGCAGCCGACGACGAGCAGGATGAGGTTGCAGACCAGCAGGAAGACCAGCGGGTCCTTGATCGTGTCGACGATCAGCGGGGTCAGCGTCTGCGGCACGCGCGAGATCGACATGCACCAGCCGAGCGCGCCCGCCGCCATGACCAGCACCGTGACGAGGCCGGTGGTCTCGACGGTCTCGATCAGGATCGGCCAGATCTGCTTCACCTCCAGCGTGCGGTAGACGAAGAAGCCGAGGAAGAGCGCGTAGAGGCAGGCGACCGCCGCGGCTTCCGTCGGAGTGAAGATGCCGGTGAACATGCCGCCGAGGATCAGCGGCGGCGTCATCAGCGCGAAGAAGCCGCTGAGGAAGGTCCGGCCGATCTCGCGGAAGCCCTTGAACTTCTCCTTCCGGAAGCCCTGGCGCTTGGCGATGATCGCGACCATCACCATCAGCGACAGCCCCATCAGGATGCCGGGAATGACGCCGCCGATGAACAGCCGCCCGATCGAGACATCGGCCGTGACGCCGTAGATCACCATCGGCAGCGAGGGCGGGATGATCGGGCCGATCGTCGCGGCCGCCGCGGTGATCGAGGCCGCCGTCTCCGGCCGGTAGCCGGCCTTGCGCATGGCGCGGATCTCGATCGCGCCCGAGCCCGCCGCATCCGCCACCGCCGAGCCGACCATGCCGGCGAAGATCATGCTGGTCAGGATCGAGGCATGGGCATAGCCGCCGCGCAGCCAGCCGAGCACTGCCGTGGCGAAGGCGACGATGCGGTCGGTGATGCGCGCCGCGCCCAGGATGTTGCCCATCAGGATGAAGAGCGGCGCGGCGACGATCGGGAAGGAGTTCATCGCCTGCGCCATCTTCTGCGGCACGATCGAGGCGGAGAAATCGCCGATCAGCACGAAGGCGAAGGCGGCCAGCCCCATCGAGGCGAAGAGCGGGAAGCCCGCCAGGATCGAGAGCAGCCAGACCCCGGAGATCTGGAAGATCAGCGTGCTCACTCGACCGCCTCCTGCATCGTCGGCACGACCGGCGCGATGGGCGGCGCGTTCCAGTTGCGCAGATTGTCGACGAGATCAGCCACGCCCTGCAGCGCGGTTACGACGCCGGCCAGCAGCATGGGCACATAGAGCACTCCCATCGACAGCGGCACCGTCGTCGCCTCGAGGTCGTAATTCGCATGGACCAGATGGACGCTGTACCAGGTCACCAGCAGGCCGAAGACGATCATCGCCAGCTGCATCACGGTCTCGGCCGCCCGCCAGCCATGCTGCGGCAGGAGATTGTGGAAGAAGCGGATGCGGATATGGGCGCGCCGCCGGCTCGCCAGGACCCAGCCCGCGACGGCGACCCACAGCATCAGGAAGCGCGAGACCTCGTCGGTCCAGATCAGCGGGTCACCCAGCGCCCGCGTCACGATGCCCAGCGTCACGGTGACGAGCAGCGCGACGAGAAGGATCGCCGCGATCACCTCCATCAGGCGGTCGAATATTGCGCGTACCAATACGGCCATCGGGATATCTCTCAGCCTCGGCTCGGAACCACGCGGTCATTCCGGGGCAGGCCAGCGGCCTGAGCCCGGAACCCAGAACCACGACGACGACCCCAAAAAGACGAAGCGAACGTCCCGCTCTTCCCGGGTGAAATCGGCGGCTATGGATTCCGGGTTCGCTGCTGCGCAGCGCCCCGGAATGACGGCGGAACGATCTTTACGGACGACCGACTCAAAGCGCCTGGATGCGGTCCCAGAGCCCCTTGCCCCATTTACTCTCGAACTTGGCCGGCACGCTCGCCAGAACCGGCTTGCGGAAGGCCTCGTTGTCGGGCTTGACCACCGTCATGCCGCCCTTGGCCAGCGTGTCGGCGAGGCCCTTTTCCTGCTCCAGGATCTCGTTGTCCTGCCAGGTGGCGGCCTTGTCGACGGCCGCGACGATGACGTCGCGATCGACCTGGGGGATCTTCTGCCAGGCGCTTTCGTTCACGATCACCAGCCGCGGCGTGATGATGTGCGCGGTCAGCACGAGGTATTTCTGGACCTCGCCGAGCTTGGCGGAAGCGATCGTCGGCAGCGGATTCTCCTGGCCGTCGACCGCCCCTTGCGACAGGGCGAGATAGAGCTCGGAAAAGTTCAGCGGCGTCGGCCGCGCGCCCCAGGCCTCGGCCATGGCGCGGAAGGTGTCGACCTCCGGCACGCGCAGCTTGAAGCCCTTCATGTCCTCGACGGAGTTGATCGCCTTCTTGCCGCTGGTGAGGTGGCGCACGCCGTAATAGTTGACGCCGATCATGCGCATGCCGCGCTTCTCGACCAGCGCCTTGTTGAGCTCGTCGATCAGCGGGGATTTCAGCGCCCGCGTCATATGCGCCGAATCCTTCCAGATATAGGGCGCCTCGATGATCGAGAGCTGCGGCACGAACTGGCCGAGCTGCGCCGCGCCTTCCGTGACCATGGTCAGCGCGCCCGATGCCACCGACTCGACCATGTCGCGCGAGGAGCCGAGCTGCCCGTTCGGGAAGGACTGGATCTCGACGCGCCCGCCGGTCTTCTCCTTGATCTCGGCGCCGGCCTTCACCGCGCTCTGCGGCGAGGGATGGCTCGCCGGCTGGCCGTCGGCCCAGCGCAGCACCAGCTGTTGCGCGCGCAGGATGTTGGGCGCGGCGATCGCTGCCGCCCCTGCCGCCGTGGCGGCCAGAAAATCGCGCCTCGTCTGCCTCTTCATCGCTGTTCCCTCCGGGAGCGGCCGGTTCTCCGGCTCGTGGTGGTTGCGGATGTCAGTACTGCATCGCCCGTGTCCTGGCGTTGCCGATATGGGCGGCCATCGCCTCGGCCGCGCGCTCGGGATCGCGCGTCTCGACCGCCGCGATGATCGCGAGATGGTCCTGCATCACCGGCACGATGATGCTGTTGTGGATGCGCGTCTCGTATTGCCGGATCAGGCGGATCTTGAGCCAGGTCACGCGGAAGGCCTGGCTGACGATGTCGTTGTCGAGGTGATCGATGATCGCCTCGTGCATCAGCCGGTCGATGTCCTCGGCGTCCTCGATCAGGCGCTCGTCGCCGCCCGCTTCGGCGCGGGCGACGATCGCCTCGTGCCGCACCCGCTGCTCGGCGATCTCCTCATCCGTGGCGTTGCGCGCATAGAGCGCCGTCGCCTCCTTCTCGAGGAAGAGCCGGAACTGGAAGGCGTTGCGGATCAGGTTGAGGTCGACATGGGCAACCTGCATGCCGCGCTGCGGCACGGTCTTGATCAGCCCCTCTGCCTCCAGTCGCGGGATCAGCTCGCGGATCGCGCCGAGCGGAAAGCCGGTCATCGCGACGAGCTCGCGCTGGGTCACGAACTGGCCGGGCTTGATCTCGCGCGCCAGCAGCCGCTCGGTGAAGGAGGCATAGGCGCGCTCCCTCAGCTTCAGCGGTTCGCCTTCGCGCGGTTCCTGCTCCGGCTGGTTCACGTTTTCCTCCCTCAGGCCGCCTCCTTCAGGCGGCTTTCGCCTGCGAGATCGAATCGAAGGCGGCGAAGAGCCGCTTGCGGGTCGCCTCGTCCAGCGCCTCCAGCGGCGGGCGCATCGCGCCATAGCCGGGATCGCCATGGATATGGCCGGTCAAAGCCTTCACCGCCGCCAGCACCGGGTGCGAGCAGATCTCGTCGACCAGCGCGTTCACCACCGGGCTGTCCTTGCCCTCGTAGACCATCGGGCGCAGCAGGCCCGGCACCAGATTGGCGAGGCCGCAGATCGTGCCCTCAGCACCATTGCGCACCGCCTTGGCAAGCTGGCGCTCGTCCCCGACCAGGATGGCGAGCTCGCCATGCGCCTTCAGCAGCGCCTCGGTATTGGCATAGCTGCCCGAGGAATCCTTGACGCCGATGACGAGCCCGGGGAACGTCGTCTTGAGGCGCTGCACCAGCCCGACACTGATATCGACCGCCGTCACCGAAGGAATGTGGTAGAGGATGACGTTGCGGGCCGAGCCTCCCAGTTTCTCGAAGAACTGCGAGAACCAGACATAGAGCCCCTCGTCGCTGACGCCCTTGAAGTAGAACGGCGGCGCGACCAGCAGGCCCTTCGCCCCGGCATCCAGCGCCAGCCCGGCCTGCTCAACCGCCTCATGCATGGAGGCCGCCGCGATGCCGGCATAGATCTGCCGGGCAGGATCGATACCCGCCCCGATCAGCGCGCCCATCATAGCCGTCCGCGCGGGCAGGCCGAGCGCCGCGCCCTCGCCCGTCGTGCCGAACAGCGTGACCGAGTCGCAGCCCTGGGAAAGCACGTGCCGTGCATGCTTGACGAGACGCGGCAGGTCGACGCCGCCACCCTCCCGCATCGGGGTGGTGATCGCGCAGGAAAGGCCGAAGCGGTTCTTGTCGGTGGCCATTTGAGGGAGCTTTCAGGTCTGAACGGTGACTGACATGTTAGTATGAAGACAGAGGTGCTCGCAAGCGCTCGCCAGCGGTTTCGCTAGCCGTCCTTGAGACCTCCGGAGGAGAGCCCGGCGACGATCTGGCGTTGCGCGATCACCGTCACCAGCAGCACCGGCAGCGTCACCAGCAGCGCCGCGGCCGCCAATGGCCCCCAGGAGATCTGCTCGAAGGTCAGCGAGTTGTAGACGGCCGATGGCAGCGTGCGGCTCGCCTTGCCGCCGAGCACCACCGAGAAGATGAAGTTGTTCCAGGAGAAGATGAAGGCGAGGATGCCGCCGACGACGATGCCCGGCTTCGCCAGCGGCAGCGCGACATGGCGGAAGGCCTGCCAGCTCGTCGCGCCGTCGATGCGCGAGGCATCCTCCAGCTCCATCGGCACGTTCTCGAAATACCCGATCATGATCCAGACGATGATCGGGATGGTGATGACGAGATGGGTGATGACGAGCGCCGTGATCGTGCCGACGAGGCCGGTGATCTGGAACAGCAGGAAGAGCGGGATGAGATAGGACAAGGCCGGCGTCATCCGCGCCACCAGGATCAGCACCGCGAACTTATGCGCCTTGCCGCGCGCGATGCCGTAGCCGGCGGGCACGCCGACCAGAAGCCCGATCAGCACCGCCCCGCCGGTGACGAGGATCGAGTTCCAGAGATAGAGCCCGAAATTGTTCTGCGCGAAGACGTCGACATAGTTCTTCAGCGTCGGCGGATCGGGGATGAACACCGGCGGAAAGGCGGTGTTGTCGAGCTCGTTCTTGAGCGACAGCGAGATCATCCAGAGGAAGACCAGCACCGCCGGCGAGACCAGCACGAAGACCGAGGCCCAGAAGCCGACCTTTTTGAGCGTGCGGGTCATGGCGACCACTCCTCGCCCCGACAGGAAAGGACACCGTCATCCCGGACGCAGCGAAGCGGAGTTCCGGGATCCATCGTAATGCGCCGAGCCCTCCGATGGGTCCCGGGACAAGCCCGGGATGACGTCGCGTTCGCAATGACGCGGAGAGACGAGGCAAGGAAGCCGGAAGAGGAGCCCATCACGCGTTCCACTTCGACTTCTGCCGCGCATAGAGCAGCAGCAGCGAGAGCATGATGATGATGACGAAGAAGATCACCACGACGGCCGAGGCGTAGCCGATCTTGTAGAACTGGAAGGCCTGCAGATAGAGGAAGATGTTGAGCGTCTCCGACGCCGTTCCCGGCCCGCCCTGCGTGATCACGAAGATCGTGTCGAAGGCCTTCAGCGCATCGATGGTGCGGATCACGATCGCCACCATGATGAAGGGCCAGACCAGCGGCAGCGTGATGTGCCGGAACATGTGCCAGTCATTGGCGCCGTCGATCAGCGCGGATTCATAAGGCTCGCGCGGCAGGCCGGCTAGGCCACCGAGCACGATCAGCATGACGAGCGGTGTCCAGTGCCAGACCTCGACCATGACGAGGGTCGGGATCACCGTCGCCGGATCGTAGACCCAGCCCTGCGGCCCGATCCCGATCAGCGACAGCAGGTAGTTGAGCACGCCGAGCTGCGGGTGGAACATCATCGTCCAGACCAGCGCGACCGCGACCGGCGTCGCCATCATCGGCATCACGAAGATGGTGCGCAGCAGGCCCCGGAACGGGAATTCGCGATGGAAGACCAGCGCCGCCGCCGTGCCGAACACGATGGGCAGCACCACCGCGAGGACCGTGAAATAGACCGTATGCCCCATCGACTCGAGGAAGCGCTGGTCCTTCGCCAGCTCGGCGAAATTGCCGAGGCCGACGAATTCCACGCCGCCGCCGATCTTCCAATCCTGGCCGGACATGTAGAGCGTGAACAGCCACGGAAAGACGATCACCGCCGTGATCACCAGCACCGCCGGCAGCGAGAACAGCCAGTAGCGCGGCGTGAAATCATGCGACGCGGCAGCGGCCGGAGGCGCTGCACTGGCGAGACTTGCTGGCAGGGACGTGCTGGTCATGCGTTCGAACCGTCATGCCCGGGCCTGACCGGGCATCTCTTTGAAAAAGGCCCAATGGTCGCGAGATGGCCGGGTCGAGCCCGGCCATGACGCCTATGATCCTCACCCCTGCTCGCTCTTGGCGAGCACCGGCGCGAAGGTCTCGGTCGCCTTCTTGAGCTCGGCCGCGACATCGGCGCCACCGATCGCATTGGTCAGCGCCACGCCGAACACGTCGCGGAATTCGGTCACCGGCACGATCTGCGGCAGGCCGGCCCGCGCGATCTTGGCGGAGGACAGCAGGCAGTCGAAATACTGCTTGCCGAACTTCGACTGCTGGATCGTCTCGGTGTCGAGATAGGCCGAGGAACGGCCCGGCGCGCCGGCGCCGGCCTTGAGCATCGCGATCTGGTTCTTCTTGTTGGTCATGAACTGCAGGTAGAGCCAGGCCGCCTCCTTCTTCGAGGAGCCGCGCGAGATGCCCATGCCGTCGGCGAACATGCCGGCATAATGCGCCTTGGGCCCCGGCGGCGTCACGCCATAGCCGACCTTGCCGACGATGCGCGACTTGGTCGGATCCTCCAGCGGCGTGGCGAAGCCGATGCCGTCGAGCCACATCGCGGCGCGGCCCTGCATGAAGGTGGTCTGGCATTCGTTCCAGTTGAAGCCGACCTGCCCGGCCGGGCCGGTCTCCTTGTTGAGCTTGCGATAGAGATCGGCCGCCCAGATCGCCTCCGGCGTATCGGTGAGCAGCTTGCCCTCCGGCGAGGTCGTCTCCATGCCCTGTCCGAGCATCAGCGAGGTCCAGACCGGGACATTGGCGTTCTTCAGGCCGCGCGAGACGAAGCCGGCGATGCCCTTCGCAGGATCGTGCAGCTTCTGCGCGACGGTGAACATCTCGTCCATCGTCTTCGGGTAGGCCACGCCCTTCGCGTCGAAGAGCTCCTTGTTGTAGTAGACCATCCAGTAATCGACGAAAAACGGGATCGTATCGAGCGCCCCGTCGGCCTGCCGCGCATAGGCGACCGGGCCGGCGCCGAAATCGGCAAAGTCGAAATCGGGCGCCGTCAGCGCGGGGTTCTTGATGTAGGGATCGAGGTTCTCGAACCACTTGCCCTTCGCCGCCATGCGCTTCTGGACGTGCAGCGAGATGCCGCTGACGTCGAAGCTCGGCTTGCCCGAGGCGAACTCGATCACCGCCTTCTGGCGCTGCTGCTGCTCCGGCACCTGCTCGGCCGAGACCTTGATGCCGGTGAGTTCGGTGAACTCCTTTTCCGCCGCCTGCATCAGGTCGGAGCGCGGGTTCTTGACCAGCAGCACGTCGATCGACTGGCCGGAGAATTTCTTCCAGTCGAACGCGCCTTGCGCCTGCGCCTTCCGCAGCACCAGCGGCGAGGCGATCGCGGCGGCCGCGCCGCCCAGAAGAACGCGGCGGGTCGGTTTCAGAATGCTGTCGGTCATCGGCGTCCTCCCCAGGACAAAAGGCTGCCCTTTGCGGGCTTTCAGGTCGCGCGGAACTGGAAGGAAGCACCGCTTCCGTCTCCCGCGATCGGGGTGGACGCTAATCCGCTTTCGAGGCGGTTGCAAGCTAACATGTTGGCGTGCACATAGTGGCGCCGCGCCGGCCCTGCCCGGCCTTGAGCCCATCCGCGAGAGCCGCCGGTGAAGAGTCCGCCCCGCATCGATTCACACCAGCATTTCTGGCGGCTCGCCCGCGGCGATTATGGCTGGCTGACGCCCGCGCTCAAGCCCATCCATCGCGACTTCGAACCCGCCGACCTCGCCCCGCATCTCGCCGAACACGGCATCGCCGCGACCATCCTCGTCCAGGCCGCCCCGACCGAGGCGGAGACGCTCTTCCTGCTCGAAACCGCCGCCGCGACGCCCTTCGTCGCCGGGGTGGTGGGCTGGGCCGATTTCGAGGCACCCGACGCCCCCGCCCGCATCGCCGCGCTCGCCGCCGACCCGCTGCTGGTGGGCCTGCGGCCGATGGTGCAGGACATTCCCGATCCGAACTGGCTCGCGCGGCCGGACCTTACCCCCGCCTTCGCCGCGCTCAAGGCCCACGGCCTCGTCTTCGACGCGCTGGTGAAGCCGGCGCAGATCCCGGCGCTGCTCGCCCTGCTCGACCGCGAGACCGAGCTTCCGGTCGTGATCGATCACGGCGCCAAGCCGGACCTCACCGGCGCCGATCTCTCCGCCTGGCGTGCCGGCATCGCGGCGCTGGCCGCCCGGCCGAACACGGTCTGCAAGCTCTCCGGCCTCGTCACCGAGGCGCCGCCCGGCTGGCGCGAGGCGACGCTGGCGCCGGCCGTCGCCCAGCTCCTCGCCTGCTTCGGACCGGAGCGCCTGCTCTGGGGCAGCGACTGGCCGGTCGCGACGCTTCGCGCCTCCTACGACCAGTGGCTCGCCACGGCCGAGCGGCTCACCGCCACGCTCTCCGAACCCGAGCGCGCCGCGATCTTCGGCGGCAACGCCGCCCGCATTTATCTGACGAAGAGGGGGCGCCGCCCGGCAGCCTAGCCATTGCCAACTTCACCTCTCAGCCCTCATCCTGAGGAGCGGCCGTGAGGCCGCGTCTCGAAGGATGATCCAGCTCGCTTAGGAGCCTCCTGGAGCATCCTTCGAGACGGCGCTGACGCGCCTCCTCAGGATGAGGGCTCGCCAAGGAACCCCGCCATGCTGAAGAACCTCGATCCCGTGCTCTCCGCAGACCTGCTCTGGGTGCTCGCCGCCATGGGCCATGGCGACGACCTCGCGCTGGTCGATGCCAACCACCCGGCCGAGACGATCGCCAGTTCGACCACGAGCGGCAGGCTGATCCGCCTGCCCGGCCTGACGATGCAGCGCGCCGCGCGCGCCATCCTCTCGGTGCTGCCGATCGACGATTTCGAGCCGGAGCCGCTGAGACGCATGGAGGTGGTGGGGAATGCGGCGGCGCTGCCGGATGTGCAGCGCGCCGTGCAAGGCGAGATCGATGCGGCGCTCGGCCGCCCCGCCCAGCTGGCGGGGATCGAGCGCTTCGCCTTCTACGCGGCGGCGCGGGGCGCCTTCGCGGTGGTGCAGGTCGGCGATCCCCGACCCTATGGCTGCTTCCTGCTGCGCAAGGGCGTCATCGCCGGGGAGCCGGGCTGAGGCCCCGCCCCGGCCGCGACAGGGCGCCGCCCTCGCGCTCGGCGGCCTGCGCCTGCCGCACCCGCGCGGCGCGCGCGGCCTCGCCCTCGGGCGGCTGTGGTGGCCGCGCGGCACGCTTCGCCCTGACCGCCGGCGGCGGCACGGGTTCGGGCGGCGGTGCTGGCGGCATGGGCTCCGTCGTGGCCTGCCGGTGCTCGTCGAGACGCCGCCGCGCCTCGCGATCGGACTCCTCGGGGCTGAGCCCGGCGCTGCGCGCCTTCACCACGAGACGGAGATATTGCTTCTCGGACTCGGGCATGGCGTCGAAGAAGTCGCGCATGCAGGCACCCGGATCGGGATTTTGGCAGGCGCTGCCGCGGCGGCAGGCCTTGTGCGGGCAGAAGGACCAGACCTTGAACGCGTCGACGACCATGCGGTGCCGGCGGTCCATCTCCCTCTTGTAGTCCGCGCTCCATTGCGCCTGCTCGGGCGTCTGCCAGGGTTCCCGCTGCATGTTCCTGCTCCCGCTCGTTGCCCTTGCGATCCGCGTCACGCCCGGCCTCGCCTCACGCGTCATGTCCGGGCCTGCCTCTCGCGCCCTGACGGCTTGCGTCCCGCGTCATGCCCGGGCTTGACCCGGGCATCTCCTGACGAGGAGGCTTTGGAGCCTTGTCCGGCCCGAGATTCTCGGGTCTCCCTGCGGTCGCCCGAGAATGACGCACGTGTTTTCGCCCGCCCGCACTTGCGCGCGAGCGTTTTGAAATTCGAGGGGCAGCGGAGCGCCGCGAGGCGCGGGGGTATCGGGCCGCTTCCATTGAGCCAGGATGCGGCGCGGAAGGATTGAGCCACCTTCCGCACGCCCGTGGCGCTCCGCCTATCGGCGTTCTCATCTAGACTCCGGGCCGCGCTTCTACGGCTCTCCGGTTCCGGTCCCGCTCGCCTCGACGCCAGTTCGGCACGGAGCGCGCTGCGCTCCGCTTTGTCTCGTGCATCGGATGGTCCCGAAAAGTGGGTCGCACTTCCCGGTCCGATGCCGGCCTCGTCGCGTCTCGGGTTGCAGGACCTTTCCCTTCGAGCCTCCCAGCGAGCTCCTCGCGCAGGGGCCGTAGTACCCCCAGAGCGGTGCCCCGAAGCCTCCCGGGACTGGCTTGCAAGGCCAGCCGCAGGCGCCGCCCCCATCCCGCCACACGACATGCCTCCGGATGGCTGCCCCTCGGGGATGAGGTGGGCCGAGGATAGGGGCGACACGGGAGGGCGGGGATAAGTTTTGTGAGGGCGACGCAGCATCGCCGCGCGCTCGTTAGAGCATGCTGATTTTGTACGGAACCACGCCGTCATCCCGGGCTTGACCCGGGATGCATGCCGGAGCCTGTCCGAGGATCCCCGGGCATGGATCCCGGATCTGCGCTTCGCTCCGTCCGAGATGACCATCACTTCCACGAAAACGCGGCAGGCTCTAGCGTCGGGCTTGTCCCGACCACCCACGTCTCACACCGGAACGATCAGCCAGGCCATCCCCGACGCCGGCCCCTTCATCAGGCCCGCAAGACGTGGATGCCCGGCGCAAGGCCGGGCATGACGGCGCGCCCCGTATTCAGCGCGGCGCGCCCCTCACGCCCCCTTGGCGATGGCCTGCTTCAGCCGCGCGACGGCCTCGGCCGCGCCGGACCTGACGTTGATCTCCAGTGTCGGCGCCTCGCGCTCGATCATCTCGATGAGCACTTCGGGCGTGATCTCGGCCCGCGCCGCGGTGAGCTTCAGCACGGCATTGGCGATGATGTTGGGCCAGTACGCCGCCCCGCCCTTGGCCAGCCCCTTGGCCTTGCGGCCCTCGAATTCCTGGGCGAGCTGTTCGGGGGTCTTTTTGGCCATGGGGAGAGTTCCGAGAATCGCTTTGGGCGGTGAGCCTAGCGCATCCAACTGAAAAGGGGCGCGATGGTTATCGCTTCAGCCGGAAAGCGTGCCCGAACTTCAGCTGTTAAAGGCGCCGCATCGGAATTTTCAAGTGCGGTCACGAAATGAACGACTTAACGCATGGCGTTAAGTAGTGTTGACGAGGCATCATCATCATGGTACCGCTCGAAAATGCTCATTGAGTTCTCGAACCCTCGCGTTGCGCTGATTGAGACAGATCGTGCTGCTGAAACCGGCTTGCCGGTAGCGGTCATTCAACAGGCGCGACAGCGCCTTAATCTGGCTCGGGCTGCTCCGGATTTAGATACCATGCTAGCTTGGAGAAGCCTTGGATATATCCCGGAAAGTGAGGCGAACAAAATTCGAGGAGCAATTCTGATCGGTCAGCAATGGTCCCTCCAGATACAAGTCGACGAACGCAGTGTACCGCACAAATTAAGAATCATGACACTACAAGAGCACGCTCGAGGGGTTGCATAGATGACAGACCTAAAAGTGGTCGGCATCGACCCGCCTGGAAACTATATAAAGATAGAACTTGACGCAAGGGGATGGTCTCAGCGGGATTTGGCCTTTATACTGGGTCAAACTGAGCAGCAATTGAACCCCCTTCTATCAGGGAAAAGAACAATTACGCCCGACATGGCGAGGTTGCTTGGAGATGCCTTCGGGGTATCTCCTCAGTTTTTTGCTAATCTGCAAAGCCAATACGACCTCGCGAATGCAAAAGTGCCAGACCCGGCGGTTCGCACCCGAGCTCGCCTTCAAGGAACATATCCAGTTCGCGATATGATACGCCGCGGGTGGATAAATGCCGCTGATGCGGCGCTTCTTCAGTTGCAGGTGGACCGGTTCTTCGAAGCAGACAACGACCACGGAACGCAGAAGCAAATTGCCTACGCAGCCAAGAAAACTCACTACAACACAACTAACAGCTATCAAATCGCGTGGGTCTATCGCGTACGTCAGCTGTCAAGGCAGATAGTCACTCCGGAATTTTCGGCTGAGAAACTAAGGTCAAAACTTACTCAGATAAGATCTTTGATGATAGACCCTGAGTCCGTCCGCGATATACCGGAAATTTTGGTAAGCTGCGGAGTGAGATTCGTCATTGTCGAAACTCTTCCAGGCGCAAAAATAGATGGAGTTTGTACTTGGCTCGATGATAAAACACCCGTCATTGGAATGTCTACTCTTCACGATAGAATCGATAATTTTTGGTTTGTTTTGAGGCACGAGATAGAGCACGTCCTCTTAGGGCATGGAAAAGATAGCTTTGGGATTGTAGATCATCTTCAGGGTGACGCGCTCTCCGTAGGAGACGATATCGAAGAGATTGAGAGAATAGCAAATATAGCGGCAGGAGAATTTTGCGTTCCTAGCAAAAAAATGGACTCGTTTTACGCCAGGAAGCATCCGTATTTTTCGGAAAGGGACGTTGTTGGCTTTGCCGCTCTGATGGAAGTTCACCCCGCAATTGTAGTCGGGCAGTTACAGAGGCGAATGGATAGGTATGATTATTTACGAAAGTACCAAGTTCCTGTCCGTCGATATGTGATCGAGCGAGCTGTCACTGATGGCTGGGGTCACGTGGCAAAAGCCGAACTTTAGGAGGCAATAGATAGAATGGCCACTTTTGCAGAGCAGATGCAGAAAATATTCGATCGCTATAATGCCGAAGTTGATCCTAATCCGGTATCTCTTGATGAGGTTGCCGCTTGGGCTTTGCAAAATGGCCTGTATCGTCCAGAGCCACGCGACGTAGCCAAGCTATGCCGCGATGCACTTGCCGAAAGTCTGCGGCAAGAGAAGCGAGTGGACGAGAAGGGGCGCAAGTACCGCGCAAAACATTCCGTCAAAACCAATATCGGGGGAAGCCAGTTGAGCCTCTGGGCAGATATCGACAAAGCGCCCCGATTGTTCATGGAAAAATCATTTGCACAGCGCCGAAAATCAGTTGTCGATGACTGCTTCCAAGTAAAACAAGACGTTGACCACTACAACGATCAACACCCCGACGATACTCCAATTCCGCTTGTTTTAGATTTTACAGATGACGTTGCAGAAATTGAAGCCGCTGGCCGCAAAGGACGCGAAGACGACGTTGCCTGAGGCGAACACCCGGGTTTCTTATCGGCCTTGACTCCCGCCCCCTCACCATCCTACCCCCATCGACGGGACACGCCCCCCCAACGGGGCGCGCCCATCTGTAAGGATGGAGACATCGATGGCGAACACCGCACCGACCACGCGCCCGCGCGTGCCTAACTTCTCGTCCGGCCCCTGCGCCAAGCGCCCCGGCTGGACCCTCAAGGGCCTTGCCGACGCTCCGCTCGGCCGCTCGCACCGCGCCAAGATCGGCAAGGACAAGCTGAAGGCCGCGATCGACCTCACCCGCGAGGTGCTGCAGATCCCCGCGGATTACCGCATCGGCATCGTGCCCGCTTCCGACACCGGCGCCGTCGAGATGGCGCTGTGGAGCCTGCTCGGCGCCCGCGGCGTCGACATGGTCAGCTGGGAGAGCTTCGGCGCCGGCTGGGTCACCGATGTCGTCAAGCAGCTCAAGCTTTCCGACGTCCGCACCTTCGACGCCCCCTATGGCGAACTGCCGAACCTGCGGAAGGTCGACACCAAGAACCGCGACGTCGTCTTCACCTGGAACGGCACCACCTCCGGCGTGCGCGTCGTCGATGCCGGCTGGATCGCCGATGACCGGGAGGGGCTGACCATCTGCGACGCCACCTCCGCCGCCTTCGCCGAGCGCCTCGACTGGCAAAAGCTCGATGTCACCACCTTCTCCTGGCAGAAGGTGCTCGGCGGCGAGGCCGCGCATGGCATGATCGTGCTCTCGCCCCGCGCGGTCGAGCGGCTGTTGACCTACAAGCCGGCCTGGCCGCTGCCGAAGATCTTCCGCATGACCTCTGGCGGCAAGCTGATCGAGGGCATCTTCACGGGCGAGACGATCAACACGCCCTCCATGCTCGCGGTCGAGGATTATCTCGATGCGCTGAACTGGGCGAAGAAGGTCGGCGGGCTCGACGGGCTGGTGAAGCGCGCCGACGCCAACGCCCGCGTCATCGCCAAGTTCGTGCGCGAGAACGACTGGATCGACTTCCTCGCCGTGAAGCCGAAGACGCGCTCCAACACCTCGGTCTGCCTCAAGTTCACCGACCCGGCCGTCACCGCCCTGCCGGCGGACGCGCAGGCGGCCTTCGCCAAGCAGGTCGTCTCGATCATCGAGAAGGCCGGCGCCGGCTACGACCTCGGCCATTACCGCGACGCCCCTCCCGGCCTGCGCATCTGGTGCGGCGCGACCGTGCAGGCGCGCGACGTCAAGGCGCTGTTGCCCTGGATCGAATACGCCTTCGCCGAGGCCAAGGCCGGCTTGAGCAAGAAGGCGGCATAAGGCGCTGCCCGTTGTGACGCACTCACCGTCATCCCGGGCAAGCGAAGCGCAGACCCGGGATCCATCGTAGAGCGAGCCGCCCTTCGATGGCTTCCGGAGCGGCGCCGCTTCGCGGCTTGTCCGGAATGACGGGGTGTTTCCCCGTCCCCTGAATTTCACGCGAGCCCGTGCGCCTCAGCGCCGCGCCGCCGGAGCCATCCTCATGACAGCCCCCAAAGTCCTGATTTCCGACGCCCTCTCGCCCGCCGCCGTGCAGATCTTCAAGGATCGCGGCATCGACGTGACCTTCGATCCCGGCCTCGGCAAGGACAAGGACAAGCTCGCCGCGATCATCGGCGACTATGACGGCCTCGCCATCCGCTCGGCCACCAAGGCGACCGCCAAGCTGCTCGAGCAGGCGACGAAGCTGAAGGTGATCGGCCGTGCCGGCATCGGCGTCGACAATGTCGAGATCCCCGCCGCCACCGCGCGCGGCATCATCGTGATGAACACGCCCTTCGGCAATTCGATCACCACCGCCGAGCACGCCATCGCGATGATGTTCGCGCTCGCACGCCAGATCCCCTCGGCGGATATCTCGACCCAGGCCGGGAAGTGGGAGAAGAACCGCTTCATGGGCGTCGAGATCACGGCGAAGACGCTGGGCCTGATCGGCGCCGGCAATATCGGCTCGATCGTCGCCGAGCGCGCCATCGGCCTGAAGATGCGCGTCATCGCCTATGACCCCTATCTCTCGCCGGAGCGGGCCGTGCAGCTGGGCGTCGAGAAGGTCGAGCTCGAGGACCTGCTGAAGCGCGCCGACTTCATCACCCTGCACGTCCCGATGACCGAGAAGACGAAGAACATCCTCTCGGCCGAGAACCTCGCCAAGACCAAGAAGGGCGTGCGCATCATCAACTGCGCCCGCGGCGGCCTCGTCGACGAGCAGGCCCTTGCCGACCTCATCAAGTCCGGCCATGTCGCGGGCGCGGCCTTCGACGTGTTCTCGCAGGAGCCGGCGGAGCAGAACCCGCTCTTCGGCCTCGACAACGTCGTCTGCACGCCGCATCTCGGCGCGAGCACCAACGAGGCGCAGGAGAACGTCGCGCTGCAGGTCGCCGAGCAGATGAGCGACTACCTGCTGAAGGGCGCCATCACCAACGCGGTCAACTTCCCCTCGATCTCGGCCGAGGAAGCCCCGCGCATCAAGCCGTTCGTGGCGCTGGCGGAAAAGCTCGGCTCCTTCCTCGGCCAGCTCACCGAAGCCGCGGTCAAGGGCATCCGCATCGAGTATGAGGGCGCCGTCGCGGACCTCAACCTCAAGGCGATCTCGGCCGCCGCGATCACCGGCGTGCTCAGGCCCTTCCTGCCCGAGATCAACATGGTCAACGCCGCGATGATCGCCAAGGAAAAGGGCATCGTCGTCGAGGAGCTGACCCGCGAGGTCGCCGGCAATCTCGAAAGCGTCATTCGCATCGTCGTCGAGGCCGAGGACATGCCGCGCCACGCCTCGGGCACGGTGTTCCAGGACGGCAAGCCGCGCATCGTCGAGATCCGCGACATCCAGGTCGATGCCGAGTTCGCGCCGCACATGCTCTATGTCCGCAACGCCGACAAGCCCGGCTTCATCGGCCAGTTCGGCTCGCTGCTCGGCGGCGCAGGCGTCAATGTCGCGACCTTCTCGCTCGGCCGCGACAAGCCGGGCGGCGACGCGATCTGCTATGTCGCCGTCGACGAGCCGATCTCGGACGAGCTGCTCGCGAAGATCCACGAGATCCCGATGGTCAAGCGCGCGCGTCGACTCAGGTTCTGATCGTGCTCAATCCGCTGAAGGCTCTCGTCGCCGCGCCTGCCGGGGCAGCGGAGCCGATCCGCTTCGAGGTCCGCCGCGACGAGGCGGCGGGCCTCTGGTACGCCATGGACACCGGCGAGCTCGGCATCGTCACCGAGGCCGAGTCGCTCGACGCCCTACGCGAGCGGCTGAAGCAGCTCCTGCCGGAATGCTTCGGCATCGAGAACTGCCCGGTCGAGCTCGCTCTCTGCGACGACGCGCCGGACGCCTAGGCTCAGACCGTCACCACGATCTTCCCGAACTGGTCGTTCGACTCGAGATAGCGATGCGCCGCGACGATCTCGTCGAGCGGGAAGCTGCGCGCGATCACCGGCTTGAACGCCCCCTCCGCCACGCCGGCGAGGATGAAGGCCTTCGCCGCGGCGAGCTTCGCCGGGTCGCGCGTGATCTCGTGGACGAGATAGCCGCGCAAGGTCAGGCTCTTGCCCAGCACGGCCGGCAGCGGGAACGGCGTCGGCAGAGGGCTCAAGCCGCCATATTCGACAAGGATGCCGCCCGGCGCCATCGCCGCCGTCAGGGGCTCGAAGATCGGCCCGCCGACGGCATCGAGGACGACGCGGAGACCAGAACCACCACCCGCCGCAGCCTCCAGCCGTTCCGCCAGCCCCTCGCCCTCCGATAGCACCACCGCCGCCGCTCCATGGGCCATCAGCGCCTCGCGCTTGGCCTCGGAGCGCGTCACGGCAACAGGCCGTGCGCCGATGCGGTTGGCGATCTGGATCGCGGCGAGGCCGACGCTGCTTGACGCCGCCGTGATCGCCACGGTCTCGCCGGTCTTCAGACCTGCCAGATCGACCAGCGCGCCATAGGCGGTGAGGAAGGCCATCCACAGCGCCGCAGCGCCCTCCCAGTCGAGCTCGGGCGGATGCTTCACCACCAGTTCGGCCGGCACGCGGATCAGCTCGCCATGGACGGGCCAGCGCAGCATCGAACGCGGCGGGACGAGGCTGACGGCATCGCCCGGATTCAATCCCTCGACGCCGTCTCCGATGCTTTCGACGACCCCGGCCGCTTCCAGCCCGAGCCCCGAGGGCAGCGCCGCCGCCTCGATATAGCTGCCACGCCGGAGCAGCGCCTCCGCCCGGTTGAGGCCGAGCGCCTTCGCCAGGATGCGAACCTCGCCCGGCCCCGGCGGCAGCACCTCGACCTCCTCGATCCGCAGCACCTCCGGCCCGCCCAGCTCCGAGAAACGAACAACCTTTGCCATGACTTCATTCCAAACGATTTCGAATGAAGCGATTGTCTGCGCCACCAGCCCAACGATAAAGTCGCGTGTGCTTTGCAGATCAGAAACCATTGGTTCCGAAAATGGATCGCCTCACCAGTATGGAAGTCTTCGTCCGGGCGGTCGATCTCGGCTCGTTTGCGGCGGCTGCCGAAACGCTCGATCTCTCCGCGCCGATGGTCGGCAAGCATGTCCGCTTCCTGGAGGAGCGGCTGGGTGCGCGGCTTCTGAACCGGACGACGCGCCGTCAGAGCCTGACGGATGTCGGCCGCGCCTATTACGACCGCTGCCGCACCATCCTGGCCGAGACCACGGCGGCCGAGGCGCTCGCCGGCGACCATCTCGGCGAGCCGAGCGGGCGGTTGCGCGTGACGATGCCGGCGCATTTCGGCCGGCGTTGCGTCGCGCCGGTGCTGTTCGGGCTGGCTCAGCGCTATCCGCGCCTCGAACTGGAACTCTCCTTCGGCGACCCGATCGCCGATCTGGTGCAGCAGGGCTATGATCTCGCCATCCGCACCGGCACGCTGGAGGATCGCTCCGGTATCGTCGCCAGGCGCATCGCCCGCCAGCCGATGCTGCTCTGCGCCGCCCCGGCCTATCTCGAACGTCACGGCACGCCTACGGGACTGGACGATCTCGCGCAGCATCAGGCCATTCTCTATGGCCGTGCCGGCTGGGTCCGGCCCTGGCAGTTTCCGCAGGCCGGCCTGCCGCCGCTGGAGATCGCGCCATCCGGGCGGCTGCGCTTCGACGATCTCGACGCGATGGCCGATGCCGCCGTCGCCGGGCTGGGGCTGTCATGGCTGCCGGCCTGGCTGATCCGCGACCGCTTGCGCTCGGGCGAATTGGCCGTCGTCCTGCCCGACCAGCCGCCCTTCCTCTATGACGGCTATGCGCTCTGGCCGCAAAGCCCGCTGCTGCCGCTCAAGGTCCGCGTCGCCGTCGACGAGCTGGCGAAGGCCCTGCCGCCGCTGATGGCGTGAGCCTGCCCGGTGTCGCCGGGCTGCTGCCGCAACCATGCCGCAATGTCCCCTCCCTTGTGTTGGGCGCCATCACAGAGGATCGCCCATGCCTGCCCGCCTTCGCCTTGCCGCCACGGCCCTCGCCTGCCTCGTCGCCCTGCCTGCCCTCGCCGATTGGGACCGGGCCAGGCTCGACAAGGAGATCGTCACGATCGAACAGCAGTCGAAGGGCCGGCTCGGCGTCGCCCTCATCGACCTCAAGGACCGCAAGCAGTGGTCGCATCGCGGCGCCGAGACCTTCCCGATGCAGAGCGTGTTCAAGCTGCCGCTCGCCGTCGCCGTGCTGCAGCAAGTGGAGGCCGGCAAGTTCAAGTTCGACCAGCCGATCACCGTCACGCGCAAGGATTTCTCGCTGTTCCGCAGCCCGCTGGTCAAAGCCTTCAAGGGCGAGCGCAACGACTACCCGCTCAGCGAGCTGATCCGCCTCGCCGCCGGCGAGAGCGACAACACTGCCGCCGACCTGCTGATGCGGGAGATCGGCGGGCCGCAGGTGGTGACGAAGATGCTGCGCGACGGCGGCATCACCGGCATCTCGGTCGACCGCTACGAGCGCCAGTTCCAGCCGGAGATCTATGGGCTGCGCGGCTTCGCCTGGGGCGAGACGGTCGATGAGCAGCGCTTCCGCGCCGAGCTGAAGGCAATGAACCCCCAGCCGCGCACCGCCGCGCTCTCGGCCGCCTTGAAGGACAAGCGCGACGCCGCGACGCCCGAGGCGAGCGCCCTCTTCCTCGAGGCCTTTGCCAAGGGCAACTGGCTGCGCCAGCCGGCCCATGCCGCCTTCCTCGAGAAGGTGATCTCCGAGAGCAAGATCGGCGCCGACCGGATCAAGGCCGGCCTGCCTGCGGGCTCGCGCCTCGCCCATCGCACGGGTCTCGGCCTGACGGTCGACGGCATCAACCACGCCACCAACGACATCGGCATCGCGACGCTGCCGGACGGCCGGCGCTTCGCCATCGTGGTCTACCTCGCCGGCTCGCGCGCTGATGCCAAGGAGCGGGAAGCGGCTCTGGCGGACGTGGCGCGGCTCGCGGTTTCGGCGCTGCGCTGACAAGGGCAGCGCATACCCTGACGTCATGCTCGGGCTTGACCCGAGCATCTCGGAAACCAGTGCCTTCTCGTCCTGAGATTCTCGGGTCTTCGCTCCGATTCGCCCGAGAATGTCGGCAGTTGTCGACGAAAGAACTTCCCTACCGCCCCAGCCGCTCGGCGATGAAGATGCCACCGAGCACCAAAGCGAGCGCGAGCGCGTGGTAGAGGCCGAAGGGCTCGCCGATGATCAGCACGGCCAGGATCGGCGCGAAGACCGGCACGAGATTGACGAAGACGCCGGCCCGGCCGGGCCCGATGATCTCGATGGCGCGCATGAAGAACAGCTGCGACAGCAGCGAAGGCCCGATCACCGTGAAGGCCAGGATGCCCCAGCCCGTCGCGGTCGGGGCGTGGAATTTGCCGAGCGCGATCTCGCCGACGAGCAGCGGCAGCGAAACAAGGCAGGCAAAGCAGGCGACCGCCGCGAAGAAGACCAGCCCCGGCATCGCCGGCCGGTTGCGGATGGCGACGGTGTAGCCGGCATAAAGCACGCAGGCGAGGATCATCAGCAGGTCGCCGGCAGCGAAGCGAAAACCGGTCAGGACATGGATGTCGCCGCGGCTCGCCGTGACGGCGACGCCGAGCAGCGTGACCGCGACGCCGAGCGCCTGCATGGTGCCGATCGGCGTGCGATAGGCCAGGAAGGCCCCGACCAGCACGAAGACCGGGATCGAGCCCTGCAGGATGCCGATATTGATCGCCGAGGTCGAATAGGCGGCGAGATACATCAGCGTGTTGAAGGCGGTGAAACCGAGGATGCCGAGCAGGGCGACGAAGCGCCAGCGCGCCAGCAGCACCGGCCAATAGGCCCGGATCTGATGGCGCAGCAGGAACGGCATGATCGCGCAGACCGCGATCCAGCGGAACGAGGTCAGCGCCATCGGCGAGATGTTGCCGACGGCGAGCCGGCTCGCCACGGCATTGCCGGCCCACATCAGCGTCGTCAGGATCATCAACAGATAGGCATTGGCCCAGGCGCGTTGCAGCCAAGTCGGGGAAGGGTGCACGATTCCGCCCTGTTCCGGGAAAGGGCTCTTGCAATACCCTTGCGCGAGCCCGGTCTCATATGAGATGCGGCGCAAGCCTGACCGTCGCCCTGCGCATCCCTGCGGACATTTCTCGATGATCAAAACCAATTCCCGCCCGCTCCGCCTGCTTTTCGTCGACGGCAACACGCGCGAGCATCGAGAAGGGCTGCGGGAGGCTTACGGCATGGCCTATGGCGAAGCCTATGCCGCCGAGATCGCGGCGATCGCACCCGGCATCGTCTCCGACATCTGCCTGCCGGCCGACGAGGGCGCCAACCTGCCTGACGGCGCCGGGCTCGAATCCTATGACGGCGTCTTCCTGACCGGCTCGGCCCTCCACATCTACGAGACCGAGCCGGCGGTGACGCGGCAAGTCGAACTTATGCGGTCGATCTATGCCAGCGGCACGCCCTGCTTCGGCTCCTGCTGGGGCATCCAGATCGGCTCGGTCACGGCGGGCGGCACCGTCACCGCCAACCCGAAGGGCCGCGAGGTCGGCTTCGCCCGGCGGATCACGCCCACAGAAGCGGGCCGGAACCACAAGCTGCTCGAAAGCAGGCCTGCCGCCTTCGACGCCCCGGCGATTCATCTCGACACCATCGCCCTGCCCGCGCATGGCACGACGATCCTCGCTTCCAACGCCTACAGCCAGGTCCAGGCCGCCGAGATCAGGCATGGCGGCGGCACCTTCTGGGGCGTGCAGTACCACCCCGAATTCCCGCTGAAGCAGGTCGCCTCGATCCTCGGGCGCATGGTGCCGCTCCTGATCGAGGAAGGCTTCCGGCGCGACGAGGCCTCGACGCAGAGCTGGCTCGGCGATTTGCGCACGCTCGACGCCGAGCCGCAGCGGCAGGACCTCGCCTGGGCGCATGGCCTCGACCGCGAGGTGCTCGACACCGAGCGCCGCGTCACCGAGCTGCGCAACTTCGTCGAGCACCGCATCAAGCCGCATGCGAGCGAGCGCGGTAGGGCCTGAGTGCTCGGCGCCAACATCCCGCGAGCATCGTCCCGAGGATCTCTTCCGGAAGGATGCCACATGACCGCGCCGTCATCCCGGGCTTGACCCGGGATCCATGCCGGAGCGCTTCCGGTCGAGGTTCAGGCATGGATCCCGGCTCTCCGCTTCGCTCCGGCCGGAATGACCCGCGCTCCTGGCAGGGCGCAGCCTGCTCCAGCCTTGCTATCCCCAGCCGCGCTGACTAGATCAGCGTGAGCGAGGCCACGACCTCCCCCAACCTGGGCGATGTGCCGGGACGACCCGGCAACTCATGGGGGACCGCTATGGCGTGGCTCTATCTTTTTTCTGCCGGCATTCTCGAAATCGTCTGGGCCTACACGATGAAGCAGTCGGACGGGTTCTCCCGTCCGGGGCCGGCAGCGATCACCATCGTCACCATGATCGGCAGCTTCGCCCTGCTCTCGCTGGCGATGCGCTCTTTGCCGCTCGGCACCGCGTACACGATCTGGACCGGCATCGGCGCGGTCGGCGCCTTCCTCGTCGGCGTCACCGTGCTCGGCGAGGCGCTGACGCCGATGCGCATCGCCGCGGCCGCTCTCATCGTCTCCGGCCTCGTCATGATGAAGCTCTCGGCGAGCTGATGGCGCTTGCCAAACCAGGGCCCGCTTTCTAAGCAGGGCCGGCCTCGGGACGACCCTTGGCCTTCGCTCACATCGGGGACGGCCCCACGGCACGGATTTGTCCGCGCCGTCGCGCAACCTCGTGCAGCGGAGGCCCAGCCTTGGCCAATCCCAGCGACCAGTTCATCGTCAAGACCCTCATCCCCCTACGCCTCGGCGGGATCGACATGGGCTTCACCAACGCGGCGCTGATGATGGCGCTCGCGACAGTCGCGATCGGCGGCGGGCTGATCCTTGCGACCAGCTCGCGCGCACTGATCCCGGGTCGGGCCCAGGCGCTCGCCGAGATGCTCTACGAATTCGTCGCGAGGACGCTGACCGACGCGACCGGCCGCGAGGGCATGCGCTTCCTGCCGCTGATCTTCTCGCTCTTCATGTTCGTGCTGGTGCTCAACCTGTTCGGCATGGTTCCCGGCGCTTTCACCGTCACCAGCCACATCGTCGTGACCTTCGCACTCGCCATGCTCGTGATGGCGACGGTGGTCGGCTACGGCGCCTACCGCCATGGCCTGCGCTTCCTGCGGCTGTTCGTGCCCTCCGACGTGCCGGGCTGGCTCCTGCCCTTCATCACCGTGATCGAGATCGTCTCCTTCCTGTCGCGGCCGATCAGCCTGAGCCTGCGCCTCTTCGCCAACCTGCTCGGCGGCCATATCGCGCTCAAGGTCTTCGGCAGCTTCGTCGCGGCCTTGCTCGCAGCCGGCTTCGGTTACGGGCTGCTGGCGCCGCTGCCGCTGCTGATGACCGTGGCGCTGACGGCCTTCGAGTTCCTGGTCGCGGTGCTGCAGGCCTATGTCTTCACCGTGCTCGCCTGCATCTACCTGAACGACGCGCTGCATCCCGGCCACTAGCCGGCGCCACGCCAAGACCGGGCCCCTCCTGCAAACACAGGACGCTCTCCCCGCCCGCTCGTCCTATCCGCATTCCGGCCCAATTCCGCCTTGGGCGTGCCGAATTCGACCACGCCTATCACGGCCTCGTGATTGCGATCTGGAGGGGACGATTTTGATGAGAAGCCATATTGCCGCTGCCCTGATTCTCGCGCCCGGCCTCGCCAGCGCCGCCGAGACCGAGCTGTCGAGCCGGATCGACCGCATCACGGTGTATCCCGACGGCGCCGTGGTGACGCGGCTCGGCAAGGCCGAGCTGCTGCAGGGCGTCTCGCAGGTCGTGCTGCGCGGCCTGCCGGCGACCATCGATCCCGCTTCCATCCGCGTCGAGGGCAAGGGCGACGGCGCCTTCTCGGTCGGTGCCGTCGATGTCCGCGTCACGCCGGGCGACGCCAGGCCTGTGCTCGACACGGTGCTGGAGGACAAGCTGAAGGCGCTGCGCGACGACAAGGACAGGCTCACCGGCCAGATCGCCGCGAACGAGGCCAAGCGCGCCACCATCGAGCGCTTCGCCCAGACCGGCCCCGACAAGCTCGGCCCCGACGGCAAGGCCCTGCCCGTAACCGACTGGCCGGCCGTGTTCGAGGCGATCGGCACCGCGCTGGTCAAGGTCCAGGACGAGCTGCGCGGCGTGCGCAACCGCCTGTCCGACGTCGAGGCCGAGATCGCCTCCCTCGAACGCGCCCGTCCGCAAGGCGGCAAGCCGGGTGCACCGAAGCGCGACGTCGCCATCGCGGTCGAGGCGCCGCAGCCCGTCGCGGCCGAATTCACCGTGAGCTACCGCGTCACTGGCGCGAACTGGACGCCGACATACGAGGCAAGGCTGACGACGACGGGCGAGAAGCCGGAGATCGCCCTGACGCGGCGCGCCGAGATCCGCCAGCGCAGCGGCGAGGCCTGGGACGATGTGGCGCTGACGCTCTCGACCACGCGCGCGGCCGGCGGCACCCGCGCTCCCGATCTCGCGCCCGTGCAGGTCGCCTTCTTCGAGCCGCAGATCATTGCCGAGGCACGGGCGCGCGCCATGGCGCAAGCCCGCAAGCAGGAAACGGAACGGGCAGCTCCTGCTGCCGCCCCCGCGCCCCCATCAAATTTCCGTTTCAGCGGTGGAGTTTCGCGCGATGAGTTGAGGGTCGCCGCCGATGCTCAGGTCGCGACGATCGAGGCCGGCGCCTATCAGGCGAATTTCCAGGTGCCGGGCCGCGCCAGCGTCCCGCAGGACGGCGCCGCGAAGACGGTGGTCCTGACGCAGCGCAGGGCGGACGCGACGCTCGCCGCCCGCACCGTCCCGGAGCTGGAGCTGAAGGCCTATCTGGAAGCCGGCTTCACCCATGAGGAGGAGGCGCCGCTCCTGCCCGGCCGCGTCGCGCTGCATCGCGACGGCACCTATGTCGGCATGGGGCAGTTCGGGCTCGTCGCCCCGGGCGACAAGGTCGAGCTCGGCTTCGGCGCCGACGACCGGATCAAGGTCAGCTACGCCCCGGTGAAGCGGCGCGAGAACGAGCCGAGCTGGCTCGGCCAGACCCGCACGGACCAGCGCGAATTCCGCACCGTGGTGAAGAGCCTGCACAGCAAGCCGGTGAAGATCACGGTGCTCGAGCGCATCCCCTTCTCGGAGAGCAGCGCGATCACGGTCGAGACTATCGCCGCCCTCACGACCCCGCCGACCGAAAAGCAGGTCGGCGATCGCCGCGGCGTCTCGTCCTGGACCTTCGATCTGCAGCCCGCCTCCGAGAAGGAGATCAAGCTGACCTATCGCATCAAATGGCCGGGCGACCGCGAACTCTCCTACGAGCAGCAGCCCATGCCGGGACCGGAGCCCGTGGCGCGCCCGATGAATTGAAAGGGCGCCGGGCCTCCATCGTCATTCTCGGGCGAAGCCCTCGGGTCCGATCTTCGATCGGCCCAAGGATAAACTCCGCGCAGACCCGAGAATCTCTTGCAGGAAGAGGCTCTGGAGCCCTCACGTCATGAGATGCTCGGGTCAAGCCCGAGCATGACGGCGCCCCCCTTGCCCGCGGGCGACCTCAGACCGCCATCTCGATCTCGCGCCTGCGGCCGAGATCGTTCATCCAGGTGCGGAATTTGGGCTGCGCCTCGATCTGGTGGGCGTAGTGCCGCCCGAGCGCCGCGGTCAGCCGTCCCTGCCGGCCGAGTTGCGCGTCGGCGAAGCCGATCATCACCGAATTCGGCCAGGACTGCGGGCGGATTTCGCGCAGCCTTGCGAACAGCGCATCCTCGCCTTCGGTCGGATCGGCCTGCGCCATCAGCGTCAGCATCGCCGCTGTCGAGCGCGAAATGCCCATATGGCAGTGGACCAGCAGATGCCCCTTCACGCGGGCGGCGGCCGTCTCCTGCAGCCCCTCGCCGAAGCGCAGGATCTCCCCGACATGCTCGGGTGCGGGCATGATCTGGCCGGGCCGGGGATCGATGATGTCGTGGAAGCGCAGCGTGACGCGGTGGTGCTCGCCATAGGCGCCGAAAGCATCGAGCTCGGCCCGGTCGGGATCGAGCACCGAGAGCACATGCGTCACCTCGCGCGCGCTGTTGCCGGGCAGCTCGTCGATGCCGCAGATCGTCAGGGTCGAGATGGCGAGGGTCTTCATGGCATTGCTCCGCGGCTGAGCATGCCGCCTAGGTCCGTTCCGCCGATGGCGCAACCGCTGGAAACGACGGGCACCCCTGCAAGCTTGCGGCCGGCATCGTACGACACCGGCCGCCAAGCAATTCTCACTCGGCGGCGATCGCCTGCCAACCCTGGCCGAGCTCCTGCTCGACGAGGCCGACCCAGTAGCGCGCACCGGCCGGGATGATCTCGTCGTTGAAATCGTAGAGCGGCGTGTGCAGGCCGACGAAGGAGCCGTCGGGATTGACGCCGTTGCCGATCCGCATGAAGGCGCCGGGGCGCACCAGCATCATCTCGGCGAAATCCTCGCCGCCCGTGCCCGGCCGGAGCTGGCCGTTGACATGCTCGGACCCGACCGCCGCGCTGGCCGCCGCGACCGCGACCTTGACCTGCTCGGCCTCGTTCACGAGCGGGCTGGTGCCGCGATGATAATAGGCTTCCGCCTGGCAGCCCCAGGCCAGGGCCGTCGCCGCCGCGAGCTCGGCGATGCGCCGTTCCACCGTATCGCGCACCTCCTGCGAGTAGGTCCGCGCCGTGCCGCCGATGACGAGCTCGGAGGGGATGACGTTCGAGGCGTCGGCGTCGCCGCCATGGATGTAGCCGACGCTGATCACCGCCGTGTCGAGCGGGGCGACGTTGCGGCCGATGATGCCCTGCAGGCCGAGCACGAAATGCGCTTGCGCATAGGTGATGTCGGTGGAGCGATGCGGCTGCGAGCCGCCATGGCCGCCGACGCCGTGGAAGGTGACCTTCCAGGAATCCGCCGCCGCGAGGAACGGGCCGACCGTGGTGCCGAAGCTGGAGGTCGGCATGCCCGGCGTGTTGTGCAGCCCGTAGATGGCGTCGCAGGGGAAGCGCTCGAACAGCCCGTCCGCCAGCATGGCGTTGGCGCCGCCGCGGCCTTCCTCGGCCGGCTGGAAGATCAGGTTGACCGTGCCGGCGAAGTCCCGGTTCTCGGCGAGGTAGCGCGCCGCTGCGAGCAGCATGGTGGTGTGCCCGTCATGGCCGCAGGCATGCATCCGGCCGGGGGTACGCGAGGAATAGGGCAGGTTGGTCGTCTCTTCCAGCGCGAGACAGTCCATGTCGGCGCGCAGGCCGATGGCGCGCGGGCCGGGCCGGCTGCCGCGGATGACGCCGACAACGCCGGTCTGGCCGACATTCTCGGTGACCTCGACGCCCCATTCGCGCAAGCTATCGGCGACGAGCTTGGCGGTGCGGTGCTCCTCCAGGCCGAGTTCGGGATGGGCGTGGATGTCGCGGCGGATCGCCGTGAACGCGGCATGGTGCCGGTCGAGCCAGTCGTCGAGCTTGGTCATGATCGATGGTTTCCCCTCTCTTGCGGCGCCGGCATGCATGGTCCCTGCCATCGGCCGCCAACCGCCATTCTAGCCCTTACGCCCGATTGCGGCAGCATTACTGCGCAGATGCTGCAGAGCGGCCATGCTCAGATGGTTTACGCCAGCAGCTTCGAGGTCGACGAGAGAGATTCGCCGCGCCGTCATCCCGGGGCATCGCGGAGCGATGAGCCCGGAATCCAGAACCGACGCCGCGTCTTGATGAGGCACATGTGACCGGCTCGTTTAGCGATATGACGTGTCGGTTCTGGGTTCCGGGCTCGACCCTGCGGGTCGCCCCGGAATGACGGGGAGGTCTGATGGTCTGAGCCATTCACCCTGGCAATGAGACTGTCGGAAAACTTGACCTTCGGACCACATTGGCCCATGAGGGCTTGCAAGGACCTGCCCCGAAACCCCGGCCTTGCGCCGGGGTTTTGCATTTGCGCGGGCCGCTTGCACGGGCAACGCGGAACGTAAAGCAGGGACACCTCGCTCATGGCGAATGTTGTGGTGGTCGGCGCCCAGTGGGGCGACGAGGGCAAGGGCAAGATCGTCGACTGGCTGTCGAGCCAGGCCGATGTCGTCGTCAGGTTCCAAGGCGGGCATAATGCCGGCCATACGCTGGTCATCGACGGCAACGTCTACAAGCTCTCGCTGCTGCCCTCGGGCATCGTGCGTCCAGGCAAGCTCTCGGTCATCGGCAACGGCGTCGTCGTCGATCCCTGGCACCTCGTCGAGGAGATCGCCAAGCTGCGCACCCAGGGCGTCGCGATCACGCCGGACAACCTCCGCATCGCCGACAACGCCACGCTCATCCTGCCGCTGCATCGCGAGCTCGACCATTTCCGCGAGACCTCGAACGCCGGCATGAAGATCGGCACGACCAAGCGCGGCATCGGCCCGGCCTATGAGGACAAGGTCGGCCGCCGCGCCATCCGCGTCATCGACCTCAAGGACGAAGCCCTGCTCGAGGCCAAGATCGAGCGCCTGCTGGCCCATCACAACGCGCTGCGCCGCGGGCTGGGCATCGGCGAGGTCGACGCCGGGGAACTGCTCGGCCCGCTCAAGACCATCGCTCCCGAGATCCTGCCCTATGCCGACACGGTCTGGGCACTGCTCGACGCCGAGCGCCGCGCCGGCAAGCGCATCCTGTTCGAAGGCGCACAGGGCGCGCTGCTCGATGTCGACCACGGCACCTATCCCTTCGTCACCTCCTCGAACATCGTCGCCGGCCAGGCCGCGACCGGCTCGGGCCTCGGCCCCTCCGCCGTCGGCTATGTGCTCGGCATCGCCAAGGCCTACACGACCCGCGTCGGCGAAGGCCCCTTCCCGACCGAGCTCTTCGACGAGATCGGCGAGCTGATCGGCACCAAGGGCAAGGAGTTCGGCGTCGTCACCGGCCGCAAGCGCCGCTGCGGCTGGTTCGACGCCTGCCTCGTGCGCCAGACGGTGAAGACCTCCGGCATCGACGGCATCGCACTGACCAAGCTCGACATCCTCGACGGCTTCAAGGAGATCAAGGTCTGCGTCGGCTACAAGCTCGACGGCCAGGTGCTGGAGCATCTGCCGGCCGGGCAGAGCGACCAGGCTCGCGTCGAGCCGATCTACGAGACGATCGAGGGCTGGGACGGCTCAACGGCGAACGCCCGCTCCTGGGCCGACCTGCCGGCGCAGGCGATCAAGTACGTCCGCCGCATCGAGGAGCTGATCGGCGCCACCGTCGCCGTGCTCTCGACCAGCCCGGAGCGCGACGACACGATCCTCGTCCACAATCCTTTCGAGGGATAAGCGTGCCCTCCGAGGGTTGACGCAGGGCGCCATCAGCGACAAGTGAGGCCAATGGCCGACTTCTATCCTATCCTGGCGCGAGCCGTCGCCGGGTTGCCCGACAACTCTCCCGAGGCGCGCCGCGCCATCTTCGATCGGGCGCGGGCGGCTCTCGTTGCGCAATTGCGCGGTCTCGACCCGCCCCTGAGCGAGGCCGAGATCATGCGCGAGCGCCTGGCGCTCGACGAGGCCGTCGCCCGCATCGAAGCCGATCACGACGAGACGCCCGCCGCGCCGCCTGCTGCCGAAGGCCCGGTGATTCGCCCGGTGGAGGCGGTTCCGCAGCCGCCGCGGCCGCCCGAGCCGAAGAAGCAGCCGGAGTTCGCGCCGCTGCCGGCGGCCACCGGCCAGGACGAGGGCGAACCGCTTCCGGAGCCCGCCCAGCCGCAGATCGCCCGCCCGCGCGTGCTGCCGCCGCGCGAATCGCGGGTGAAACCCGGCCATATCCGCTCGGCCGTCGTGGGAGGCGTCGTCGCGATCGCCGTCGCCGCGATCGCGGCCACCGCGATCTATGTCCACAAGCTGAAGCCGCAGGACACGCCCCGCGCGAACGGCGAAACCGCCGCGCAGCAGGCGCGGCCGGCCCAGCCGGACAACGCCGGCAAGATCTCCGACCGCGTCGGCGAGGCTGGCGCGCCGGCACAGAACCGGCCCGGCAACAATGCCCCGAGCGCCGCGCAGGGTATCCCCGTGCCGCAGCCCGGCGGCGAGATCGCCGTCGCCCAGCGCGCGATCCTCTACACCGAGGTGCCCGAGAACCCGCAGCAGCCGAGGGCGGTCAACGGCCGCGTCTTCTGGCGCCTCGACAGCGAGAGCGCCGGCCAGGGCCGCCCGGTCGAGACGATCGTGCGCGCGACCGTCGAGATCCCGGATGCCGGGCTGAATCTCGATTTCACCATCCGCCGCAACACCGATTCCGCCTTCCCCGCCTCGCACATCATCGGCCTGCGCTTCACCAGCAGCGGCGACCCGGCGACGCAGGCGATCAAGGAGGTCGGCGTGCCGCAGCTCAAGACCGAGGAAGGCGAGCGCGGCGCGCCGCTCTCGGCGATCAACTCCGCGCTCGGCGACAATCTCTTCGTCGCGGCGCTGTCGAACGTGCCGGTCGAGGTCGATCGCAACGTCGATCTCATCCTCAACCGGAGCTGGATCGACGTGCCCGTGCTGTTCACCTCCGGGCGCCGCGGCATCATCACCTTCGAGAAGGGCGTCTCCGGCAGCCAGACGCTGGCCGACGCCTTCGGCCGCTGGCGGTAAAGGCCTCCGCGCCCCGGTTGTCATAACACCCCAGGGCGTTCTGACTAATCTCGGAACCGTCTCGTCATCCCGGGCTTGCCCCGGGATCCATCGGAGGGCGCCGGGGCTCTACGATGGATCCCGGATCGGCGCCGCTTCGCGGCTTGTCCGGGACGACACCGTGTTTCCGCAAGAAATCGATAAGGGGCTCAGCTCTTCCGCTCGGCCGCGAAGCGCGCGGCGGCCCTGAGGACATCGGCATCGGGGCCGAAGCCAACGAGAGCCGCAACCGCCGCGTCGCTCAACCGGTCGCGCTCGCGCTTGGCACCGTCCAGGCCGAGCGCGCCGACCAGCGTGCCCTTGCCCTTGTCCTCGTCCTTCGCGGTCGCCTTGCCCATCCGGGCCGCGTCGGATTCCACGTCGAGGATGTCGTCGGCGACCTGGAACGTCGCGCCGAGCGCCCGGCCGTACCGGCCGAGCGCCGCCAGCGCACCGGCATCGGCGCCGCCGAGCCGCGCGCCGATCTCGACGCTCGCCGCAAGCAGAGCCCCGGTCTTCATCGCCTGGAGCTGGCGGATGGCGGCCTCCGGCAGCGAAGTCTTCTCCGCCTCGAAACGCCCCTCGGCCGCGAGGTCGAGCATCTGCCCCCCGACCATGCCGCCGAGCCCGGATGCGCGCGCCAGCGTGCTCACCAGCGCGGCGCGGATCGCGCCGGAAGGATGCGTCGCCTCATCCGCCAGAACCGCGAAAGCCAGCGTCAGCAGCGCGTCGCCGGCAAGGATCGCCGTCGCCTCGTCGAAGGCCTTGTGAACCGTCGGACGGCCGCGCCGCAGGTCGTCGTCATCCATCGCCGGCAGATCGTCATGGACGAGCGAATAGCAATGCAGCAGCTCGACGGCCGCGCCCGCCCGCAGCGCCTGCTCGGTGGTGACGCCGAACAACCGCGCCGTCTCGATCGTCAGGAAGGGCCGCAGGCGCTTGCCGCCCCCCAGCGCGCCATGCCGCATCGCCGCGACGAGGCGCGGCGGGCGCAGGGTCTCGCCTTCAGCCGGCTCGGCCGAGAGCAGCGTCTCCAGCAGGGCCTCGACGGCCGCGGCATTATCCGCGAGGCGCAGGTCGAGATCGCCATGGCTGGCCGGTGATGTGACGGAACTCATGCGCGGGTCTCGCGTTCGCTGCCGGGACGGGGGCCTTGCCGGACGCTGGCGGCATCGTCAAGCTGCGCCACCATGGCGCAGGGCTTGGCGCGGGACTTGGCAGCAGGGCTCGGCCCCAAGACATCGAGCCTTGCGCCGATCGATCGACGAGGGGGACGAAGCAACGTGCTGGGCAGGATTCTCGGCCTCTGCTTCAAGTTCGCCTTCTGGCTGCTGCTGATCCTCATCGCTGCGATCGTGCTCTATCGCTTCGTGCCCGCGCCTTCGACGCTGATGCTCGGCCGCTGGCTGACGCTGCGCTCCGTCGAGCGCGAATGGGTGCCGCTGGCCCAGATCTCGCCGAATCTGATCCGCGCCGTCATCGCGTCGGAGGACCAGCGCTTCTGCAGCCATCGCGGTGTCGACTGGATCGAGCTCAATGCTGTTATGGAGGACGAGGACGGGCCCAGCCGCGGCGCCTCGACGCTGACCATGCAGACGGCCAAGAACGTCTTCCTCTGGCCCGGCCGCTCCTATATCCGCAAGGGGCTGGAAATCCCGCTGGCGATGGCGATCGATTTCGCCTGGGGCAAGCCGCGCGTCATCGAGGTCTATCTCAACGTCGCCGAATGGGGCGAAGGCCTGTTCGGGGCGGAAGCCGCCGCGCAGCGCTATTTCGGCAAGCCGGCCGCGCGCCTGACCACGGCCGAGGCCGCGCGCCTCGCCGCCGCGCTGCCGAACCCGCTTCTGCGTGACCCGGCGAAGCCGAATCGCGCCCTGCAGTCCGCCGCTGCCCGCACGCAGCGCCGGGTCGGCCAGCTGGGTACGCTGGGAGACTGCGCCGTACCCGGCTGATCCGGCCTTAATCGCTAGAAATCCGGATTCGGCACTAGCCATCGGCACCTCGAGCGTGTATGGGCAACGCCTCACGAGATTGATCCGTCGCCGTGGCGGAGGCGTGGCTTTGGCAAGCCTGCGCGTTCGGACGGCGGCACGATGGAGAGTACAATGGCCGTTCCGAAGAGAAAGACGTCGCCGTCGAAGCGTGGCATGCGCCGCTCGGCCGACGCGCTGAAGCAGCCCACCTATATCGAAGACAAGAACTCCGGCGAGCTGCGCCGTCCGCACCATGTCGACCTGAAGAGCGGCATGTATCGCGGCCGCCAGGTGCTGAAGGTCAAGGCCGACGCCTGAGGCGTTCCGGCCAGGTGCGGTAGCGATGCCGCTCCCCCGACAGAAGACGTGAACCGGCCGAGAGGCCGGTTTTTCTTTGCCTTGTAAGTGTCTGAGTCAGGCGCGGAGGCGCGGCATCCGGCGTGCGGGCACGAGCTGCGCCGCCGCCCGATAACATCCCGCAGCCGATTGGGGCGTCGCCTTCCCCCGGCGTGCGAAGGGGCCGATTTCCGCCCGTGCCGCGGCGGCCTGCAAAAGCACAAGCGCAGATGCGTTGGTGCTGACCGCACCCTGCTCCGGCCAAACGCGGGCCTCTGCCATGTATCACTCCGGCACACACAACTTGTGACGGAGCTCAGGCTGCAAATCATTGGCCAGACTTAACGCCCCATTAATCGGAATGACCGCATCGTTTCGAAGCACTTCCCATCATCCGGACAGGGCGACGAAGCACCAGAACGGCGCGGCGTGGGCTGTCTTTCCGAGGCCGAGCGATGCCCACCCCCTCGATCTTCAGCTTCCAGAATGGCGGCCCGGTTGATCCTCGCAGCATCCTCTCCTCGATCGGTGAAGTCGTTTACGGCTGGGACGTCCAGAGCGACTCCCTGAGCTGGGGCCCGAATGTCGCGGATGTGCTGGGTCCGATTCCGGCCACGGTGCTGGCGCGCGGCCTCGCCTTCGCCGGGCTGGTCGAGCCGGGCAGCGGCCCGAGCCGCTATGACGCGATCTTCGGCTCCAGCGAGCACGACCATGGCGACGGCGTGATCTACCGGACCCGCTACGCCATCGACCTCGCCGGCCGCAAGATGTGGGCCGAGGACACCGGCCGCTGGTTCACCGGCAGCGACGGCCGCCCGGCCAGTGCGCGTGGCGTCGTGAGGCTGGAGCGCGCCGCCAGGGCCGACGAGCTGGAGCAGCTAGGCAACGAGCTCTGCGACCGCCCCGCCTTGCTGGAGCACATCGATGCGGCGCTCAAGGAGCACCTCTCGGCCGAGCGGCCGGTCGTCGTGCTCGTCGCGGCGATCGACGAGCTCGCGCGCCTCAACGACGATTTCGGCCATGAGGCCACCGACGAGATCATCAGCACCGTGCATGAGCGGCTGCGCTCGGTCACGCGCCGCCGCGACCATCTCGTCCGCTATGCCGGCAACAGCTTCGCCATCTTGCTCGTCGGCTGCCCGCAGGACCAGATCGAATCGGCGGCCCGCCGCTTCATCAAGATCGTCGCCCAATCGGCGATCGAGACCGCGCGCGGCATCGCGCTCGTCCGGCTGCGCGTCGGCGCCGCCAGCGCCCCCGAGCTGGGCAACCATGGCGGCTCGCTGCTGGCCGCGGCCGAGGGAGCGCTCGCGACGGCGCGTGCCGGCGCGATCGATACCGCCGTGACCGCCAAGCCGCGCCCGCGTCGCGACACGGCCGGCGATCAGGTCGGTTTCGACGTGCAGGCCATCGCGGCGCTGAACGAGAGGCGGGTGCGCCTCGCCCTCCAGCCCGTCGTCAGAACCTGCTCACGCGAGCCCGCCTTCCACGAAGCACTGATGCGGGTCGGCCAGGGCGATACCGGGCTTTATTTCGCCTCGGCCGAGCTGGTTCCGATGCTGGAACGGCGCGGCCTCGTGCGGCTGTTCGACCATCGCGTGCTCGAGCTCGCCATGGACATGCTGCAGGACGACCCGGACCTCGTGCTGTCCGTCAACGTCTCACCGCGCTCGCTCACCGACCCCGAATGGCTCGATGCCTTCGTCGCCTGCACCACTGCGGCCACAGACGCGGCATCCCGCCTGATCGTCGAGGTCACCGAGACCGCGACGATCGAGAACCCGACGCGGATGGGCAAGCTGCTCGGACGCATCAAGGAACAGGGCGCGCGCATCGCGATCGACGATTTCGGCGCCGGCCATACCTCGCTGCGCCACCTGCGCGCCTTCCCGATCGACATCCTCAAGATCGACGGCGCCTTCACCCAGAATCTGCGGCGTTCGACCGATGACCGCTTCTATGTCCGCACGCTCATCGACCTCGCCGGCCATCTCGGCGTCGAGACGGTGGCGGAATGGGTCGATGACGAGATGCAGGCCGCCATGCTGCGCGACTGGGGCGTCACCTATCTGCAGGGGCACCTCGTCGGCCGGGCCGAGCTGCATGCGCCTTCGCAGCATGTGCGCCGGAGACTGGCCGCGGGCTGACGCGACGGCGTGGCCACACGGAGGAAGAAGGCACGCCACGCTGGCGGCTCTTCAACATCCGGCTTCAGCCATGCTCCGGGTCGGAGGCGCCCGTCGAGCGCCCCCGGATGGTCGCGTCAATTGGCAGCGAAGCAGTAAAACAGCCCGGCGCTGCCCGTGCTTTTCAGCGCATCGGGGCTGCATCCGCCGCGCGAAAGATGGGACATGTTCCAGGATTTCGAGGGCGGCGTTTCGTCGAGACCCGAGCGATCATGGTGGCCGAGCATCACCGCGCCCTCGGCGCCGCTTCTGGTATAGTTGCCGCAGGTACGATCCTCGCCTGGGCCGAACGCAGTGCCGTCGGCTTGCGAGCCCGTCAGCATATCGTGCTCATTGGGCGTGTCGCCGCGGCCTTTGACCGTTTCTCCTTTCTCGTTGAGCGCAGTCTGCTTCGTGAGATTGGTTGCGGCGCCATGCAGGTCGGCGACACTGCTGGCGATCACGGCGCCCTTGGCATTTCGCCACGGACCGGCGCCGATACGGTCACGCGCATTGACGGCGGCCACCCCGCCGGCCGCTTGCGTCGACATATAGGCCCGCCAGGTCTTGCTGCCGGCACCGACGGCCTGGGCGAGGCGCTGGCAGATCGCATCCGCACCTGCGAGGCCGCCCAGATCGGCCCCCTTCCCCGAGCCGCTGCTCGTGACGAAAAAAGTCATCTCGCTTGTCTGGGCTTGCGCTGCGCCGGCAGCGAGCGCCAGAAACCCTGCGGCGGCGACCAGCTCGATACACGCTATGCGCATCACTTCGTCCTCCCGTTCATGACCTTGTTCTTGGATACGCCTCGTCCGGTTTCCCCTCGATACCCGGTGGCTGGCCGGAATTGTCTAACACATCCACGGTTCGGGAGCGGAATCGCTACGTCACCCAAGGCCTGTTACAGACCTCGGATGAGTGCGCAGAGGCGCTTTGGCGGGCGTATTGCCTGCAATGTCTGTTGCGCCGCAATATCGAGACGGTTTAAAGGATGGGCCATAAACTCGGACCCGGTGAAATCCCGGGTGGCTCTTCCGGCCGCCGATCCGCCGGACAACGCAATCACGGACAGTTTCGGTCTCGGCCTCCGCCGGACTTCCGAGTTTGCGCGCCTCGTCCGCCACACCTGCCGGCGGGGCCTCGAAGGCTTCATTCTTCACTATGGCAATCTCTCATCTTCGCAACGAATGGGCGCCCAACGTCACGCGTGAGCTGCTGGCCGGTACGGTCGTCGCGCTCGCTTTGATTCCCGAGGCGACCGCGTTTTCGATCATCGCCGGGGTCGATCCGAAGATTGGTCTATACGCCTCCTTCTGCATCGCCGTCGTCTCGGCGTTCGCGGGTGGGCGGCCGGCGATGATCTCTGCCGCGACCGGCGCCATGGCGCTGGTCATGGTCACGTTGGTCAAGCAGCACGGCGTGCAGTACCTCTTCGCCGCAACAATCCTGACGGGCTTCTTTCAGATTGTTGCCAGCGTCCTGAAGCTCGGAAACCTCATGCGCTTCGTTTCGCTCTCGGTCGTGACCGGCTTCGTCAATGCGCTTGCGATCCTGATCTTCCTCGCGCAGATGCCGGAACTGATCGGCCGAGGACCGACTGTCTATGCGATGACGGGTATCGGCCTCGCGATGATCTATCTTCTGCCGCGGATCACGAAAGCCGTTCCATCCGCGCTGGTGACCATCGTTCTGCTCACCGCCGTGTCGATATATTTCGGCTTCGATATCCGCACGGTCGGCGACATGGGCGCGTTGCCCAGCGAACTGCCATTCTTCGCAATCCCACAGGTGCCGCTCACCGTCGAGACGCTTCAGATCATCACGCCTTATGCGCTGACCCTGGCTATGGTCGGTCTCCTGGAGAGCCTGATGACGGCTGCGATCGTTGACGAGATGACCGACACGACCTCCGACAAGAACCGGGAATGCGCCGGACAGGGCGCCGCGAACATCGTCGCCGGTCTGTTCGGAGGCATGGCGGGGTGCGCCATGATCGGCCAGTCGGTCATCAACGTCTCGTCCGGCGGGCGTGGCCGGCTCTCGACCCTGTGGGCCGGCGCCTTCCTGCTCTTCCTGATCGTCGTGCTCGGTCGCTATGTCGCGCAGATTCCAATGGCGGCGCTCGTCGCGGTGATGGTCATGGTTTCGATCAACACGTTCCAGTGGGGATCCCTACGGTCTCTTCTGGTGCATCCGAAGAGCTCCAGCTTCGTCATGCTCGGCACGGTCGCCGTCGTCGTCTGGACACATGATCTGGCGAAGGGCGTTCTGTTCGGCGTGATCCTCAGCGGACTGTTCTTTGCCCATAAGGTGACGCACTTCTTCGCCGTCGAAGCCGATCGGCAAGGGGACACCACGGTCTATCGCGTGACGGGGCAGATCTTCTTCGCGACGGCGGAGGCTTTCCACTCGGCGTTCGATTTTCGGCAGGAGGAGGTCCGACGCGTCGTGATCGATCTCAGCGCCGCGCATTTCTGGGACATCAGCGCGATCCACGCTCTCGATCGGGTTGTGCTGAAGTTCCGTCACCACGACGTCGCGGTCGATACCGTCGGAATGAACAACGCTACGGCAACCATGGTCGAGCGTCTCGCTGTGCATGACAAGGAAGGGACCAAGCTCGCTCCCGGCCATTGATCCGCCCCCGGACCAGTCCCGGCGGCTTGCAGTTCGGCCCCGCTGCAACGGAGCGCCTCGATCCCCGGTAGCCAATAAAAAAGCCGCGCCCTCTCCTGCGAGGGCGCGGCTTTGGAATCGTCGGGATCGGCTCAGCGCGTGCGGGAGAGCTTGTCCAGGCGCTCGCGCATCTCGTTGAGCTCGCGCTTGAGGTCGCCGAGGTCGCCGCTTCCCGCCTGGGCGGCAGGCTTGGCGCCTTCGGCCGCATCCTGCCGGGCCTGGGCCACCGCCGTGAAGGGGTTGAACAGCCGGAAGGCCTCGGTGAACATCTGCATGTTCGCCCGCGTCTGCGCCTGGATGGCGTCGAGCGCGTTGCCTCCGAACGGCGTGCCGCCGAAGGCCTTGGCCATCTGGTCGCGGAACTTGTTCTGATCCTTGGTCAAATTCTCCATAGAGAATTCGAGGTATCGCGGCACCAGCGCCTGCATGCTGTCGCCGTAGAACCGGATGAGCTGGCGCAGGAAAGCGATCGGTAGCAGATTCTGGCCGTCCTTTGCTTCCTCGTCGAAGATGATCTGTGCCAGCACCGAGCGCGTGATGTCCTCTCCGGACTTCGCGTCGTAGACCACGAAATCTTCGCCGCCGCGTACCAGGCCGGCGAGATCCTCAAGAGTGACGTAGGAGCTGGTGCCCGTGTGGTAGAGACGCCGGTTGGCGTATTTCTTGATGACGGTCGGTTCTTTATCGGTGGCCATCAGATCCTTCTTGACGTTGATCCGCGGCCACTGGTGATCCCGGCGTGCTCGGCGGAGCGGTCTCCCTGTCATGACGATAGCCTGTCGGTGCTGCACCGCAAGCTCTTTGAGCGCGCAGTGCAAAAATCTGTCGAAAGTGAGATGCGGCCCCTGCCTTCCGGCGTTGCCCACAGCTCCGTGTCCCGCTTCAATCCCGGAAATCGCTGCCCGCCCGTCTTGACGGCGTCGCGGCGGACTTCGAAGGTGGCGATGAGCGGCTGAACCGGCGGGAGCGGTGCGGCGGCAGTAACAACAAAGCGAGGACCTCTCTCATGGCAGACTCGGATATCGTGATCGTCAGCGCAGCGCGCACGGCGGTTGGCGCCTTCAACGGCGGCTTCGCCAACACTCCCGCCCACGAGCTTGGCGCCATCGCCATCAAGGAAGCGCTGCGGCGCGCCAAGGTCGACGGTGCCGAGGTCGACGAGCTGGTCATGGGCCAGGTGCTCGCCGCAGGCCAGGGCCAGAACCCGGCCCGCCAGGCCGCCATGGCTGCCGGCATCCCGCAGGAGAAGACCGCCTGGGGCCTCAACCAGCTCTGCGGCTCGGGCCTGCGCACCGTCGCCATCGGCCTGCAGCAGATCGCCAATGGCGATGCCGACATCATCGTCGCCGGCGGCATGGAATCGATGTCGCTCGCCCCGCATGCCTCGCATCTGCGCAACGGCACCAAGATGGGCGACACCAAGTTCGTCGACACCATGATCAAGGACGGGCTCTGGGACGCCTTCCACGGCTACCACATGGGCACGACGGCCGAGAACGTCGCGACCAAGTACCAGATCAGCCGCGAGGAGCAGGACCGCTTCGCCGTCGGCTCGCAGAACAAGGCCGAGGCCGCGCAGAAGGCCGGCCGCTTCAAGGACGAGATCGTCCCGGTGACGATCGCCTCGCGCAAGGGCGACATCATCGTCGACAGCGACGAGTATCCGCGCCACGGCGCGACGATCGAGGCCATGGCCAAGCTCCGCCCCGCCTTCTCCAAGGATGGCACGGTGACCGCCGGCAATGCCTCGGGCCTGAATGACGGCGCCGCCGCGCTCGTCGTCATGACCGCCAAGGAAGCCGCCCGCCGCGGCCTGACCCCGCTCGCCCGCATCGCCTCCTGGGCGACGGCCGGCGTCGACCCGGCGATCATGGGCACCGGCCCGATCCCCTCGACCCGCAAGGCGCTTGAGAAGGCCGGCTGGAAGGTCGGCGATCTCGATCTCGTCGAGGCCAACGAGGCCTTTGCCGCGCAGGCGCTGGCGGTCAACAAGGACCTCGGCTGGAACCCCGACATCGTCAACGTCAACGGCGGCGCCATCGCGATCGGCCACCCGATCGGCGCCTCGGGCGCCCGGGTGCTGGTCACGCTGCTGCACGAGATGGCCAAGCGCGACGCCAAGAAGGGTCTCGCCACCCTCTGCATCGGCGGCGGCATGGGCGTCGCCATGGCGGTGGAGCGTTGAGGGAAGCGCCTCTCCGATGGCGAAGCGCACCACGCTCTATCGCTACCTGACCGGACCCGATGACGCCTCGTTCTGTCATCGGGTCAGCGAGGCGCTGAGCCGCGGCTGGTCGCTCTACGGCCCGCCGTCGCTCACCTTCGACGCGGCGCAAGGCCGCGTCATCTGCGGCCAGGCCATCATCAAGGACGTGGACGAAGCCTATTCGCCCACACTGAAACTATCTGAACAATAACGGCGACAAGCCGCAGGGATTATCCAGAGGGAGATGGGTCTATGGCGAAGGTGGCATTGGTTACGGGCGGCTCGCGGGGCATCGGCGAGGCGATCTCGAAGGGCCTGAAGGCGGCCGGCTACAACGTCGCGGCGAGCTATGCCGGCAATGACGAGGCCGCGGCCAAGTTCACCGCCGAGACCGGCATCAAGACCTATAAATGGGACGTCTCGGACTACGAATCCTGCGTCGCCGGCATCGCCAAGGTCGAGGCCGATCTTGGGCCGGTCGACGTGCTCGTCAACAACGCCGGCATCACGCGCGACGGCATGTTCCACAAGATGACCAAGGAGCAGTGGGACGCGGTCATCAACACCAACCTCAACTCGCTCTTCAACATGACCCGCCCGGTCTGGGAAGGCATGCGCGCGCGCAAGTTCGGCCGCGTCATCTGCATCTCGTCGATCAACGGCCAGAAGGGCCAGATGGGCCAGGTCAACTACTCCGCCGCCAAGGCCGGCGACATCGGCTTCGTCAAGGCACTGGCACAGGAGGGCGCGCGGGCCGGCATCACGGTGAACGCGATCTGCCCCGGCTACATCGCGACCGAGATGGTCAAGGCGATCGATCCGGCCGTGATCGAGAAGTCGATCCTGCCGCATATCCCGGTCGGGCGCCTCGGCGAGCCCGCGGAAATCGCGCGGGCCGTGGTGTTCCTGGCCAGCGACGATGCGGGCTTCATCACCGGCTCGACCATCTCGGCCAATGGCGGCCAGTACCTGGCCTGATCGCCTGGATCCGCCGCTCCACTGCGGGGCGGCGGCCTTCCCCGCTCATGCCATGACGGGGCGCGGCGTGCCGTCGCTCGCGGTCGCCTCCGGCTCCTGCGAGATCGACGGATTCATCGGATCGATGACCTCGAAGGGCCGCTCGACCTTGTCCGGCGGCGCGCGCATGCGCATGCGCAGGCCGGCGACCGCCGCCAATGCGATAGCGATCGCGGCCATGAAATACAGCAGCCCGTCGATGTCGAAGCGCGCCATGATGCCGGCGCCGACAAGGGGTCCGAGCGCCGAGCCGAAGCCGCTGACCAGGATCAGGCGCCCGCTCACCGCCACCACGCGGTCCGCCGGCATCCGGTCGAGCGCATGGGCGACGCAGACCGGATAGAGCGTCGACATGAAACCGCCGAGCAGCGCCGCGACCGGCAGCACCGCCATCAGCGAGCGCGGCATCGCCACCAGCAGGATCACGGCCGCGGCATAGCCGACCGCGAGGCCGGCTAGCACGAGCCGGCGGTCGTTGCGATCCGACAAGCGTCCGACAGGCACCTGGAAGGCGAGCCCGCCGAGCACCGCGACCAGCATGAACAGAGCGATCGTCTGCTGCGGAATGCCGTTGCTGAGCATCCAGGCCGGCACCAGCGCGTAGAAGGCGCTGGTGATGACGCCGCTGACCACGCAGCCGACGACCGAGAGCGGCGCCTGGCGCGATAATTCGCCGTAGCGCAAAGTCGCCTCCGGCGCGAGGCCCGGCGCCTCCGCCCGCGTCGTGCTGACCATGATCAGCGCCAGCGCGAACAGCGCGATGATGATCTGGAACGCGCCGGCAGACTGGATCGAGAGCCGGGCGACGGCGAGCTGGCCGATCGCGAGCGCCAGGAACGTCCCGACCATATAGGTGGAGAAGACGCGGCCGCGCTGGTCCGGCACGGCCTTGGCATTGAGCCAGCTCTCCGTCGTCACGAACAGCCCGACGCAGCCGATGCCGATCACCGCCCGGCAGGCAGCCCAGACCAGCGCCGAGGTCCAGAGCGGCATCAGCGCGGTCGCGACGACGACGAGCCCGGCGAAGGCCGTGTAGGCGCGGATATGCCCGACGCGCTGGATCACCCCGCCGCTCGACACGGCGCCGATTGTGAAGCCGACGAAATAGGCGCTGAGCACGATGCCCGTCGCGGCCGGGCCGAAATCCTCGAGCGTCAGGCGCAAGGACAGGAAGGTGTTGAAGAAGCCGTTCGCGAGCTGCACCAGACTCGTCGCGGCAATCAGCGTTCCGATCTGAACCAGCATCGGCCAACCTCTCAGCAGCAGCCGAAAGCGTTCGGCCGGAGAGCGGAGAGGGCTAGCGCCCGAATGTGGGCTCAATGCGTCGAGGCCGCCGGTGATCGCCGGCGGCCTCGAAGAATGCGAGGTGAAGGGCCTGGGACGTGCTGCTTATAGACGGAACCTCGCCGTCATTCCGGGACAGGCTGCAGGCCTGAACCCGGAACCCAGAACCGATGTCCTCGATCGTTAGAGGCGCCGGAAGAAACCGGTTCATGATGGACGGCATCGGTTTTTGGTTCCGGGCTCGGCCTTTCAGGCCGCCCCGGAATGACCGAGAGGTTCCGTCTCAAGACAACAGGGTCCGGCTCAACTCTGTCGCGCGCCCTTCGGCAGCAGGAAGGTCAGCAGGCCGACAGCCGGCAGCCAGGCGCAGATCTTGAAGACCTGGATGATGCCGATCTGGTCGGCGAGCGCGCCGATGCCCGCCGCCGCGATGCCGCCGAGCCCGAAGGACAGCCCGTAGAACAGCCCGCCGACCAAGCCGACGCGATGCGGCACGAGGTCGATCGCGTAGATCAGGATCGCCGAAAAGGCGCTCGCCATGACGAAGCTGATGATGACGCTGAGCACGCCGGTCCAGAACAGGTCGGCATAGGGCAGCATCAGGGCGAAGGGCAGCGAGCCCAGGATAGAGAGCCAGATCACCCGGTCGCGGCCGATGCGGTCGCCGATCATGCCGCCGAGGATAACGCCGAGCGCCCCGACGACGAGATAGAGGAACAGCATGATCTGCGAGAGCTGCAATTCGACGCCGAAGCGCTCGATCAGGTAGAAGGTGTAGTAGGAGGTGAAGGCGGCGGTATAGCCGTTCTTCGAGATCAGCAGGACGACCAGAACCGCCATCGCCAGCAGCACGCGTCCATGCGGCAAGCCATGGCTCGCGACCTCCTCGGCATGCACCGGGGACGCTTTCTGCTCGCGGCGCATCGCCGAATAGCGCGAGCCGAGCCAGCCCATCACCAGCATCGCCACCAGCACCACGCCGGAGAACCAGGACAGGCTTTCCTGCCCGCGCGGCACGACGATCAGCGCCGCCAGCAGCGGGCCGATCGCATAGCCGATATGGCCACCGACCTGGAAGACGCCCTGCGCCAGTCCCTGCCGCCCGGCCGCGGCGTGGCGTGCCATCCGCGTCGCCTCGGGGTGGAACACGGCGGAGCCGAGCCCGATCATCGCCGCCCCGATCAGCACGACGCCGTAGCTATGGGCAAAGGAGAGCAGCAGCAGCCCCGACAGCGTGGCGCACATGCCGGCGACCATCGCATAAGGCCAGGGCCGGCGGTCGGTGACGTAGCCGAGCAGCGGCTGCAGCAGCGACGACGTCACCTGGAAAGCGAGCGTAATCAGGCCGATCTGCACGAAATCGAGCTGATACGTCTCCTTGATCAGCGGATAGAGCGCCGGGATCATCGACTGAACGAGGTCGTTCAGCAGATGTGCCAGGCTCAGCGCGGCCAGAACCGGCATCAGCGGACGACGGGCGACGGATTGCATCGGGATCGTGGTCATAAAGCAGGCAATGAGCCGCCTTGCGCGCGCGGTCAACGCTGCCCGGAGCATGGCGCCTATCGCCGGGAAGCCGTGCTGCGACGCAACAGCAGCCGTCATGCTCGGGCTTGACCCGAGCATCTCGTGCAGAAGGAGGTTCTGATAGCTGCCTGTCTCGAGATTCTCGGGTCGGCGCTTCGCTCCGCCCGAGAATGACGACAGAGGTCAATCGGAAAGACCGCCTCCAATATCGGCAAGCCCCGCGAAACCTGCTATCGCCGCGGAATTCCGACATCGCCGAGCCGCTATGACCTCCCGCCCCGCGACCCTCATCGGCTTCTGCGCGATCCTGCTCTGGTCGACGCTCGCGCTGTTCACGGCGATGTCGGGCCGCGTGCCGCCCTTCCAGCTCGTCGCCATGACCTTCGTCATCGGCGGGCTATTGATCCTGGCGATCACGGCGCTGCGCGGACAGCTCTCCCGCATCAAACCGACGCCGGCCTCCTTCGCGCTCGGGCTCTACGGCCCGTTCGGCGACACCGCCCTCTACTACGCCGCCGTGAAGACGGCACCGCCGGCCGAGGCCAACCTGATCCACTATCTCTGGCCGCTGCTGATCGTGCTCTTCGCCGCGCTGCTGCCGGGCGGCAGATTGAAGCCACGCCATCTCGTGGGCGCATTGATCGGACTCGTCGCGACGGGCCTGCTGGTTTCAGGCGGGCTCCGAACCGGCGGCGGCCTCGCGCTCGGGCATATGCTGGCCGCGCTCGGCGCCCTCGTCTGGGCGAGCTATTCGGTGATGTCCCGCCGCTTCGCCAACGTGCCTTCGGAAAGCCTCTGCATCACCATGCTCGGCTGCGCTGTGCCGGCGCTCGCCTGCCATTTCGCCTTCGAGACGACGCTCTGGTCGCTGACATCGATCGAATGGGCGGGCGTGCTCGGCCTCGGCCTGGGCTCGATCGGCCTCGCCTTCGTCGTCTGGGATGTCGGCATGAAGCAGGGCGACGTCGCCCTGCTCGGCGTCGCCTCCTACGCCGCGCCGGTGCTCTCGACGCTGGTCCTCGTGCTCTTCTGCTATGCCGAGGCAAGCTGGCTGCTTGCCGCCTCCTGCGCGCTCATCGTCTTCGGCGCGCTGGTGGCGAGCGCGAGTGGGCGGAAGGCTTAGATGGGCGTCATGCTCGGGCTTGACCCGAGCATCTCGTGACGCGGAAGCTCCCGCTCCTCATTCTGCAAGAGATTCTCTGGTCGAAGCTTAGCCTCGCCCGAGAATGACGCCCCGGGACCCAGGCATGACCGCGCGCTGCTCCCTCAATTCCGCCTGAGCAGCCGCTCCAGATAATCCAGCTCTTCCGATGGCCGCAGCGGGTCTCCGAGGCGCTTGCGCAGCTCTTCGAGGATGCGCCGCGCCCGCTGGGTCGCGCTCTCGTCGGCGCCGGGCACGCGCACGCGGCCATCGGCCCAGTCGCGCTGGCGCTGCGGCCGGCCGAGCGGATCCTCGCTGCCGCGCTGCTGTGCCGAAGGCCGGCCGGCGGGGCGCCCGTCCGGCTCGCCATAAGCCTGCCCCTCGCCCTCGCCTTCGCCGGGCTGGCCCTGCTGCATCTGCTGGGCGAGATTCTGGCCGCCGCGGCGCAGCGCGTCGAGCGCCCTGCCCTGAGCGTCCAGCGCTTCCTCGCCCTGGCCCTGGCCGAGCTGCCCTTCCGCCTCGCGCATCGCGTCCTCGGCCTCGCCGAGCTCGCCATTCTGCGGCGCGCCCATGCCGCGCATCCGGCGCTGGAGATCCTGCAGCCGTTCGCGCAGGGCCTGCTGGCGCTGGGAGAGCCCCTGCCCGCCCTGCCCCTGGCCGTTCTGGCCCTGCATGCCCTCGCCGCCTTCGCCGTCCTCACCCTGCTCGCCCGGCTGTTGTCCAGGCTGCTGGCCGCGCTGTCCCTGTTGACCGCGCTGGCCCTGCTGCCCTTGCTGGCCGCGCTGGCCCGGCCGCGCCTGCTGCTGGCCCGGGCGCTGGCCCCGCTGGGTCTGTCCCTGCCGGCGCTGCTCGTTCTGATAATTCTCGTCGCGCAGGTTCTGCTGCTCGCGCGTCATCCGGTCGAGATCGCCGAGCGCCTGGTTCATCTGGTTCTGGCGCGGATCGCGCTGGCCGGGCCGTGCCATCTGCAGATTGTTGAGCATCTGGTTGAGCTGTTCCATCAGGCGCTGCGCCTCGGCCATGTCGCCGCGCTTGGAGAGCTCCTCGATGCGGTCGAGCATGTTCTGCAGGTCGCGCGGCGTCACCGTGCGGAAGTTCTCGGGCAGCTGTGCCTGGTTCTGCTCGCCGTTCTGCTGCTGCTGGCGCATCATCTGCTCGGCGAGCTGGCGCATGAAATTGTCCATCGCCCGGCGCATCTCGTCGGTGAGCTTCTTGATCTCCTCCTCGGAAGCGCCGCGCTCCAGCGCCTGCTGCAGGTTCTCCTGCGCCTGCCTGAGCGCCCGCTCTGCATCGGACATGTCGCCGTCCTCGAGCTGCAGCGCCATCGCCCACATCAGCTCGGAGACTTCGCGCAATTCGTCGTCGCCGCCGGCCCGGCGCAGCCGCTCGCCCAGCATGCGCATGCCCAGATAGACGCCGGTCTCCTTCATGAAGAGATCGGGCTCGATCAGCAGCGCATCCATGGCGAACTGGACCTTGGTGCGGTCCTCGACATTCATGACGAGCTTGCGCCGCTGCTCGACCAGCGCCTTGGCGATCGGCTTGGTGAAGGTGCGCTGCGGCAGCACGACCTCGACCGGCTCGCTGCGGCCCTCCTGCCCGGCCTCGTCCCTGGCGATCAGGACCATGCGGACCTTGGCGCCGGCCCAGGGATGGGCGGAGAAATCGACCGTGCTCTTCAGCTCCTCGTCGCCCGCGGAGGAGGACGGCACGGCGAGGTTCTGCTTCGGCGGCTCGACCAGCGAGCGCCCGCCCGCAGCCGGATCGGGACGAGAGACGGTCGCCTCGATCGAGGCGATGCCGTAATCGTCCCTGGCTTTGTAGGTGATGCCGAGCCCGCCGGACTGCGCGCCCGTCACCGGCTTCGGCGGATCGGTGAAGGCGATGGTCGGCGGCTGGTCGGCGATGGCCGTGATGTTCAGCGTCGTGCCGGGAGCACCGCTGCCGGTGAGCTTCAGCGTGCCGTTGCCGGCCAGCGTGAAGCGCTTCTCCAGCACCGCCTGCTGCGGCCCTGCCGGCTGTGCCGGCCTCGCGGGGGCGGCGTCCTTGGCAGCGGCATCCTTGGCGGCGGCATCCTTGCCCTCGCCCTCCTTGGCCTCCGGCTTGACCAGTTCGAGCCGCCCGGTCGTGGCGACGTCCATGCTGGTCTTGCCGGCGATGCGAACGACGATGATCGACTTCTCGGGCGCGTGGAGATTGGGGCTCGCCAGCTTGGCGAAATCGATCAGGATCGGCGGCAGGCGGGTATAGGCCGGCGGGTCGATCCAGGCGTCGATGCGGGTCGAGGGCGCGCTGCCGGGCGGCCCCTTCCAGTCGAAGGCGGCAGAGAGGCGCTGCGTCGCTTCAGGGCCCGCGACGAAGAAGGCGGTTACGGCGGCGAGCAGCGGCACGGCGCGCAACGCGCGCTTGTCATGCCGAGCCATCAAAGGCTGCGGCGGCGCGACCCGCAGAGCCGCGACCTGGCGGCTCTGGCGCTCGACATGCAGCTTCCACAGGGCCTGCGAGACGGGATCGGCCGAGCCGATGGAGAGGTTGTCCTCCAGCGCCGAGGCCGGGCGATGCCCGCCGGCGAAGGAACGATCCAGCCTCGTCAGCGCGTCGCGATGCGTCGGCAGGACGAGCCGGGCGACATGCCAGAGGCTGCCGATCAGCGCCCCCGCGAAGATTAGAACGCCGACGATCCGCCCATACCAGGGCAGATGCGTCCAAAGACCGAACCAGGACAATGCGAGGAAGGCGAGAAGCACGGCGAGCGTCAGCCAGAGCCGCGGCCACAGCCGTTCCCAGCCGAGCGAAGCACGCGAAGCCAGCGCGAGACGGCGGAGCCGCTGCCGGATGCCGTCGATCGTATCGGGCGCCTTGCGGCGCTCTGCCTCGCTCATGCCATCGCTCCGGGCCGCCCCCATTCCTGTCCGATCTCGCCTGACCCGGTCAGGCTAGCACGGGAACGTGGCATTGCCAGCGCGAAGACGGCCTTTGCAACAAGCTCGACGTTTCGTGAACGGAGAGAGCCCCGTCATGCTCGGACTTGACCCGAGCATCTCCGCGACCAGAGCCCGCTGGCCATGAGATTCTCGGGTCAAGCCCCAGAATGACGCTGGAATCTACGCGAACCAGCCCGGCAGGCGGTCCGTGCCGATGAGCTCCTCATAGCTCTGGCGCGGGCGCGTCACGGCGTAGTCGTCGCCCTTGACCATGACCTCGGCCACCAGCAGGCGCTGGTTGTAGGTCGAGGACATCGAGGCGCCGTAGGCACCGGCGGTCATGAAGGCGACGAGGTCGTTCTGCCCGAGCTGCGACAGGACACGGCCGGTGGTGAAGGTGTCGCCCGATTCGCAGATCGGACCGACCACGTCATAGGCCACCTCGGGCCCGCCGATCGCCGGCTCCGTCACCGGCCAGATCTCGTGATAGGCCTCGTACATCGCTGGCCGCACCAGATCGTTCATCGCCGCATCGACGACGAGGAACTGCTTGGTCGGGCGCTGATTGAGATGCAGCACCCGCGTCAACAGGATGCCGGCATTGCCGACGATGAGCCGGCCCGGCTCAAAGCCGAGCTCGACATCGAGCCCCTTGGTCAGCTTGGCGACCATCTCGGCATAGGCGTCGATCAGCCCCGGCCCATAATCGAAGGTCTTCGGGATGTCGTAGGGGATGCCAAGCCCGCCGCCGAGATCGAGCCGGTCGACGCGGTGGCCCTCGCCCTTCAGCGAACCGACCAGCGCGACCATCTTGCCATAGGCCGCCTCGAAGGCGTCGATCTCACGAATCTGGCTGCCGATATGGACCGCGAGCCCCATGATCCGCACGCCCGGCATGTTCGCCCGTGCGTAAAGCCGCCCGACCTCCTCGAAGGAGACGCCGAACTTGTTCTCGGAGGAGCCGGTGGTGATCTTGGCATGGCCGCCGGCGCCGATATCGGGATTGACCCGGAACACCGCCTCCTGCCGCTTGCCCAGCGAAGCCGAAACCCTGGACAGCAGGTCGAGCTCGCTCTCGCTCTCGATATTGACCTGGTAGATTCCGGCCTCGACGGCGAAGCGCAATTCCTGCTCGCTCTTGCCGACGCCCGAGAACACGATCTTCTCCGGCGGGATGCCGGCGGCGAGCGCCTTGCGCACCTCGCCTTCCGAGACGGTGTCGATGCCGGCCCCAAGCGCGCCCAGCGTCCTGAGCACACCGAGATTGCCGTTCGCCTTCATGGCGTAGAAGACATGGGTCTTGCCGGCCGGCGCGGTCTTCTTCACCGCCGCCTCGAACAGCTTGTAGTGCCGCTCGATCGTCGACGTCGAATAGACATAGACCGGCGTGCCGACCTCGGCCGCGATGCGCTGGAGATCGACGCCCTCGGCATGGAGCGAGCCGTCGCGATAGGCGAAATGATGCATGGACTTGAGCTCGCAATGATAAATGCGGGGACCCCGTCGTCATTCCCGGGCGAAGCGAAGCGCAGACCCGGGAATCTCTATGAAGAGATGCTCGGGTCAAGCCCGAGCATGACGCATGAACCGGTGCCGCCGCGACCGAGGGATCGATTACATCAGCGGGTCGAGGATGAACGGCTTGTTCGGCACGACGATCGCCTTGTTGGCCTTGGCAGGCTTGGCCAGCACAGAGGTCGAACCATAGGAGGCAGTGTCGTTCGACTGCCCGCCGATCTGGTCGTCGGGCAGGTCGATGGCGCCCGTGGCGTTCGGCGGCGCCTCCAGCGGCCCCTTGCGCCCGCAGGCAGCGAGCGCAACGGCCAGCAGGCCGACGACCAACAGGGTGCGGCCGAATTTCAGGCGGGAATCAAGCACGAAGACGAACCCTCGGAACGAAGCGTGGCGGGACAGTAGCGGAGGATGCGGCGGAGTGCGAGGCTCTCGGGAGCGTCATTCTCGGGCAAGCGGAGCGCCGACCCGAGAATCTCTTGCGGGAGATGCTCGGGTCAAGCCCGAGCATGACGTGTTACTTGGAGAGCTGCTTCAGCCAGCGCCGCGCCTGCTTGCGCACATTGGCCGGCGCCGTGCCGCCATAGCTGACGCGGCTCTTCACCGATTGCTCGACGCCGAGCACGGCGAAGACGGCCTCGGTGATCTGCGGCTCCACCGCCTGCATCTCAGCGAGCGTGAGCTTCTCCAGCCCGACCTTCTTCTCGGAGGCGATGCCGACGAGGCGCCCGGTAACGTGGTGCGCGTCGCGGAACGGCATCTTCAGCACGCGCACCAGCCAGTCAGCGAGGTCGGTGGCAGTCGCATAGCCGAGGCCTGCCGCCTTCTTCATCACCTTGAGGTCCGGCTGCATGTCGCGGACCATGCCGGCGGTGGCGGCGAGGCAGAGCGACAGCGTCTGCAAGGCGTCGAAGGTGCCTTCCTTGTCTTCCTGCATGTCCTTGGAATAGGTCAGCGGCAGGCCCTTCATCATCGTCAGCAGCGCCTGGAGCGCGCCGAAGACGCGCCCCGCCTTGCCGCGCACCAGCTCGGCCGCGTCGGGGTTGCGCTTCTGCGGCATGATCGAGGATCCCGTCGAGAAGGCGTCGGAGAGCCGGACGAAGCCGAACTGCGGCGTCGACCAGAGCACGATCTCCTCGGCGAAGCGCGACAGATGCATCGCGCAGATCGAGGCGGCCGAGAGCGTTTCCAGCACGAAATCGCGGTCCGAGACCGAATCGAGCGAGTTCGCCGTGGGGCGGTCGAAGCCGAGCGCCTTCGCCGTCATGTGCCGGTCGATCGGGAAGGAGGTGCCGGCGAGCGCCGCCGCGCCGAGCGGGCATTCGTTGAGACGCGCGCGCGCGTCGCGGATGCGGCCGCGGTCGCGGGAGAGCATCTCGACATAGGCGAGCAGGTGATGGCCGAAGGTGACCGGCTGCGCCGATTGCAGATGGGTGAAGCCCGGCATCACCGCGCCGGCATAGGTGTCGGCCTTCTCTGCCAGAGCCTGCTGGAGATCGGCCATCTGGCCGTCGATCTCCTCGAGCGTGTCGCGCACCCACAGCCGCATGTCGGTCGCGACCTGGTCGTTGCGCGAGCGGGCGGTATGCAGTCGGCCGGCGGCGGCGCCGATCTTGTCCTTGAGGTTCGATTCGACGTTCATGTGAACGTCTTCGAGCGCGCGCGAAAACGTGAAGGCGCCGCTCTCGATCTCGCCCTCGACCTGCTTGAGGCCGGCCGTGATGGTCGCGACGTCGTCCCTGGTCAGGATGCCAGTCTCGGCCAGCATGGCCGCATGAGCGAGCGAGCCGCGGATATCCTGCCGCCAGAGCTTCTTGTCGAAATCGATGGAGGCGTTGATCTCCTCCATGATGGCGTCGGGACCTGTGGCGAAACGCCCACCCCACATGCGGTTGCTCACGGCGGTCTTTCCTGCTTCTAGGGCGCGATGGCGAGACGAACGAAAATCCTGGCCGCGACCGGGGCTCTGGCCCTCGTCGTCCTCGGTGGCGGCGCCGCCTTCTACTCCGTCACGGGGGATGCCGGCAACGGATCATGCAGCGCCGCGCGCACGACCGCCGAGCACATGAAGCCGCTCGTGAAAGGCGAGGTTGCCGCGGTCGAGCTACGCACCCGCCCGCAGCCCGCCCCGGAACTCGCCTTCACCGGCCCGGACGGCCAGCCCATGACGCTGGCCGCGCTCAAGGGCAAGACGCTGCTGGTCAACCTCTGGGCGACCTGGTGCGCGCCCTGCCTCAAGGAGATGCCGGCGCTCGACACCCTCCAGAAGGAGATGGGCGGCCCGGATTTCGCGGTCGTCGCGATCAACATCGATACGCGCAACCTCGACAAGCCGAAGACATGGCTCGCCGAGAACAAGGTCGCCACCCTCCCCTTCTATGGCGATCCGCAGGCCGCGACCTTCCAGGCCCTGCGCAAGGCGCATAAGGTCGAGGGCATGCCGGTCAGCATCATCGTCGACAAGTCCGGCTGCGAACTCGGCATCATCCAGGGCCCGGCCGACTGGGCGAGCGCCGATTCGAAGGCGCTGATGCGGGCGGCGATCGGCAAGCCCTGAGCGCTCTGCGCCGCTGCGATGACCACAAGCTGACGAACTCTCGTCGCATTGCGGCGTTCTGCTGGGCGACGAACAGCGACAGCCGGAAGGATCGGGCATGCCCAGCGCGCAGAAGCGGACGCAGCGTTTTCACCGGGCGGGGGCCATCCTGCTTGCAGTAGCGTTGAGCGCTGCCGCAGGGCTGGCCGTCGCGCAGGAGCGAAAGCCCATTCCCGGCACGAGCGTCTCGCTCGTCGCGCCCAAGGGCTTCGAGCCCGCCAACGGCTTCGCCGGGCTCGCCAACCAGAAGACGCAGGCCAGCGTCCTGATCGTCGAGATGCCGGCGGAGGCCTATCCGCAGCTCGCGACATTGTTCAACGACAGCGAGAGCGCCAAGCTCAACTTCGCCCGGCAGAAGGTCAACATAGCCAAGGTCGAGCAGGTCGACGGGGCGGGCGGCGAGAAGGTGCCGCTGCTCAGCGGCACGCAGGATGCCGGCGGCGCCAGGCTCGACAAATGGATCGCCCTGTTCAAGGGGCCGAAGACGGTGATGATGACCGTGCAGGCGCCGCAGGGCGCCAAGCTGCAGACGGCCGAGGTCAAGGCTCTCGTCGCCTCCGTCTCGCTCGGCAAGGAAGCCTCGCTCGACGAGAAGCTCGCGGCCTTGCCTTTCACGATCAAGACCGCAGCCCCCTTCCGCGTCGTCGATACCATCGGCGGCGCGGGCGTCCTGATGACAACCGGTGAGCGCAATGTCGATCCCTCGGGCACCCAGCCGCTGATGATCGCCGCCTACCAGATGTCCGCGCCCATCACCCCGGGCCAGGAGGAAAAGCTCTCCGAGACGATGCTGCGGAGCACGCGCGACATGCAGACCGCCGAGATCAAGGAACGCAGGCGCGTGCCCTTCGCCGGGCAAAACGGCATGCTGCTCTCCGGCTCGTTCAAGCATCCCAATGGCAGCGACAAGGGCTTCGTGCAGTACCTCGCCATCGGCCCAGGCGGACGTTTCGTTCGGCTCATCGTCCTGGCCGACGAGCCCGAGATGCCGAAGCTTCAGCCGGCGGTGGAGCAGACCGCCGCCAGCATCGCCTTCGCCCCCCAGTAGCGCCACCGAACCCGCTCCGCGCACATTCAGCGGTTGGCGCGACTGCCGCGGAGCGGTTATTGCCTTCTCCATGACCTATACGATCGGCCTGGCCACTACCTTCCACGATCCCGCCATCGCGATCATCGGCCCCGATGGCGAGGTGCTCTTCGCGGAAGCGACCGAACGCTATCTGCAATACAAGCGCGCGCCGAACTGCGAGCCGGATTCGGCGCCGCGCACGGAAGGGCTGCTGAAGCGCTATATCCCGGAAGGCGCCGAAATCCGCATCGCCACCAGCTGGGGCGAGGATTTCACCGGCTTCCTCGACCAGATGGCGCGCGCAGGCTCCTTCACGCTGGAGGCCCTGCTCAAGCTCTCGCCGGAACTCAACCGCTCGCTGGTGCCGGAGCGGACCGAGCGCGCCCTGATCGCCTCGCTCCACCACGCCCAGCAACGCGCCGGCATGGGCGTGCTCCTCAGCCTCGACCGTGCCCATGGCAAGACCAACGTCACAGGGCTGACGCGTTACGCTCATCATCTCAGCCATGCCGCCTATGCGTGCTGGTCCTCGCCTTTCGAGAACGCGGCCTGCCTCGTCGTCGACGGCATGGGCGAGACCGCCGCCTCGGCCATCTTCGCTTTGGAGAACGGCCGCATCCGCGAGGTGAAGCGCCATCGCGGGCGGGAATCCATCGGCTTCTATTTCGGGCTCGTCACCGATCTCGCCGGCTTCGACCAGGCGAAGGGCGAGGAATGGAAGATCATGGGGCTCGCCCCCTATGGCCGGGCCGACCCGGAACTGATGGCGCTGTTGCGCAGGCTCTACACCATCGACGGTCACAAGCTCTCCTTCACCAAGGCCGACGTCGTGCAGGCCGTCGCAGCAGAGATCCTTGCAAAGCGTCCGGCCGATGCGCTCGACCAGGGCTGGGCCGACCTCGCCCGCTGCGGGCAGGACGTCTTCGCCGAGATGATGGAGGCGCTGCTCGGCGAAACCGTCGCCCTCGCCCCGAACGAAAACCTCGTCCTGACCGGCGGCTGCGCCCTCAACTCCTCCTTCAACGGCAAGATTACCGGCCGCCATGGCTTCAGGACCGTCTTCGTTCCCTCCGCCCCGGCCGATGACGGCAACGCCATTGGCGCCGCATGGCTCAGCCATGCCGAGGCCAATCCCGACTGGCGCGCGCCAAAGGGGCCGCTGACGCCCTATCTCGGCTCAACAGTCTCGAGCGAGCCCTTCGAGCGCATGCAGCTTTGGGAGAAACGACTGCGCAAGCTCGCACCGGACGAGGTCGCCCCCACCACGGCGAAGCTTCTGACCGAAGGCAAGCTGATCGGCTGGGTGCAGGGCCGCGCCGAGTTCGGCCCGCGCGCGCTCGGCAACCGCTCGATCATCGCCGATCCGCGCCCGGCCGACGCCAAGGACATCCTCAACGCCAAGGTGAAATACCGCGAGGCCTTCCGGCCCTTCGCACCCTCGATCCTGGCCGAGCATGCCGCCGACTGGTTCGAGAATTATCAGGACGCCCCCTATATGGAGCGCACGCTGACCTGGAAGGAGGCGGTGCGCAGCCAAGTCCCGGCAGTGGTCCATGAGGATGCGACAGGCCGCCTGCAGAGCGTCACCGAGGAGCGCAACCCGCGTTACCACGCGCTGATCTCGGCCTTTCACGATCTCACCGACGTGCCAGTGATCCTCAACACCTCCTTCAACATCATGGGCAAGCCGATCCTGCACACGGCGGAAGACGCGATCCTGATGTTCTACACGAGCGGGCTCGACGCGCTGGTGATCGAGGACTGGCTATTGGTGAAGTGAGGAGCGGGGCGCATTTTCCGGTTTTGCCGAAGGGCCGGCTGCCTGAAGACATGACGCGCCGTCATGGTCGGGCTTGACCCGGCCATCTCGGAAACCAGCTATCTGGTCACAAGATTCCCGGGTCTACGCTTCGCTCCGCCCGAGAATGACGGCTCGATTCCAAGCGATCCGCGCCATTGATCGGTCGGATCACGCGAAATTGCTGGTCCCGGCCGCTTCTGCGGGCATTCTGCCCGCTTACCGGAGGGATGACGCCATGCTGCAACTGCGCCCGAACTGCGAATGCTGCGACAGCGACCTCGGCCCGCAATCGCGCGAGGCCCTGATCTGCACCTTCGAATGCACCTTCTGCGCCGACTGCGCCGAGACGCGCTTCGCCGGCACCTGCCCGAACTGCGGCGGCGATCTCGTGCGTCGGCCAATCAGGCCGGAGCGCATGCTGGAGAAATATCCAGCCTCGACGGAGCGCGTGCGCAAGCCGCACCCGCAATGCGCGGCGGCTTGAGCTGGATTGGCGCTGAAACAAGGCCCATGCTAGCCAGAGCGCGATGACGACCGCCCAGCCTCAATTTTGGATCGTTGCCGGCCCCAACGGGGTCGGCAAGACGACTTACGCTTTCCGGCATATCAAGGCCGTCTCGGGCAGTACGCGTTTCGTCAATCTCGATGAGATCGCGCGTGGCCTCTCGCCGCTCGACCCCTCGATGGAGCAGCAGCGCGCCGCGCGCGTGGCGCTGGAGTTGACCCGCTCGCTGATCGCCGACCAGCGGTCATTCTCAATCGAGACCACGCTTTCGGGCAAGACCCATCTGCGCACGATCGAAGCCGCGCGGGAGGCCGGGTTCGTCGTCAACCTGCTCTATTTTCTGGTCGCCAGCCCGGACATCTCGCTGGCACGTATCGCCCGCCGCGTCAGCGAAGGCGGGCACGATGTCGCCGAAGCCGATGTGCGCCGCCGCTTCGAGCGCTCGATTGCCAACCTACCTGCCTATATCGGTACGGTCGATCAATGGCGCGTTTTCGACAACGCAACCTTGCGCCCGAAAGTCATCGCGGAAGGACGACGCGGCTGCGCATCCCTGATCGAGCGGGAGGGCGATCTACCCCAAGCCTTATGGGCGGTGCTGGAATCGCTGCCGCCCTGCAAGGAAGGCTGAGAAACCTCAGCTCGCCTGCTTCACCGCGATGCCCTTTTCCTCGAAAAGCTGCTGCAATTCGCCGGCCTGGAACATCTCGCGGGTGATGTCGCAGCCGCCGATGAACTCGCCCTTGACGTAGAGCTGCGGGATCGTCGGCCAGTTCGAATAGGCCTTGATGCCCTCGCGGATCTCCTGATCCTCCAGCACGTTGACGCCCTTGAAAGGCACGCCGACATAGCCGAGAATCTGCACGACCTGGCCGGAGAAGCCGCACATCGGGAATTGCGGCGTGCCCTTCATGAAGAGCACCACGTCGCTGCTTTTCACTTCGGCATCGATACGGGCGTTGACGTCGGACATCGTCTGTCTCCTGAAGCGGGTTCAAGGCCCGCCGGATGGTTTCGATCTAATCTTGGGGAACGCTCGTCGTCAGCGCAAGGGCGTGCAGCACGCCGCCCATATTCCCCTGGAGCGCGGCATAGACCATCTGATGCTGCTGCACCCGGGTCTTGCCCTTGAAGGCGGTCGAGCTGACCGTCGCGGCATAGTGGTCGCCGTCGCCGGCCAGATCCTTGATCTGGACCGCCGCATCCGGCAGCGCCGCCTTGATCATCCGCTCGATCTCGTGGGCATTCATCGCCATGGCTTGTCTCCTCAGGCTGCCTTGCCGGCCATGTAGGACGGCAGCCAGTCTTCATGAATCTTGCGGAGATCGGCGATCGCCAGCGCGGGCTCGCCCGGCAGCGCAAGCGAAATGCCTCCGGTGCGGCCGATCGCGAGCGCCGGCACGCCGGCCGCCTTGGCTTCACCGAGGATCGCATCGGCCTGCGCGGCGGGAACCGCCAGGACATAGCGCGCCTGATCCTCGCCGAAGAGCGCGGCATGGGCCGGGCCGGCGGGCAGCGTCTCGACGGTCGCGCCGATGCCCCTGGCCATCGCCATCTCGGCCAGCGCGACCGCAAGGCCGCCATCCGAGAGATCGTGGCAGGTGGTGACCCGGCCTGCCGTGATCAGCCCGCGCACGAAATCGCCGTTGCGGCGCTCGATCGCGAGATCGACCGGCGGCGGCGCGCCCTCTTCGCGGCCGCAGACGGTGGCGAGATAAGAGCTCTGGCCGAGCCAGCCCTGCGTCTCGCCGATCAGGATGATCGCCTGGCCCTCGGTCTTGAAGGCGACGGTCGCATGCTTGGTCACATCGGCCATGACGCCGACGCCGCCGATGGTCGGGGTCGGCAGGATCGAGATGCCGTTGGTCTCGTTGTAGAGAGAGACGTTGCCGGAGACGACGGGGAAGTCGAGCGCCTTGCAGGCCTCGCCGATGCCGCGGACGCAGCCGACGAACTGGCCCATCACCTCCGGCTTCTCGGGATTGCCGAAATTGAGGTTGTCGGTGATGGCGAGCGGGGTCGCGCCCACTGCCGTGAGGTTGCGCCAGGCTTCGGCCACGGCCTGCTTGCCGCCCTCGAAGGGATCGGCCTCGCAATAGCGCGGCGTCACGTCGGCGGTCATGGCGAGGCCCCTCGGGCCGTCCTCGATGCGGATCACGCCAGCATCGCCGCCGGGCGTCACCGCCGAATTGCCGAGGATCAGCGTGTCGTACTGCTCCCAGATCCAGCGCTTGGACGACAGGTCCGGCGAGCCGAGCAGCTTCTTCAGCGCCTCTGCATTGCCGCAGGGCGGCGTCACGCTCTCCGGCGCGATGCGCTGCTGCAGCTCGGTCTCGATCCAGGACCGGTCGTATTCCGGGGCCTCGTCGCCGAGTTCCTTGATCGGCAGGTCGGCCATGACCTCGCCCTGGTGCTTCACGACGAAGCGCAGCGTGTCGGTGGTGTGGCCGATGACGGCGAAGTCGAGCCCCCACTTCTTGAAGATCGCCTCGGCGGCGTCCTCATGGCCGGGCTTGATTACCATGAGCATGCGCTCCTGGCTCTCCGACAGCATCATTTCATAGGCGCTCATGCCCTCCTCGCGGCAGGGCACCTTGTCGAGGTCGAGCTCGACGCCGAGATCGCCCTTGGCGCCCATCTCGACGGCCGAGCAGGTGAGGCCCGCCGCGCCCATGTCCTGAATCGCGTCGACATGGCCGGCAGCCATGATCTCGAGGCAGGCTTCGAGCAGCAGCTTCTCGGCGAAGGGGTCGCCGACCTGCACGGTCGGGCGCTTCTCCTCCGACTTGTCGTCGAATTCGGCCGAGGCCATGGTCGCGCCGTGGATGCCGTCGCGGCCGGTCTTCGAACCCAGATAGACGATCGCCTTACCGACGCCCGAGGCCTTGGCGTAGAAGATCTCGTCGGCCTGGGCGATGCCGACCGCCATGGCGTTGACCAGGATGTTGCCGTCATAGCGGGTGTGGAAGCCAGTCGCGCCGCCGACATTCGGCACGCCGAAGGAATTGCCGTAGCCGCCGATGCCGGCCACGACGCCGGAGACGAGGTGGCGGGTCTTCGGATGGGCGGGATCGCCGAAGCGCAGTGCGTCGAGCACCGCGATCGGCCGCGCGCCCATGGTGAAGACGTCGCGCAGGATGCCGCCGACGCCCGTCGTCGCGCCCTGATAGGGCTCGATGAAGGACGGGTGGTTGTGGCTCTCCATCTTGAAGACGATGGCCGTGCCCTCGCCGATATCGATGACGCCGGCATTCTCGCCCGGTCCCTGGATCACCCAGGGCGCCTTGGTCGGCAGAGTCTTCAGATGGATCTTCGACGATTTGTAGGAGCAGTGCTCGTTCCACATCGCCGAGACGATGCCGAGCTCGGTGATCGTCGGCTCGCGGCCGATCAGATGCAGGAAGCGCTGATACTCGTCCGGCTTCAGGCCGTGCTCGGCGACGAGCTGCGGGGTGATCTTGATATCGTTCGGAATCACGGGCTCAGGGTTCCTGGCGGTCCGGCGAGGGGGTTTGGCAGGGGCATAGCCTGCCTCGGCGCGCGAGACAACGCATTCGGCCCCGGCGGTTGTGCTTCCAACGTCAATGTGTATAATTTTCAAATACCATACACATTGCGAATTCCGGCGGAGTTGGCTGATGCGGACCAATATCGAACTGGACGATACGCTCCTCGCAGAAGCGATGAAGGCGACCGGCTTGCCGACCAAGCGCGCCACAGTCGAGGAGGCGTTGCGCATCGTCGTCAGGCAACATCGTCAGCGTCACGCTCTGGAAGAACTCAGCGGCCTCGGCTGGGAAGGCGACCTCGACGCGATGCGGCAGGACATCGTCGAGCCGGATCACCGGTGATCGTCGTCGACTCGTCGGTCTGGATCGCTTTGCTGCGTGGCGAGATTTCGCGCGGCGTCACCGTGCTGCGATCCCTGGAGAACACCGGGGAGATCCTCGTCGGGGATATCGTTCTCCTCGAAATCCTGCGTGGCGCTCGCGATGAAGCCCACGCCGCGGCGATCGAAGAACGGATCCGCCAATTTGCCATGGTGGCCATGCTGTCGCCAGCCCTCGCTGTGCTGGCTGCATGGCATTATCGAGAGCTCCGCAAACAGGGCATCACCGTGCGCAAAACCGCTGACCTGATCATTGCGGCCTTCTGTATCGAGCATGGCCACCTTCTGCTCCATCAGTATCGCGATTTCGATCCATTTGCCGCCCATTGCGGCTTGCAGCTCGCCTGAATCGTTACAAGGCAGCCAGCGCGGCCCGGAGCGGCGCGGGAATCGGCACGGGCCTCTGCCCGGCGCGCTCGACATAGACATGGGTGAAGCGCCCCTGCGCCGCCGCCTGCTCACCGCCCTGCCGGAAGATGCCGATGCGATAGGTGACCGAACTGTTGCCCCGCTGCTCGACAGCGATCCCCACCTCGACGATCTCGGGAAAGGCGACGCTCTCGAAATAGGTGCAGGCCGTCTCGACCACGAGCCCGACGATCTCGCTCGTCGCCGGATCGAGGAAGCCGCCCTCGATCAGCCAGGCGTTCACCGCCGTGTCGAACCAGCCGTAATAGACGACGTTGTTGACGTGGCCGAAGACGTCGTTGTCGTGCCAGCGCGTCGGGATCGCGCGGAAGACGCGGAAATCGCCGCGTGACAGGCGCGGCTGGCGCTCAGCCATTGCCGCCCCCCGGTTTCTCGCCGGCCTTGATCTCCGGCACGCCGAGCGCATCGGCAAGTCTCGCCTTGGCCGAGCCCGGCCGCAGCGGCTTCTGCTGGCTCTCATGCGGCGCCCAGCCGGAGACCCAGACGAATTCGAAGGTCGCCGGCAGCCGCCCGTCCGGATCGGCGAAGCGTTCGGCATAGAGCGCGGCGGCGCGCAGCAGCGTCTCCCGCCGTAGCGGCGCCTTGCGGCGCGCGACGAGCGCATTGGTCCAGCCCATGGCCCTGAGGTCGCGGAACAGGCCGAAGGCATCGCGATACCGCACTGTCACCGCCTCGCTATCGACGACGGGCAGGGCAAAGCCCGCACGCTGCAGGAGCCCGCCGAGATCGCGCAGATCGGCGAAGGGCGCGACGCGGGGGCTCACGCCGCCGGTGGTTTCGCTCTCCGCTTCCAGCAAGGCCTGCCTCAATTCCTGCAGGGTTCGGCCACCGAGCAGGCAACCCATGAACAGCCCGTCAGGCCTCAGGGCACGCTTGATCTGGATCAGCGCCCCCGGCAGGTCGTTGACGCCATGCAATGCCAGTAGCGAGACGGCGAGGTCGAGCGAACCCGCCGCAAGGGGCAGGCGTTCGAGATCGCCTAAAAGATCCGCACCCGGGCCTTCGGCTTCCGCCATGCGCAGAAACCAACCGGCCTTGCCCGCCAGCACCGGGCCGACGACGGGAAGCGGCGTGCCGAGATCGGCAGCGATCGCGAACTGCCTGAGCACCGCGCTAAGCCGCTCCTCCAGATCACCAGCGGCGCGCTGCAGCAGGAAATCCGGATAGCCCTGCGCGAGCGCACGCCGCAGCCGCGAACGGCCAAGCGTGCGGTCGAAGACGAGGCTGTTGTCGCTCAACCGCGCATTCCCTGCGTCGCTGTGTCCGGCTCAGCGATCGAGCAGCTTTTCGATCTCGGCGCGCAATTGCGGCCCGAGGTCGCCGCGGTCGAGCGCATAGGCGACGTTAGCCGCAAGGAAGCCGATCTTCGAGCCGGCATCGTAGATTTCGCCGTCGAAGCGCACCGCGAAGAACGGCTCCAGATGCGACAGCGCGATCATCGAATCGGTGAGCTGGATCTCGCCGCCCGCGCCGGTCTCCTGGTTCGCGAGCAGGTTGAAGATCGTCGGCTGCAGGATATAGCGGCCCGAAATATGCAGGTTCGAAGGCGCAGTTCCCTTGGGCGGCTTCTCGACCATGCCGGTGATCTTCGAAACCTTGGCCTTGGCGTCCTCGACGCCGACGATGCCGTACTGGTGCGTCTGGTCGTCCGGCACCGGCGCGACGGCGATATGATTGCCGCCATGCCGGTCATAGGCCTCGATCATCTCGGCGAGGCAGCCCTTGCCCTGGCTGTAATGCAGCATGTCCGGCAGCAGCAGCGCGAACGGCTCCTCGCCGACGAGCTCGCGCGCGCACCAGACGGCGTGGCCGAGGCCGAGCGGCGCCTGCTGACGGGTAAAGCTGGTGGCGCCGGCGGCCGGCAGATCGGCCTTCAGCGCTTCGAGCTCCTTGATCTTGTTGCGCTTGGCGAGCGTGTCGTCGAGCTCGTAGGCGAGATCGAAGTGATCCTCGATCACCGCCTTGTTGCGGCCGGTGACGAAGATGAAGTGCTCGATGCCGGCGGCGCGCGCCTCATCCACCACATGCTGCACGACCGGGCGGTCGACGATGGTGAGCATCTCCTTCGGGATCGCCTTGGTGGCGGGCAGGAAGCGGGTGCCGAGACCAGCGACGGGGAGAACGGCCTTGCGGATGCGTTTCGTCATGCAAAATCCATTGGGCGCGTGGTGGGGAAGGCCGTACAACTGTCATGGTTGCCGGCCATCTGGGATATTAGCTGACAGGCCTTGAGAACCCGTCAACGGTTTTTCGATAGGCCGTGTTCCCGACGAAGATGAGGCGAGAGAGACGATGGCAGTATTGGTTTCCGGCGGCGCCGGCTACATCGGCAGCCATTTGGTGCTGGAATTGCTCGATCGCGGCGAGAAGGTCGTGGTCCTCGACAATCTCTCCACCGGCTTCTGGTGGGCGGTCCCGCCCGAGGCGGTCTTCGTCCAGGGCGATATCGGCGACCAGGAACTGGTCGAATCGCTGATCGCCGAGCACGGCGTGACGGAGCTGGCGCATTTCGCGGCCCGGATCGTGGTTCCTGAATCGGTCAGCGACCCCCTAGGCTACTATTTCAACAATACCGTGAAGACGCGCGCCCTGATCGAGAGCGCGGTCCGCGGCGGCGTGAAGCACGTCATCTTCTCCTCCACCGCCGCGGTCTATGGCGAGCCGCCGGTCTCTCCGGTCCCGGAGGAGATCGCGCTCAACCCGATCAACCCCTATGGCCGCTCCAAGCTGATGAGCGAGTGGATGCTGCGGGATGCGGCCAAGGCGCACGGCTTCACCTATATCGCGCTGCGCTATTTCAACGTCGCCGGCGCCGATCCCAAACTGCGCTCCGGCCAGTCCTCGCCGAACGCGACGCATCTCATCAAGGTCGCGAGCCAGGCGGCGCTCGGCCAGCGCGACGGCCTGACCGTCTTCGGCACCGACTATGCGACCCCGGACGGTACCTGTGTGCGCGACTATATCCACGTCACCGACCTCGCCCGCGCCCATCTCGCTGCGCTCGACCATCTGCGTGGCGGCGCGGAAAGCCTGACGCTGAACTGCGGCTATGGCCGCGGCTATTCGGTCAATGAGGTCGTCGAGGTCGTGAAGAAGGTCTCGGGAATCGACTTCCCGGTCGTCCTTGCCGAACGCCGCGCCGGCGACCCGGCCTCGCTGGTCGCCCGCGTCGATCGCATCCGGACCGAGCTGGGCTGGCAGCCGGAGCATGACGATCTCGAGGAAATCGTCGGCCAGGCCCTAGCCTGGGAGGAGAAGCTCAGGACGCGGAACGCCTCGGCCTGAGCTGCAGGACATGTCGAGCGGTGCGCCTCCGCTCAGGAGGCCGCCCGCTCCTCGGCCGGCTCGCGCACTTCGAGCACGGTCAGGCGCTTGACGTCGCCGGAGCGCGTCGTCCAGTCGATCGAGCGCCCGGCCGCCATGCCGAGCAGCGCGACGCCGATCGGCGTCATCACCGAGACGCGGTTCTTCTCGATATCGGCGTCCTGCGGCCAGACCAGCGTCAGCGTGGTCTCCCGCTTGGTGCTCTCGTCGCGATAGACGATCTCGCTGCCGATGTGGGCATGGTCGGCCGAGACCCGCCCCTCCGGCAGGATGCGGGCGCGGTCGAGCTCATGGGTCAGCTCGGCGGCGAGCTCCGGCATGGTGTGAGCGGCGCCGGCTGCGATCCGGCTCAGCATGGCATGATCGGTGGCCGTGACGGTGATGGCAGGACGCTTGGCGGTCATGGACTGGGTCTTTCATCGAAAGCGAGCGCCCGCCTGCGGACAACAAGCCGCACGGCATCTCAGGGTCGAACTCGCAGGTAAACGATAGAGAGGGAGCGCCCCCCGAACCGGAGGCGACAAGCGCGACAGGCCCGGGGCTAGAAGCCCGCGATCAGGTTGCCCGAGCGGTGCAGACCGCGGCGGAAGGGGGAGGCGCTGTTCATCGGGAAAGATTCGGGCAATCGCCCTGCCTTGTCAAATCACGAACGCATCGTCGCACTCGCTCCCGGCTTAACCTTTGGTTAATCTTGTTCAGGCGCTGTGATGGGGTTTCCATCCAGCATCCGCCGGGAGTGTCCATGCGCCTGTCCGTCATCGCAGCTTCGGCCGTGATCAGCCTGGCGCCGGCGCTGGCGCAGACGACCGGCTCGATCAACGTCTCCGGCGCCCATGCCCGCAATGCGCAGGCGACGCCGGCGAGCGCCTCCTTCGACATCTTCCTCCAGCGGCTCTGGCCGCAGGCACAGGCGCGGGGCATCTCGCGCGCGACCTTCGACCTCGCCTTCCGCGGGTGTACGCCGGATGCCTCCATCGTCGCGTTGACGAAGAAGCAGTCCGAGTTCAGCGCGCCGATCTGGAACTATCTGGAGAACGCCGTCGGCGGCGCCCGCATCCAGCGCGGCCGCGACGCCGCCGCCGAGAACGCCAGCGTGCTCGCCCAGGTCGAAGCGCGCTACGGCGTGCCCAAGGAGGTCGTCCTCGGCGTCTGGGGCATGGAGACCAATTACGGCTCCTTCAAGGGCGGCAAGGATGTCATCCGCTCGCTCGCCACCCTCGCCTCGATCCGCTATCGCGGCGACTTCTTCCGCGACGAGTTGCTGACCGCGCTCGAATTGATCGAGAAAGGCTATGTCGAGCGTAGCGAGCTGCGCGGCTCCTGGGCCGGTGCCATGGGCCACACCCAGTTCATGCCGTCGAGCTATATGAAATACGCGGTCGACTGGACCGGAAACGGCCATGCCGACATCTGGAACTCGTCGAGCGACGCCATCGCCTCCACCGCCAACTACCTCAAGGGCTATGGCTGGGTGCCGGGCCTGCCCTGGGGCGTGGAGGTGGCGCTGCCTGCCGGCTTCGATCACCGCCTCAACAAGGCGAGCTTCTCCGCCTTCACCTCTGCCGGCGTGCGCCGCGCCGACGGCCGCAGCCTCCCCTCCTCGGGCGAAGCCCGCCTGTTTTATCCGGCCGGACATAGCGGGCCGGTGATGCTGCTGACCGCGAATTTCGACGTGATCAAGAAGTACAACTCCTCGGACGCCTACGCGCTGGCCGTCGGCCATCTCGGCGACCGCATCGTCGGCCGCCCGGCGATCCAGGCCGACTGGCCGCTCAAGGCCGCCCGCCTCGACATGGCCGCGACCAAGGACCTGCAGCTCCGGCTCAAGGCGCTCGGCCTCTACGATCACGATGCCGACGGGCGCATCGGCACCGGCACGCGCGAGGCCGTGCGCCAGTACCAGATCAGCGCCGGCGAGATTCCCGACGGCTACCCGACACCCGCTTTGCTGGCGCGGATGCGCGGCAAGCGCTGACTTCCGCGTCCTTCCGCCCTATATTGGGGGCGATACGAAGTGCTGGACCGGATTGGCCGATGCGTCTGCGTTCGCTCGCCGTGGTTCTCTGTGCCGCCTGCCTGCTGCTCATCACCGGCGGGCCGGTTTCGCTCGCCCAGCAGCAGCGCAACCTGTTCCAGATGTTCTGGCAATTGCCGGCAGCGCCGCAGCGCGCCGCGCCGCAGCCGCGCCAGCGTATAGCGCCAGCCATCCGCCGCCGCGAGGCCCCCGTCGTCGTCCGCGACGATCCGGTCATCCCCAAGGTCGATGTCACCAATCACATCGTGGTGATGGGCGACTCCCTCGGCAATCTGCTGGCTGGTGGCCTCGACGATGCCCTGAACAACCGCCCCGACGTCGAGGTGATCCACAAGGCCAAGCCGGATTCCGGCCTCGTCCGCACGGATTTCTACGACTGGCCGAAGGCCGTCTCCGACATCCTGGCCGGCGACCAGAAGATCGGCATCGGCGTCATGCTGGTCGGCCTCAACGACCGCCAGCCGATCCGCGAGGGCGAGACCGTCCATGAGCCGCTGAGCCCGCGCTGGCTCGAGCTCTACCGCGACCGGGTCGACATCATCGCCAATGCCTTCGCCTCCCGGCGCATCCCCCTGATCTGGGTCGGTGCGCCGCCGGTGCAGAACGGACGGCTCTCGGCCGATTTCGTCAGCTTCAACGAGCTATACCGCCAGCGCGTCGAAAAGGCCGGCGGCCAGTATGTCGATCTCTGGGGCGGCTTCGTCGATGCCGAGAACCGCTATACCGCGACAGGCCCGGACGTCTCCGGCCAGCCGACGCGGCTGCGCCTCGGCGACGGCATCCATTTCACCGTGGCCGGCGCCCGCAAGGCGGCGCATTTCGTCGATCTCGTCATCCGCCGCATCATCGAGGCCGCCCCGCAGAACAGCGTGATCGCCCTGCCCGTCTCGCCAGAGACCGGAGCCCCCTCGGCGCCGGAGCTGCAGGCCGGCGGCGTCGAGCGGCTGATCGACCAGATGGTCGCCGGCATGCCGACGATCGGCCTGCCCCAGGCCCTGCAGGCGCGCCCGCTGGCCGGGCCGATCCAGCCGCTCACCGGCCAGGCCGCGACGACCGAGCAGCCGCTGCTGGCCTCGATCACCGAGGCGCGCGGGCGCGGTGACACCGCGATGCAGCTGGAGCGCGTCTTCGGCCAGGGCATCGCGCCCGATCCGGTCCCCGGCCGGCTCGACGATTATAGCTGGCCGCGCTGAGCGGCGGAGCGATCAGCCCGCCATCAGCCTGTCGAAGACCGGGTCGGGATCGTCGGCCTCGACCAGCCTCTTCCCGTCGATCACCCAGATCCGCGTCGCCACGGCGCGGGCGAAGGCGCGGTCATGGCTGACCAGCAGGCAGGCCGCCCCGTGCGCGACCAGTTCCGCCTGGAGCATGTCCTGCCCCTCGATGTCGAGATGGTTGGTCGGCTCATCCAGCAGGAAGAAGTTCGGCTGGGCCAGACGCAAAAGCAGCAAGGCGAGCCGCGCCCTCTGCCCGCCCGAAAGGCGCGCGGTCGGCGCCGCCTGAGCTTCGCTCGCGATTCCGGCTCCCGAGAGCAGGGTGCGCGCCAGTTGATCGCCGAGATCGCTCGACCCCTTCACCGCCGCCCAAGGCGTCGGCCAGGCATCGAGCTGCGAGAGCGCCTGGTCGGAACAGCCGGCCTTTAGGCTCGCCGCGCCCCGGATCTCCGGATCCGATCCATCGAGCGCGGCGCGCAGCCGCTCGACCAGCCGCGTCTTGCCCGTGCCGTTCGCGCCGAGCAGGGCGACCCGATCGCCGTTCTCTATCCAGAACTGCCCGGTGCGGAACAACGAGCGTCCGTCCGGGGCGGCGATCGCCGTGTCCTTGATCGAAACCAGCGCCTTGGCATGGCTGCCGCTATTGGTCAGCCGGATCGCCCCGGCCGAGCGCTCCTTATGCGCCGGCCGCGCGCTGTCCTCCAGCCTGTCGGCCCACTCGGACAATTGCTTGGTCTTGACCACCAGCAGATCGGAGCCGGAATTGATGCCGATGTTCTTGAGCTTCGCCGCCTGCTGCCGGATCGCCCGAACCTTGCGCATGTCGTTCTCGAACTGCCTGCCACGCGCCGCATCGCGCTCCTCCAATGCCTGCAGGGCGCGCGTGTAAGGCAGAGAGAAATCGGCGCTTTCCGCCGGGCGCAGGAACAGCGTGCGGCGGCTGACATCGTCGAGAAAGGCGCGGTCATGGCTCGCCGCCACCACGGCGCAGTCACGCGGCAGGGCTGCGAGAAAACGTTCGAGCACGCCGATCCGCTCGAGATCGAGATGGTTGGTCGGCTCGTCGAGGATCAGCAGATCGGGCTCAACCACCGCCGCCCGCGCCAGCAGCATCGCTCGCTGCCAGCCACCGGAGAGCGCGCGGACAGGGCGGCTGCGCAAGCCCTCGTCGACGGCGAGATCGTCGAGCAGGACATCGACCCGCCAACCCTCGGTCTCCGCGGTCTCGACGTCCAAGGCCTCGCGCACGGCATCGTGGAAGCTCAAGGCCAGAAGATGGGTAGGCGGGTCCTGCGGCGCGAAGGCGGTGACGAGACCGCGTGCGCGGGTGACGCTGCCGGCCGTGGCCTCTTCCTCTCCCGCCATGATGCGCAGGAGCGAGGATTTGCCGCGTCCATTGGCGGCGACGAGGCCGAGGCGGTCTCCCTTGGCGATGGCGAGGTCGAGGCCTGCGAACAGAGGCTCGCTGCGGGCGAGCGAAAGGTCTTTCAGGGCAATCAGGGACATCGGAATCTCATGCGATCAGGCAAGCGCGGCAAGCCGCGCCGAAAAAGACTGACGATGAGACGGCGATGCGTTCCCGGTCAGCCCCGCGAGGTGAAGCGCGGGGCGAAAACAGGTCCTCGGGTGCGATAGCGGAAGCTGCGGTAGAACACCGGCTTCCCGTTCTGGCTCGATTCCATGGTGCCGATCATAGCCGCGCCGGCGCGGCTGAACAGTGCTTCCGCGACATGGCCACCCAGGCCTGCACGTAGGAGCCTGATTTCGGCATGCTGGTGGAACTGCCCTCGTCGCATCGGATTGTTGGTTCGCAGAGGAGGCCATGCGATGCCCAGATTCGTGACGATCGGCTATGGCGACCGGGCGGGTTATGACCGCATCGCGCCCGATATCCGCGATGCGGCTCACGCTCAGGATGCAGTACTCGCCAAACGCGGCGCCTTGATCGGCATCGCCGGCCAGCCTGTCCAGGTCCGCAATCCCGATGCAGCCGGAGTGCAGACCGAGGACGGTTCCTTCATGGCGTCGCAACTGCCGGTGGCCCGGTTCGCCATCATCGAAGCGGCCGATCTCGCCGAGGCCATCGATCTCGTTTCGCGGACGCCCTGTTCGGTCGCGCATGGCGTCGTGGAAGTCTGGCCTCTTGAAGAGCGGGGATAGCCGGCGGCCCCGATGCCGCTATAACTTTGCAGCCATCGTCGGCGGAACGCCGGATAGCGCACGCGCATTCCCTATCCGGGTGCGCCGTCGGGGCTGGTCACAAGACACTTGCGAGGGCACGCGACATTGCGCCGGGATGGCGTCAGAAGCGAAAGGACAAGCAATGGCTATCGCCAAGAACACGATCTGCCTGTGGTTCGACAAGGACGCCGAGGCCGCCGCCCGCTTCTACGCCGAGACGTTTCCCGACAGCGCGGTGGGAGCCGTCCACCGCGCCCCCAGCGACTACCCCTCCGGCAAGGCAGGGGACGTGCTGACGGTCGAATTCACCGTCGCCGGCATCCCCTGCATCGGGCTCAATGGCGGGCCCGCGTTCAAGCACAGCGAAGCCTTCTCGTTCCAGATCGCCACTGACGACCAGCAGGAGACCGATCGCCTGTGGAACGCCATCGTCGGCAATGGCGGCCGGGAAAGTGCCTGCGGCTGGTGCAAGGACAAATGGGGCATCTCCTGGCAGATCACGCCGCGCGTGCTGACCGAGGCGATGGCGGCCGGCGGCGAGGAGGCCAAGCGTGCCTTTGCCGCGATGATGGACATGACGAAGATCGACGTCGCTGCGATCGAGGCGGCCCGGCGCGGCTGATATCCGCGTCTCGCGAACAGCTAACCCCGCGCGATCAACCCCAACAGGTCGCGCAGGTTTCGCACATCCGGGTCGGAGCTGCCGCCGCGGCCAAGGCTGACCGGCACGCCCGACAGCTTGGCGTGCATTACTTCCTTGGGCGTCAGGCCGAACTCTTTCCTGAAGGAGCGGCTGAAGCTCGACGGGTCCAGAAAGCCCAGGCCCTCGGCGATCACCGAGACCGAGCGGGAATTGGCGCCGTTCGACAGCTCGGCGAAACACTGCTTCAGGCGCCGCCGCTGGATGTAGTTCTTCACGCCGCCCTCGCTTTCGAGCAGCCGATAGAGCTGCGAGCGCGACATGCCGGCCTCCCGGCACAGGAAATCCGGTCCGAGCGACGGGTTGGCGAGGTTGAGGTCGACGATGCGGCGCACGGCTTCCTTGCGCGTGACCGCGATCGGCGCCGCGCCGAAGGCGCTGTGATCGGGCGATGGTGCGACGCAGGCGAGCACCATGCCGCGAACCGCGGTTTGCAGGCCCGGCAGATCCGCATCGGCGAAGCTGGAAGCGCTGCGGGCCAGCAAGGCGATGAACTCGGCGAGAAGCTTGCCCATCGCATCGCTCAGCGGCCGGCCCTCGGCACCCTCCAGGACGGCCGTCAGATCCGGAAAGCCATCGCGCGGCAGATAGAGCTGCAGCCGGTCGTCCTCGTCGCGCAGGCTGACGAGCTCGCGGCCCAGCGAGGCGACGAAGGGTGTGCCGGCAGGCACGTCGATCGACCGTTGCCAGCCGGCTTCGCCGGTCGTCCGCTTATGCCCGATCGTGACGCTCCAATGATCGATCGGGTTGCGCGGGACGAGGTCCGGCGTCCGGAACGCCCGCAGCCTCGGGGCATGGACGCGGCTGAGGCCGAAGCCGCCGAGATTCCAGGTCTCGCTGGTCGCTGAGAAGCCGGCTTGCGGATCATCGACCGCGACGTCGAACACGGTATCGAACCAGCCGCGCCAAGCATCCAGCTGCTTCGCCTTGGGCAGGCCCATCGTCGTGAAAATAACCGGCGTCATATGACTGACCGAACGTAAAGAGAGCGAAGGCGCGCTTCCACTCCACTTCAGCGCTTACGTCAAGCACTTATTCGGATGACGCTCGGTTAGCCGCAGGCTTTTTGAGGCGATTCGTCCTATTCGCAACGAATTCCTGGCGCCATCTATGCGCGAGCCAAGTTCAGGCCTGATGCCAGTCTGCCCCATCGAGACTCAGCCGCTTATCGTTGGCGGCAAAGCGCATCCACCGGCAGCAGTCTTCACCGACGGCGCACGCCTCCTGCCGCCGCTTCAGCGCGCCGCATTCGCCTGGATTCAGGCTCGCCCCATCATGATGCAGCCGTGCAGCTCACACCGGCAGGATCGTCGCGCCCATCAATTCCTTGTCGATCGCATGCGCGGCCTGCCGGCCCTCGCGGATCGCCCAGACGACGAGGGACTGCCCACGGCGCATGTCGCCGGCGACGAAGACCTTGTCGACGCTGGTCCTGTAGTCGCGGTCGTTGGCGACGACGTTGGCGCGCCGGTCCACCGCCGCGCCGGACTGCGCGATCATGCCCTCGATCAGAGAGCCCGCGAAGCCGATGGCGAGGAAGCAGAGATCCGCCTGCAGGACGAA